>NZ_LDOS01000002.1:1200000-1508558 GCF_002077135.1 Metallibacterium scheffleri | reverse complement strand
CGGGCAAGCCCAGCGTCGAGAAGTTGGCCAGGGCCGGCTCGGCAGTTGTCAATTGGGGATCATCGTGGGACATGGAAAACCTCGGCTCGCATCAGGCTGCGGATTCCGCGGCCTGAAAAATGGAATGCGCGTGAATGCACAGGACGCACTGCTTCATGCGGCGCGCGGGGATGCAGTGGCGGCGTGAATGAGCGCCGGCGTGTCGCAAGTGCAGGGCGCATCAGGCGATAGTGTAGCCGCAGTGCAGCATCGGCGTGACCGTAGCCTCCTTCGGCGTTCAGACCGCCGTCCATGCCGCACGCCGAATGGGCCTGGGGCATGGCAGTGCGATACACCGCTGCCGAAGCGGATGCGGACGTCGGGATCAGGCCTCAGTCCGGGCTGGTCTTGCCGGGCGCGGCGGCCACGACGCGCAGGCCGATATCACCGTCCGCAAGTCGTGCATGCAAGGACTGCCCCGGCTGCACGGCGCGCACGCTGCGCACGATGTGGCCTTCGGCATCGAACACGATGGCGTAACCGCGCTCCAGCGTGGCCAACGGGCTGATCGCATGCAGCGCGCGGCGCAGCGCATCGAGCCGCGTCTGCTGTTGCAACAGCAGCGTGCGCAGCGTCTGTTGCTGGCGCGCCTGCGCTGCAGCCAGACGCATGCGTGCCGCGGCAAGCCGGTTACGCAGTGCGCTGATTTGCAGATGGCCGCGCAATTGCTGCACATGGGCGCGTAGCCGGGTCAGTTGCGTCGGCAGCAGCGAGTACATGTGCGCGCGCAGGGTTTGCAGGCGTTCGCGGGCGCGGGCCAGGCGTTGCGCCGGGTGCTGGTTGTGCAGACGTGCCTGCCAGGCATCCAGGCGCTGCGCCAGTTGCTGCAACGCCTGCGCGGCGCGGCGTTGCAACTGCGCGTGCAGGCGTGTCAGGCGGGTGTGCAACAGGATGGCGTCGGGCACCAGTAGTTCGGCCGCGGCCGATGGCGTCGGCGCGCGCAGATCGGCCGCGAAATCCACCAGGGTGAAGTCGATTTCGTGGCCGACCGCGGCGACCACCGGCACGCTGCATGCGGCGACCGCGCGCACCACGGTCTCATCGTTGAACGCGGCCAGATCTTCGTTGGCGCCACCGCCACGGGTCAGCAGCACGACGTCGTAGCGGCCGCTGCGGCAGGCGCGCTGCAGCATCGCCGCGATCGCCGCGGGCGCCTCCTTGCCCTGCACCGGCACGGGCAGCAGGTCCGCCTCGACCAGGGCAAAACGCCGGCGCAGCACACTGAGCACGTCGCGGATGGCGGCACCGCTGGCTGAAGTGATCACGCCGATGCGCCGCGGATACGCCGGCAGCGCGCGCTTGCGCGCGGCATCGAACAGGCCCTCGGCGGCCAGTCGCGCCTTGAGTTCCTCCAGCGCGCGCGCCAGCGCGCCGGCGCCGGCATCCTCCATCGACTCGACGATGAGCTGGTAGTCGCCGCGCGGCTCGTACAACGTCGCGCGCGCGCGCAGCAACACGCGCTGGCCCTCGGCGGGCGCGAAGCGCAGCGTCTGACTGCGCGGGCGAAACATGGCGCAGCGCACCTGCGCCTGCGCATCCTTGAGGGTGAAATACACGTGCCCCGAGGCCGGCCGCGCGAGGTTGGACAGCTCGCCCTCGATCCACAGCAGCGCCATGGCATCCTCCAGCAGCCCGCGCACCAGGCGGTTGAGACTGCTGGGGGTGAGCACGTTGCGTGCGCCTGCTGGCGGGGAATCCATGATCATGGTCGTTCAGACTAACAGAGCGGCACGCTGCATCCCCGGCGCGCCCAGCATGAACCGTGGCGAACCCGGCAGGCGCGCAGGCATGCGTTCTCCTGACGGCGGCGTTAGGGTTCGTCCACAGCGCCACCCCTGAGAGTCGATGCCCGATGCGCGCGCTGGCGCCCGGGCGCACCAGGCACAGAAGGAGGCTCGTCATGTTGCAACGATCATCCCGCGCCACATGGTTCATCGCCGGTCTGGCCACGCTCGCGCTGGGCGGTTGCGCCAATTACGTCACCAAGTCGGACTTCGACAGCACCGTCGCGCAGTTGCGCGCCGCTGACCAGAAGCAACAGCAGCAACTGGATCAGCAGCAACAGCAGATCGACCAGATCTCGCAGCAGATGAAATCCGCATTCAGCAAGTACGACGCGCAGATCACCGCGCTGCAGGGGCGCATTCGCGTGGATACCGTCTCGCACTTCGCCTTCAACAGCGCCACGCTGAGCGACCAGGACAAACAAATGCTGGACGGTTTTGCCCGGGTGATCCGCGAGCACCACCCGGATGTGCTGATCACGGTCGAGGGTTTCGCTGATCCAGCCGGCACGGCAGCCTACAACCAGCGCCTCGGCATGCGCCGGGCCCAAGCGGTGCGCGATTACCTGATCGCCCAAGGCATGAGCGCCGGCGAGCTGCGTGCGGTGAGCTATGGCGATGCGCGCAACCGCCTGGTCAAGCCGGGCGCATGGGGTGCGCACGGTGAAGTCAACCGTCGCGTCGCGCTGGTGGTGGATTTCGCCGCGCCCGGCACGCCGCCGGATGCACCATCCGCCAACGCTGCGGGCTGAGCGCGATCGCGGCAAGCCACGGATGGCTTGCCGTGCCGCGGGCAGGCATGCCGTGAAACCGGTACCGGATCAGGTGGACCGACTGGGCGTGTCGACATTCGCCCAGCGGCTGTCGCTTTCGAACTTGTATGCGAGGTGGCGCAGCCCGAAGCGCAGCAGCGGATTGCGCAAGTACACGGCGTGGCGGGTCATGGTGAATTGCGCGCCCAGATAGGCCTTGACCTCGGCATCGGTCCAGCCGCTGATGTAGTGCTGCAGACCGTGACGCAATGCATAGTCGATGCATTCGGCCCAACTGACGAAGAACAGGCCGTAGCGCCGCGCCTCGGGATAGGCGAAGCCCACGTATTTGTCGATCAGCTTGTCGCCGTGCACGTAACACAGTTTCCAGCCGACGATGCGTTGCTGCGCGCGGAACACGAACAGGAACCCGGGCTGCGTGGCATCGCAGAACAGCGCATCGAAAAAGCGCGCGCGGTGCTGGTCGAAGTGGATCTCGCTTTGCGCATAAACCTGCTGGTACAGCGCGTACAGCTCGGCGCGACGCGCGGGGTCCTGCAGCGGCGGCGAGCCCAGCGGCCAGTGCTCCACGCTCAGTGCGCTGCGCTGCTTGAGCTTGCGCCGGATGTCGTAGCGATGTTTGGCGGTAAACCTCTCCAGCCAGGCATCGATGCTGCTGAAATCGATCGGCAGATGCGCCAATGCCTGGCCTTGCAGCAGCACGTAGCCGGCGTCGCGCGCATTCGCGGCCAGTGTGTCGGCCGCGCGGTTGTCGGCGGCATCCAGCAGCGGCGAGTGCGAGGGAATGTCCTTGATGATGATCAGTGCGAATTCACGCCCGTACTGCGCGCGCAATTGCCGCGGCAGCGTGGCGGCCGCGGCACGGCTGGAAAGTGGCAGATATTCGCTGACCGTGCTGCCGGCGAACAGCGTGCGCGGCATCAGCAGGCGTTGCCACAGACGAAAACCGGGCACGGCGCGCACGCGTCGCTGCAGCGCAGCCTCGGTGGTGGTCAACAGATCGAAGCGCGTGGCGAACAGTGGCGTGCCGTCGGCGTGTTCCCAGGCGCTGAAGTCCAGTGGCGGATGCTGGCGAAACGCATCGACCAGCGCGGCCGGCTCCAGTGCGAAGGCGTAGCGCGACGACGGCATGCGCATGTCTGCGCCTGCCAGCAGTGCCGCATTGCCATCGCAGTCGTTCGCGCGCGTGATTGTCGACATCGCCAGCATGCATGGGGGCCGGACGCCAGCGTATCAAGCGCAATCCGGCGTGGCGCATGCCGGAAGCACCAGCGACTGCTTATTCCGGGTCGTAATCCAGCCACGATGCCAGCCAGCGTTCGGCGTCGGCCTGGGTCCAGCCCTTGCGTCGCGCATAGTCGGCGATCTGATCGCGCGCCAGGCGTCCGACCACGAAGTACTGACTGTCCGGGTGCGCGAAATACCAGCCAGAAACGGCTGCGGTCGGAACCATGGCGAAACTTTCGGTCAGCTCGATGCCGGTGTTGGCCGTGGCGTCGAGCAGGCGGAACAGCGTGGCTTTCTCGGTATGGTCGGGGCAGGCCGGGTAACCCGGCGCGGGGCGGATGCCGCGATAGCCCTCGGCGATCAGTGCGTCGTTGTCCAGTGTCTCGTTCGCCGCGTAGCCCCAGAACTCGCGGCGCACGCGCTGGTGCAGGCGCTCGGCGAAGGCCTCGGCAAGGCGGTCGGCCAGGGCTTTGAGCAGGATCGACGCATAGTCGTCGTGCTCGGCCTGAAAGCGCGCCAGGTGCGGCTCGATGCCCAGCCCGCTGGTGACCGCGAAGCCACCGATCCAATCCTGCAGGCCGCTGTCCGCGGGGGCGATGAAGTCGGCGAGACACCAATCCGGGCGTTCGGCGGGTTTCTCGGCCTGCTGGCGCAGGTGGTGCAGCGTGGCGATGGTTTCCCTTGTTCCATCGGCAGCAGGTGCCTGCTGTGCGTACACCGCAATATCGTCACCCACGCGCGCCGCGGGCCAGAACCCGATCACGCCGCGCGCGCGCAGCCAGCGCTCGCGGATCAGCGTGTCGAGCATGGTTTGCGCATCCTTGAACAGCGCACTGGCCTGCTCCCCGACGACCGCATCATCGAGAATCTGCGGGTAGTGGCCGGACAGCTCCCAGGCCTGGAAAAACGGTGTCCAGTCGATGGCAGCGCGCAGCTCGGCCAGATCGTAATCATCGAACACGGTGATGCCGGGCCGGCGCGGCTGCGGCGGCGCATAGCGGCTCCAGTCGGGTCTGAACGCCTGGCCGCGTGCATGCTCCAGCGTGACCAGCGGCTTGTTGCCGCCGCGCTGGCGATGGCGCGCACGCACCTCGGCGTAGTCGGCGCGGATCCTGGCCATGAAGGCATCGGTCAGTTCCTTGCTGACCAGTGACTGCGCCACGCCGACCGCGCGCGAGGCATCCTTCACCCACACCGTGGGCGACTGGTAGTGCGGCTCGATCTTCAGCGCGGTGTGCGCGCGCGAGGTGGTGGCGCCGCCAATCAGCAGCGGGATGTGGAAATCCTGGCGCTGCATTTCGCGCGCGACGTGGCTCATCTCCTCCAGCGACGGCGTGATCAGTCCGGATAGCCCGATGATGTCGGCGTTTTCCGCGCGCGCGGTGTCGAGGATCTTTTGCGCCGGCACCATCACGCCCAGGTCGATCACCTCGAAGTTGTTGCAGCGGAGCACGACGCCGACGATGTTCTTGCCGATATCGTGCACGTCGCCCTTGACCGTGGCCATCACGATCTTGCCGTTGGACCTGGCGGTATCGCCGCTGCGCGCCTTCTCGGCCTCGATGTAGGGCAGCAGGTGCGCCACCGCTTTTTTCATCACCCGCGCCGACTTCACCACCTGCGGCAGGAACATCTTGCCGGCACCGAACAGGTCGCCGACCACGTTCATGCCGTCCATCAGCGGGCCTTCGATCACATCCAGCGGGCGCGTGCTGAGCAGGCGCGCCTCCTCGGTGTCCGTGACCACGTACTGGTCGATGCCATGCACCAGCGCGTGGCTGAGGCGGGCGCGCACCGGTTGCTCGCGCCAGGCCAGCACATCGGCGACGATCTCGCCTTTTTTCGACTTGTAACGCTCGGCGATGTCCAGCAGACGCTCGGTGGAATCGCTGCGGCGATTGAGCACGACGTCTTCGACGCGTTCGCGCAACTCGGCGTCGAGGTCGTCGTACAGCGCCAGTGCACCGGCGTTGACGATGCCCATGTCCATGCCCGCGGCGATGGCGTGGTACAGGAACACGGCGTGGATCGCCTCGCGCATCGCGTTGTTGCCGCGGAACGAGAACGACACGTTGGATACACCGCCGGAAATGTGGCTGAGCGGGAACGCGCGCTTGAGTCCGCGCGCGGCTTCGATGAAATCCACCGCGTAGTTGGCGTGTTCCTCGATGCCGGTGGCGATGGCGAAGATGTTGGGATCGAAGATGATGTCCTCGGGTGCGTAACCGGCCTTGCGCGTGAGCAGTTCGAACGCGCGCGCGCTGATCGCCAGCTTGCGCGCCAGTGTGTCGGCCTGGCCCTGCTCGTCGAAAGCCATCACCACCACCGCGGCGCCGTAGCGGCGCACGCGCGCGGCGTGTTCGAGGAAGGTCTGCTCGCCTTCCTTGAGCGAGATCGAATTGACGATGCCCTTGCCCTGCACGCACTTGAGCCCGGCCTCGATCACGCTGAACCTCGACGAGTCGATCATCACCGGCACGCGCGCAATGTCCGGCTCGGCGGCGATCAGGTCGAGAAAGCGCGCCATCGCCGCTTCGGCGTCGAGCAGGCCCTCGTCCATGTTGATGTCGATGACCTGCGCGCCGTTCTCCACCTGCTGCCGCGCCACGATCAGCGCCTCGTCGTAGCGATCCTCCTTGATCAGCTTCTTGAACTGCGCCGAGCCGGTGACGTTGGTGCGCTCGCCGACGTTGACGAAGTTGCTCTCGGGGGTGATGACGAACGGCTCCAACCCGGCCAGACGCGTATACGGCGCCGGTTGCGCCGGCGTACGCGGGGCGAACGGCGTCACCGCCTCGCGGATCGCGCGGATGTGCGCGGGCGTGGTGCCGCAGCAGCCGCCGACGATGTTGAGCAGGCCCGCTTCGGCGAAGCCGCGCAGTGTCGCCGCCATCATCGCCGGGCTCTCGTCGTACTCGCCGAAGGCGTTGGGCAGGCCGGCGTTGGGGTGGGCGCTGACGAACACATCGGCGACCTGCGCCAGTACATCGACATGCTGGCGCATCTCGCCCGCGCCGAGCGCGCAATTGAGCCCGATCGACAGCGGCTGCGCATGCCGCAGCGAATACCAGAACGCTTCCGCCGTTTGCCCGGACAGGGTGCGTCCGGAGCGATCGGTGATGGTGCCGGAGATCATCAGCGGCAGGCGCGCGCCGCGCTGCATGAACAGATCCTCCAGCGCGTACAGCGCGGCCTTGGCGTTGAGCGTGTCGAACACGGTCTCGACCATGATGATCTCGGCGCCGCCGTCGAGGAGTCCGCGCGCGGCTTCCAGATAGGCCGCGGCCAGCGCATCGAAGCGCAGCGCGCGGTAGGCGGGGTTGTTCACGTCCGGGCTGATCGACAGGGTGCGGCTGGTCGGGCCGAGCACGCCGACGGCGAAGCGCGGCTGGTCGGGCGTGTCGTGTTCCATCACCGTGCAGGCTTCGCGCGCCAGACGCGCGCCTTCGCGGTTGAGTTCGTACGCCAGATGCTCGAGCCGGTAGTCGGCCTGCGACACCGCGGTCGCGTTGAAGGTGTTGGTTTCGATCAGGTCGGCGCCGGCCTCGAGGTAGGCGCGGTGCACGCCGCGGATGATCCGCGGCTGGGTCAGCGTGAGCAGGTCGTTGTTGCCCTTGAGATCGCAGCCGCAGCCGGCGCCGTGCGCGTGCTGCTGCGCGGTGTCGCAACCGGCGGCGAAGCGTGCGCCGCGGAACGCGTTTTCATCGAGCGCGTGCTGCTGCAGCATGGTGCCCATGGCGCCATCGAGAATGAGGATGCGCCGCGCCAGCGCATCGTGCAGGCGCTCGACGCGCGCGGGGTCGAGCCAGGGCAGGGTCGTGGTCATGCGGGTTTGCGGGCGAGCAGGCTGAGGACTTCGAAATGCGGCGCGCGGCGCTCGCGGCTGATGATCTGGCAGGATTGCACGGCCAGTCCGGCGCGGCGCGCGTAGCCGAGCAGATCCTCGCGGCGGAAGCCGAGGTTGCAGTGTCCGAATGGCGCCACGGCGGCCCGGTGTTCATGTCGCGCCAGCGTGGTCAGCAGCAGGCGGCCGCCGGGACGCAGCAAGCGTGCGGCCTCGGCCACGGCGCGCGCGGGATGCGCGCTGTAGGTCAACGCATGCAGCATCGACACCAGGTCGAAGCTGGCCGCGGGCAAATCCAGCGCGTGCATGTCGCCCTGACGCACCTCGACGTTGGCGTGGGGCTGTAACCGCGCCTGCGCGGCCGCGACCACGCGCGGGCTGACATCCACGCAGACGATGCGTTGCGCGTGCGGCGCGAGCAATTCGGCCAGCACGCCGTCGCCGGAGGCGATGTCGAGTACCGCACCGGTATCCAGCAGTTGCAGCAGTGCGCGCGCCAGGGTTTCCCAGGTGCGCCCAGGTGAGTAATGGCGCTCCATGTCGCCGGCCACGCTGTCGGCCCAGCCGCTGGTGCCGGTGCGTTCGGCCAGTACCCGCGGCAGGCGCTCGCGATCACCGGCCAGCAGGCTGTCGTCGAGCCCTTCGCGCAGGCCGGCCAGCAGCGCATCACGTTGCGGCGCGTGGCCGCTGTCGGCACGGTAATACACCGACACCCCGGCGCGACGGTCGCGCACCAGCCCGGCTTCGCGCAATTTGGCCAGGTGCGTGGATACGCGCGGTTGCGCCAGACGCAGCGCCGCGGCGATCTCGGCGACGGTCAATTCCTCTTGTTCCAGCAGCGCCAGCAGGCGCATGCGGGTGGGATCGGCGAGCAGGCGCAGCAGCAGCGAAGCGTGTTGAAGGTCCACAAATAATCCATGTATCGCGATGAAAGGATATTTCAGCATGAACGCTGGCCGCAAGCGCGACCATTGCAGGCACACCCGGCAGCATGGCTCCGGTCCGCATCACGCAGCTAGAATCGTGACTTTTGGGTGACCCCATGCGCGCTTGCTGCTGCTTGCTGCTGTGCCTGCTTGCCGTCCTGGGCACAGCGCGTGCGGCGGGCGTGACGCCGGCGGATTTCCTTGCCGCGCGCGCGCCCGGTGTATCGGGTTTGCCGTATCGCATCTATGTGCCCATGCCACTGCCGGCGCACACGCGCCTGCCGCTGATCGTGTTTCTGCACGGCTCGGATCAGGCCGGCGCTGACAACCTGGCGCAGATCAAATACGACGCCAATGGCGCGCTGGAGCTGCTCGACAACGCCATCGCCGCGCATATCCCGGTCCTGTTCGCGGCACCGCAATCGCCGACGGAAACTTGGAATCCGCGCCAGGTGATGGGTGTGATCCGCGCGATCGAGGCGCGCTGGCCGGTGGACCGCGGGCGCGTGTATCTGACCGGGTTGTCGTCCGGCGCCAGCGGCGCATGGGCCACGGCCAAGGCCTATCCGCACGCATTCGCGGCGCTGGTGCCGATGACCGGCGCCACCGAATTGAAAGGCCTGGCACGCATCGCGCGGATCCCCGAATGGATATTCGCCGCGGCCGATGACAACGACACCAATGTGGTCACCGGCTACGGCGGGGCCATGCTCGGCTCGCGCCCAGTGGTGGCGGCGTTGCGCGCGGCCGGCGGCAGGCCGTGCTACACCGAGTACCGTCACGGCCCGTGGCCGGCGCCGCACGTGATCTGGCCCGAGGCTTACGACACGCCGGCCTTGCTCGATTGGCTGCTGGCGCAGCGCCGTGGCAAGCCGTCGCCGCAGCCGTGCCCGCCTGACGCGCACTCGCGTTGAGTGGCGGCGCGGGCGCGGGGAAGCGGGCCGCCGCGCTACAATCGTGCTTTTTCAAACGCGCGTTTGCCACGCGCGGCAGCGTTTTCCGGAGGCTCCCATGGATTTCAGCTTCACCGACGACCAGCTCTCGATCCAGTCAATGGCGCGCGATTTCGCCCGCAAGCGCATCGCGCCGGTGGCCGCGGAACTGGACCAGAAAGGCGAGTTCCCGCTGGACAACATCCGCGAGATGGGCCAGCTTGGCCTGATGGGCATCGAGGTGCCCGAGCAGTATGGCGGTGCCGGCATGGATTCGATTTCCTACGTGCTGGCAATGATCGAGATCGCCGCCGCCGACTGCGCGCACTCCACCATCATGTCGGTGAACAACACGCTGTACTGCAACGGCCTGCTGAAATTCGCCAGCGAGGAACAGAAGCAGAAGTACGTGCGTCCCATCGCCAGCGGCCAAGCCATTGGCGCGTTCGCGCTGACCGAGCCGCAGTCCGGCTCCGACGCGACGGCCATGCGCTGTCGCGCGGTCAAGCAAGGCGATGGCAGCTATGTCGTCAACGGCAAGAAGAGCTGGATCACCTCGGGTCCCGTGGCCAGGTACATCCTGCTGTTCGCGATGACCGATCCCGACAAACACGCGCGCGGCATCAGCGCGTTCATGATCGACACCGCGCGCGCGGGTTTTCACCGCGGCAAGACCGAGCCCAAGCTGGGTATCCGCGCCTCGGCCACCTGCGAGATCGAGTTCGAGGATTACCACGTGCCGGCCGCTGACGTGATCGGCGAGGAAGGCCACGGTTTCAGGATCGCCATGGGCGTGCTCGACGCCGGGCGCATCGGCATCGCCTCGCAGGCGGTGGGCCTGGCGCGTGCCGCCTACGAGGCCACGCTGGATTACGCACGCGAACGCAAGGCTTTCGGCCAGGCCATCGGCAGCTTCCAGATGATCCAGGCCAAAATCGCCGACATGAAGTGCAAACTCGAGGCCGCCTACTGGCTGACGCTGCGCGCGGCTTTCGCCAAGCAGCAGGCGGAGCAGGGCGCCGCGGGCGGGCGCTTCAGCACCGAGGCCGCGGTGGCCAAGTTGACCGCATCGGAGGCGGCGATGTGGATCACCCACCAGGCCGTGCAAGTGCACGGCGGCATGGGCTACTCGAAGGAGATGCCGCTGGAGCGCTATTTCCGCGACGCCAAGATCACCGAGATCTACGAGGGCACCAGCGAGATCCAGCGCCTGGTGATCGCGCGCAACGAGACCGGACTGCGCTGAATTCGGCCGCGGCCACGCGCAGCGGACTGCCGCGCCGGCGCGTGGCGCAAGCGCAGCGGATGCTATTAGATTTGCCCCAGCGCGTGCTGCACCAGGAGGCTGCTGATCGCCACCGCGGCCCACACGCCGGTGCCCAGCAGGATGGGCCTGGCGCCGGTGGCGGCCATGCGGCGCAGATCGGCGGACAGGCCGATCGAGGTCAGCGCCATGACGATCATGAAGGTCGCCAGTTCGGCCACATAGGGCTGCCAGTCGTTGGGGATCAGCCCCGCCGTGCGCACGCCGGATGCCACCAGAAACCACACGATGAACCACGGGAAGATGCGCGCCAGGCTGAAACCCTGCGCGCCGCTCTGCTTCTGCCGCCAGGCCTCGATCACGGCCAGGACCAGGCACACCGGAATGATCAGCGTCGAGCGCGTCAGCTTGACGATGGTCGCGTAGTCCCCTGCCGCGTGCGAGTAGCTGTACGCCGCCGCGACCACCGAGGAGGTGTCGTTGATCGCCGTGCCGGCCCACATGCCGAAGCCGAAATCGGACAGATGCATCAGGTGGCCGAGGAACGGGAACAGCAGCACCGCGACCAGGTTGAACAGGAAGATCGTGGAGATGGCGAACGCGGTTTCGTGTTCGTCGGCACGCACGATCGGGGTGACCGCGGCGATCGCCGAGCCGCCGCAAATCGCGGTGCCGACACCGATCAGCGTCTTCAGATTGCCCGACACGCCCAACAGTTTGCCGAGGCCCCACGCGGTCAGAAATGCCGCGGTCATGGTGACCAGCGTGACCGACAGCGAGGCCATCCCGGTGTGCGCCACCGTGCCCAGGCTGAGGCCGAAGCCCAGCACCACCACCGACCACTGCAACACCTGGCGCGCGGCGAAGCGTATGCCGGTGTGGAACACCGCGCCCGGCGCGCGCAGGTTGCGCACGATGATGCCCAGCACGATGCCGATCACCGGGCCGCCGACCAGCGGCGCCAGATGTCCCAGCCACCAGGCGATCAGCGCCATCACCAACACCAGACCGAGGCCTGGCGCCAGCGCGACCAGCGGATGCGGCGCCAATGGCTCGGGCGCGGTGAGCTCGATGTCGTCGGCCGGGAGAATGTGCTCGATCACGTCCTCGACCGGATCGATATGCTCGGGCTGGGGGTTTGACATTACGCGGACTCCACGAATAGGGGCCACGACTGTATATAAGCAAATATCGAGCAGGCACAGTCCGGTTTGTTAATGGGTTCGATCAGCGCGAATGATCGACCGCGCCCTGATCACGCCGCTCCAGCAGAAGAACAAACGCAGTGCAGGCGCGGATCCTGGGACCGAAAGCATGCCGGAGGGCACGCTGAGCGCGTGATTGTCATGCCCGGTTTGCTGCCGATGCGAAGACGGGAGCGGCGGTGAAGCTGGTGCGTTCTGCCGCGATCGCGGGTGATCCGCGCCGCGTTGTCCGGTGCCGTGTGCAGTACAGGATGCCGCGCCTGCACTGCCCGGTGGCGGGGATCTCGAACGCCGGAATGATCGCGGTGAAATACGGGCAGACCACGGATGCCAATGCCTTGCTGCCAGTGAATCCGGGCAGGCCGCGACCCTGCCCGGAACATCACGCGCGGCTCAGTCGAATGGCCGGATCACGTCGTCGCCGGTGGATTCGGTGCCATCACTCTTGTCGCCGGTGAGGCGGCGCACGACCACGTAGAACACTGGAATCAGCAGCAGGCCGATGATGGTGGCGCCGAGCATGCCGCCGATGACGCCGGTGCCGATCGAGTGGCGGCTGTTGGCGCCGGCGCCACTGCTGATCGCCAGCGGCAGCACGCCGAGGATGAAGGCGATCGAGGTCATCAGGATCGGGCGCAAGCGCAGGCGCGCGGCCTCCTGGGTGGCTGCGATCAGGCCCATGCCCTTTTGCTGAAGCTCGTGCGCGAACTGGATGATCAGGATCGCGTTCTTGGCCGACAGGCCGATGATCGCGATCAGTCCCACCTTGAAGTAGATGTCATCGGGCAGGCCGCGCAGCCAAGTCAGCAGCAGGGATCCGAGCACGCCCATGGGCACTACCAGCAACACCGCGATGGGAATCGTCCAGCTTTCGTACAAGGCTGCCAGTGCGAGGAACACCACGATCATCGACAGGGTGTAGAGGACGGGTGCCTGTTGTCCGGACAAGACTTCCTGGTAGGACTGCCCGGTCCATTCATACCCGATGCCCTTGGGCAAATCATGGTCGACGATGTTCTGCATCGCCGTCATGGCCTGGCCCGAGCTGTAGCCGGGCGCGGCATTGCCGACGATTTCCACCGAGCCGTAGCCGTTGTAACGGGTCAGCGCAGGCGAGCCCAATTCCCACTTGGTGTGCACCACGGTGGACAGGGGCACCATGCTGCCGTTGCTGCTGGCGGTGTAGAAGTCGTTGAGGTCCTGCGGGCCCATGCGGAATGGCGCGTCGGCTTCCAGCAACACGCGCAACACGCGGCCCTGGTAGTTGAAATCGTTGACGTAAACCGGCGCCAGCATCAACTGCAGCGCGGTATAAACATCGCTGACCGAAAGTCCCATCGAGGCCGCCTGCACGCGATCCACGGTCAGCTTCAATTGCGGCGCGGGGGGCAGACCATTGGGGCGCACGCCCATCAGCGATGGCGTCTTGGCCGCCCTGGCCAGCAGCATGCCTTGCGCCTGCATCAGCTTGTCATGGCCGAGTCCGGCGCGATCTTCCAGCTCCATGTCGAAGCCGCCGAACTGGCTGAGTCCGCGGATGGTGGGCAGATTCACCACGAAGATCTGCGCGCCCTTGATACCGCTCAACGCGCGATTGGCCCAGGCCATGAAGGGGCCGATCTGTTCGTCCGCCTTGGTGCGCTCGCCCCACGGCTTGAGGCGGATGAAGCCCATGCCGGTGTTCTCGCCCGAGCCGACGAAGCTGAACCCGGCAATTTCCATCATGCCGGTTACCGCCGGACTCTTGACCACGATGTTCTTGATCTGGTTCATCACGCCGATGGTGCGATCGATGGTGGCGCCCGGCGGCAACTGCACGATGGCCAGTGCGTAGCCCTGATCCTCCTCGGGCAGGAAGCTCGATGGCAGCCGCGTGAACAGCCACGCAGCGCCGAGGATCAGCACCAGATACAGCAGCATCCAGCGCGGGGTATGCCGAATGGACTGGTGCACACGCGTGATGTAGGCGCGCTGGGTACGATCGAACAAACGGTTGAACCAGCCCAGCAAACGGTTCTCGTGCTGGTTGGGTTTGATGATGCTGGCGCACAGCGCCGGCGTGAAGCTCAGCGCCATGGTGGCGGACAGCAGCATGGCGATGGCGATGGTCAGCGAGAACTGCCGGTAGATCACGCCCACGCTGCCGCTGAGCAGGGCGGCGGGGATGAATACCGCGAACAGCACCAGGGTGATGGCGATGATCGCGCCGGTGATCTGCTCCATGGCCACGATCGTGGCCTCGCGCGGGGCAAGACCTTCCTCGGTGATATGCCGCTCGACGTTTTCCACCACCACGATGGCATCGTCCACCACCAGTCCGATGGCCAGCACCATCGCGAACAGGGTGAGGATGTTGATCGAGAAACCGGCGACATACAGCCCGGCGAAGGTGCCCAGCAGCGCCACCGGCACGACCAGCGAGGGAATCAGCGTGGCGCGCAGGTTCTGCAAAAACAGATAGATCACCAGGAACACCAGCACCATCGCCTCGAACAGCGTTTGCACCACTTCGTCGATCGAAACATTGACGAAGGTCGTGCTGTCGTAGGGCTTGAACCAGGTGACGCCGTGCGGGAAGGTCTGCTGCAGCTGCGCCATCTTGGCATCGACGGCCTTGGCCACCTGCAGCGCGTTGGCGCCGGGCAACAGCTGCAGGCCGATGCCGGCCACCGGCTTGCCGTTGTACAGGCTCAGGAAGCCGTAGCTGTAGGGCGCCAACTGCACTTTCGCGACATCCTTGAGCCGCACCGTGGTGCCGTTGCTGTTGGTGCGCAGGATGATGTTCTCGAACTGCTGTGGCGTGCTGAAGCGGCTCTCGCCGTTCACCGTCACCGTCAGCGCCTGCCCCTTCACCGCGGGAGCCGCGCCCAGCGAACCGGCGGCGGTCTGGATGTTCTGGCTGGCGACGGCATTTTGCACATCCGTCGCGGACAGGTCGTAACCCTGCAGCTTGAGCGGGTTCAGCCAGATGCGCATCGCGTATTCCGAGCCAAACTGGTTGGCGCTGCCGATGCCGGGGATGCGCTCCAGCGGATCGAGCACCTGCGAAGCCACCAGGTTGTTCAGCGCATAGGTGTCGATGTTGGGGTTGCTTGAACGCAACGCCACCACTTCGAGGAAACCGGCATTGGCCTTGTTCACCTGCACGCCCAGCGCCTGCACCTGCGTGGGCAGCTGCGGCAAGGCCACGGCCACGCGGTTTTGCACCTGCACCGCGGCGATATCGAGGTTGGTGCCGTTCTCGAACGTGACGGTGATGCTGGCACTGCCGTTGGCGCTGGAACTGGAACTGAAATACAGCAGATTGTCCAGGCCGGTGAGCTGCTGCTCGATGACCTGGGTCACCGCCTGCTGCACGACCTGCGCGCTGGCGCCCGGATAGCTGGCGCTGATCACCACGCTGGGCGGCGCGATGTCGGGGTACGCCTCGACCGGCAGGCGGTAGATCGACGCGATGCCGGCGAGGCAGATCAGGATGGCGATCACCCAGGCGAAGATCGGGCGATCGATGAAGAACTTGGGCATGGCGCAGGCTCCTCAGCGCGCCGTGCCGGGTGCAGCCCCGGCTTGCGGCGCTGCCACGATGGCGATGCCGCCCGGATGCACCTTCTGGATGCCGTTGACGATCACGCGCTCCCCGGTGGCCAAGCCGTGGGTCACCACCCAGTCGGTACCGTGCATCTCGCCCAGGGTGACCGGGCGCTGCGCGACCTTGTCGCCGGCACCCACCACGAACACGTAAGCGCCCTGCGGGTCACGCTGCACCGCCGCCTGCGGAATCAGAAACACGTTGTGCATGACCCCGGCGCTGAGCTTGACGGTCACGAACAGACCTGGCAGCAGCAGGCGTTGCGGGTTGGGGAAAATCGCGCGCAACTGCACCGCGCCGGTCTGCGGGTCGACCGCCATGTCGGTGAAATCGAGCCGACCCGTCTCGGCATAGGTACTGCCATCCGGCAGGATGATATGCACGCTGGGCGCGTCGCCAGGTGTCTTGAACGCACCGGAGGCTTCGGCCTGCTGCAAGGGCGCGACCTGCGCATAGGGGGCGCTGAACAAGGCATAGATCGGATCGAGGCGCTCGATCGTGGTCATCGGCGTGGCCGAGGTGGCGCTGACCAGCGCGCCGACGGTGACGTTGGCGATGCCGGCGCGGCCGCTGATGGGCGCGGTGACGCGGGCGTAGGACAGATTCAGTCGCGCGGCCTCGACGTTGGCTTCGGCCTGCCGCACCGCGGCGGCCGTGGTGCGTGCCGTGGCCGCGTCGGTGTCATAGGTCTGTCTGGCGATCAGGCCGCGGCCCACCAGGGTCTTGTCGCGCGCGGCGATCAACTCCGCGTTGGTGGCGCTGGCGCGCGCCTGAGCCAGCGCGGCGAGTTGCGCATCAAGCGCGGCCTTGAGCGGCGCCGGATCGATCTGGAACAGCAACTGGCCGGCCTTGACCTCGCCGCCTTCCTGGTAATCCTTGCTCAGCACATTGCCGGTCACGCGCGCGTTGACCTGGGCGGTGAGCGTGGGTGCGAGGCGCCCGACCATGGTCTGCACGACAGGCAGATCGACCGCCTTGGCGGTGATCACATCCACTTGCGGTGGCGGTGGGGTCGGGGCAGGGCCCTTGCTGCAGGCAGCAAGCAGAACGATGGCGGCCAGTGGCGCGGCAAGGCGCGCAGTGGTGAGCTTCATGCATGAACTCCTGGGCCGCGTCGGGGCAGTCGCGGCAATTGCACTGGTGAGTTTAGTTATTCGACGTGGCCGCGGTCAATCGCCACGTGTGCACTGACGCATCGGAGCAACTGTCATGCCGCGACGAAGTGCGTTGGCGGCCGTCGCTGCTGCTGTTGAGGGCGAGTCAGCGCGGCACGCGGTAACCGCCCGGCACGCCGTTGGGCGACAGCGTGAGTTGCCACAACTGGTCGCGGCGCGTGCGGAATACCGCCGCCGAAGTGCACAGATAGAAGTGCCACATGCGCTTGAAGCGCCCGTCGTAGTGCGCGGCGAGACGCGGCCACGCCGCATCGAAGTTCTGCTTCCAAGCGCACAGGGTGCGGTCGTAATCGGTGCCGAAGTTGTGCCAGTCCTCGACCACGAACAGTCCCTCCAGCGCCGTCGCCACCTGGCTCGCCGCGGGAATCATCGAATTGGGAAAGATGTATTTCTCGATCCATGGATCGGGCGTGCTGGGCGAGTCGTTGTTGCCGATGGTATGCAGCACGGACAAACCGTCGGGCTTGAGACACTCGCGCACGCTTTTGAAATAGGTGCGGTAGTTGCGCCCGCCGACATGCTCGAACATGCCGATGGAATACACCGCGTCGAAGGTCTCGCGGACTTCACGATAATCCTGCAGCCGGATCTCGATCGGCAGTCCACGACACAGGTTTTGCGCCCACTCGGCCTGTGCCTTGGACACGGTGACGCCCACGCCGCTGACGCCGTAGCGCTCGGCGGCGAACTTCAGTGCTTCGCCCCAGCCGCAGCCGATGTCGAGCACGTGCATGCCGGGTTTGAGTTGCAGCTTGCGGCAAACCAGGTCGAGCTTGGCTTCCTGCGCAGCGTCCAGATTGTCGGCTGCGGCCCAGTAGCCGCAGCTGTAGACCAGGCGCTTGCCGAGCATGGCCTCGAACAGATCGTTGCCGGTGTCGTAGTGGCGCTTGCCGATTTCCCAGGCATGGCGTCCGCGCTGCAGGTTGAGCCAGCGCGCGCGCAGGTGCGAAAGCACCGTGTCGAGGTTGTGCAGCCGGTCATCGATGTGCGCGCCAATGACGCGCGCGAGCATGCCGGTCAGATCGGCGACATCCCACCAGCCGTCCATGTAGGCCTCGCCGAAACCCAGCGAGCCATGCGCGAACACGCGCGCGTACAGGCGCTCGTCATGCACCTGCGGGTCGCAGGTGTCAGGACCGTTCAAGCGCAGTCCGGCGGATTGCAGCAAGGTTTCAGCTCGAGTCTTGAGCACGTTTGCCGAGGACACGGGGGGCTCCTTGCAGAATGGCTAGGACGGATGGTAATCGCTGAATGCACAGACGCTGAACACGATTGACAAGTTCCCCACGGCGGCATGTAATCGAAGCACAACGCAATCGCGGGCGATGGAGTTCGCCTGAAATGCCCGCAACGGGCTGATGACTCCTACGAGACCCACCACCGGGAGTGATGGCATGCCTCGCAGAAGTACGCTGCAAGCGGCGCACAAGGAACATGTTCGCCAAACCTCCGCTCCGGCATGGGGCCGTCTGGATGCGTGACGCACTGCTGCAGATCGGTCAGGTGCTCACGGTGCTGCTGGCAGCGCCGCTGTTGCAGGGTTTCATCCTGCGCTACGAGGAGCGCGTGCAGCGCGCGACCGGTCCCGGCCTGCTGCAACCCTGGCGCGATCTGATCAAGCTGTTCGGCAAGCAGACGGTGCTGCCGGATTCGGCGAGCTGGGTGTTCGTGGCGGCGCCGTTCGTGGCGTTCACCGCAATGCTCACGGTGCCGATCCTGATCCCGGTGCTCACCAACTATCCGCTGCCGCTGTCGGACATGGGCGACATCCTCGGCGGCGGCCTGATCCTCACCCTGGGTTCGTTCTTCATCAACCTGGCGGGCATGGACTCGGGCAGCAGCTACGGCGGCATGGGGTCGGCGCGCACGGTGCTGATCGGCATCCTCGCCGAACCCATCCTGATCCTGGTGTTCGTCGGCATCACGCTGATGGCGCAGGCGATGCTGCCGTTCGTGGTCAACCACGAGCTGGTGCGGCATCCCGAGGTGTACTGGAGCCCGGCGCATCTGTTCCTGGTGGCGGCGTTCTTCGTGCTGCTGCTGGTCGAGACCGATCGCCTGCCGATCCACTCCAGCACGCATATCGAGGTGTACATGATCGAGGAGGCGCGGGTGCTGGAGTATTCCGGCCCGCTGCTGGCGCTGCTGAAGTGGGCGGGGATGATGAAGCAGTTCATCCTCTACACGATTTTCGCCAACGTGTTCATCCTGCCCTGGGGCCTGTCGGCGCAAGGCAGCGCGATCGGCGTGCTGGGCACGCTGGGCGCGATCGCGCTCAAGTTCGCCATCATCGCTGGTGCGGTGATCGGCGTGGAAACCGTGCAGTCGCGCCTGCGCTTCTATCGCTACCAGGAGCCACTGGCGGCGGCCTTCGTGTTTGCCGTGTTGGCGATGGTCGCCAACCAGATCCGGTGATGCCCATGGTTGCCTTGCATCTGAGCCCGCTGTTGGCCTCGATCTTCAGTCTGATCGCGATCGGTGCGCTGGTGTTGTCGTTCGTGATGCTGGGCTCGCGCTGGCTCAAGGACTACATGCTGGCCTTCGCCGTGCAGTCGTGGCTGATCGCGATCCTCTCGGCGCTGATGGCCTGGGCCGGTGGCTATACCGAGTTGTACTTCGTCGCCGCGCTGACCGCGCTGTTCCGCGGCCTGGTGCTGCCGCTGATGCTGCTGTGGGTGCTCAAGCGCCTGCACGTCAACCGCGAACTGCACGAGATCGTGCAGCCGTCCACCGCGCTGGTACTGGGTGCCGTGCTGGTGATCTTCGGCGTGGTGGTGGCGTATCGCATCGGCCACGCGCTGGACATCGAGACGCGCGTGGTGCTGCTGGCGCTGACGGTGATGTTGTCGATCAAGCTGATCGGCTTCCTGATGCTGGCGATCCGGCGCGAGGCGGTGAGCTCGATCCTCGGCATCCTCATGCTGGAGAACGGCATTTTCCTCGGCTCGCAGATCCTGGTGCCGGGCATGCCGCTGATGATCGAGCTGGTGCTGCTGTTCGATTTGCTCGTCGCGGTGACTTGTTTCGCGGTGCTGGTGAGGTATCTGATGGCCTCGGTCGGTGCCACCGGCAGCCAGGCGCTGCAGAAGCTGGTGGGTTGAGATGAGCGCCTCCACGCTGATCATCGTGCTGCTGACGGCGCCCTTGGTGTCGGTGCTGTGGTCGCTGCTGGTGCGGCGGCTGATGCAATGGGTCAACCTGCTGGCTGCGCTGGTGTGTTTTCCGGTCAGCATCCTGTTGCTGATCGGCGCGGCCGCGCCGCGCATCTACTTCGAGCAGATGCTGTACGTGGATCGCATCGGCGCCTGGGTGCTGATGTGCGTGGCGCTGGTGTACCTGCTGGCTTCGTTCTTCGCCGTGGACTACATGCGCCAAGGCGAGGATGCCAAACGGTTGCCCAATTTCTACGCGCTGTTCGCGTTGTTCGCCTGGACCATGTTCGCCGCGTCCATGGCCAACATGATCGGCGTGTACTGGATCGGCATCGAGATGACCACCCTGGTGAGCACGTTCCTGGTCGGATACGAGCGCCGCGCCGAAAGCATGGAAGCGGCATGGAAGTACATCATCATTGTTTCCGGCGGCATCAGCATCGCGCTGCTGGGCACGGTGCTGCTGTACTGGGGCGGCACGTTCGTGCTGGGGCCGACCTATACGCTGGACTGGTCGACGCTGGATGCGATCGCGCCGAAGATGCCGGCGGTGCTGCTGCAGTTGGGTTTTCTTCTGGCGCTGGTTGGTTACGGCGTCAAGGCCGGACTCGCGCCCATGCACACTTGGCTGCCCGATGCGCACAGCGAGGGTCCGGCGCCGGTGTCGGCGATGCTCTCCGGGGCGCTGCTGAATTGCGCGATGCTGGGCATCGTGCGCTTTCTCGCGGCCACCGACATCGCCGGACACGGGATGTGGCCGCATCGCATCCTGATCGCGCTGGGCGTGGCCTCGCTGGTCGTCGGCGCGCTGTTCATCATGCGCCAGCGCGGGCTCAAACGCATGCTGGCTTATTCCAGCGTCGAGCACATGGGCGTGATCGCGCTGGGTTTCGGTTTCGGCGGTCTGCTGGGCGTGTTCGGCGCGCTATACCACATGCTCAATCACAGCATCAACAAGACGCTGATGTTCATCGGCGCGGGCAGCGCGGTGCATCGTTACGGCACGCATGACATGCAGCAGATGCGCAACCTGCCGATGGCGATGCCGGGTCTCGCCTGGCTGTGGCTGGCCGGCGCGGTGGCCATCACCGGCGCGCCGCCGTTCGGTTTGTTCCGCAGCGAACTGAGCGTGTTGATGGCGGGCTGGATGCACGGCGGCACGCGCTGGGTGGCGGTCCTGTTCCTGTTGCTGCTGATCGTGATCTTTATCGGTTTCCTCAACCACTTCCGGCAGATGTACGTGCCGACCGAGGCACCTGCGCCGAGCGGCCCGCTGCCCGGCGTGATGACCTGGATCCCGATGCTGCTGGCGGTCGCCGCACTGCTGCTATTGGGTTTGTGGTGGCCGCCGCTGTTCGCGCAGTGGTTCGCGCAGATCGCGCATCAGCTGGGGGCCACGTCGTGAGCACTGCCATGCTGACTTTGCATCTGCATGCCAGCGACATTCCCGGCAGCATCGAGCATCTGCTGGCGCAGGGCGGACGCATGCAGATGGTGTACGCGACACAGATCGATGGTCGCGACGAGGCTTGCTATCTCGCCGCGCCCGGTGCCGGCAAAGCATTCGAGCTGTGGCGCGTGGATGTGCCGCCCGGCGGTTTGCCGAGCATGGCGGCGCACGTGCCTCTGCTGGGCTGGTACGAGCGCGAAATGCAGGACCTGTCCGGCGTCGGCGTGCTCAATCACCCCGAACCATTCCCGCTGGTGATCGAACGCGGGGACGCGCCGGCGCCATTCACGCTGACGCACGGCGCCGCGCGTTTTCCGGCGCCGCACGTGCTGCCGGAAGTCACTGGCGACGACGTGCAGGAACTGGACTTCGGACCGATCCGCGCCGACGTGTTCGAGTCGGCGCAGTTCCGCTTCTTCTACATCGGCGAGCGCATCCTGCGTTATCAGCCGCGTTTGTTTCTCAAGCATCGCGGCATGGAGCAGCGCTTCCAGGGTCTCGCGCCGGACGCCGCGGTCATCCTCGCCGAGCGCGTTTCCGGCGTTGGCGCGTTGGCGCACGCGCTGGCTTTCTGCCAAGCCATCGAGGACGCCGCCGGCGTGCAGGCGCCACCGCGCGCGCGCGCGTGGCGCAGCGTGTTGGGTGAACTGGAGCGCGTGTACAACCACCTGCATTACCTCGGCGCGCTGGCGGATGCGACCACGCTCAAGGTGGGTCAGGCGGAGGGCCGTCTGCTCGAGGAACAGGCCAAGCAACTGGCCGCGCGCGCGTGCGGCCAGCGCCTGCTGATGAACGTGCTGCGCCCGGGCGGCCTGCGCCGCGATCTGGCCATGGAATCGGATTTCCTGCCGCGCCTCGACAGGCTCGAAGCGGCGAGTCTGCGCTACCTCGACCAGCTCGAACGCACGTCGACCTTTCTCGATCGCCTGCACACTACCGGACCGTTGCCGCGCGCGGCGGCCTTCGATCAGGGTGCCACCGGTCCGGTTGAACGGGCCTCCGGGCTGGACCGTGATCTGCGCCGCGACCATCCCTATGCGGCCTACGCCGAGCATCCCCCCGTCGTGACGCTGCATCAGGACGGCGATGCCTATGCGCGCTATCGCGTGCGCTGCGGCGAGTTGCGCGCAGCGTTCGTGTTGTTGCGGCGTCTGCTGCGCGATCTGCCTGCCGGCGCGGTGCATGCGCCGTGCGCCGCGCCGGCTGACGGCATCGGGCTGGGCTGGGCCGAGTCGCCGCGCGGCTCGTTGTACTACGTGGTGCATCTGGACCAGCACGCGCGCCTGGCCCGGGTGAAGATCAAATCGCCCTCGTATTCGAACTGGCGCGTGTTTCCGTACACCGTGCATGGCAGCAACATGATGGATTACGCCATCAATGAAGCCAGCTTCGGCAGCACCATCGCCGGCTGCGACCGCTGAGGACCGGATCATGGCGTTATGGACTTTCTTCGGACTCGCGCGCGGCCGCGCCACCAGCGACTGGCCCGAGGGCGATGCGCAAGCCGCCGGCCAGCACGGCGTGCAGGGCATGCCGCGCGTCACTGCGCAGGCTTGCGCCGAATCCTGCGCGGCCTGCGTGGCGGCGTGTCCCACCGACGCGCTGCATCAGGTCGAGGTGCCCGGTGGCGCCGACGCTGCGCCGCGCCATGGCATCGCGCTGGACTATGGCCGCTGCATCGCCTGCCAACGCTGCGTCGAGGTGTGTCCCGTGGGCACGCTGCAGGCGAGCCATGACTGGGCGCTGGCCGTGCGTGCGCGCGCCGACCTGCGGTTCGACCCGCAACAGGGGACGCCCGCGCGCGACACCTTGGCATTGGAACTGCAAAACGTCATCGCGCGGCGTTTCAGGCACAGCCTGCACATCCGTCATGTCGATGCCGGTTCCTGCAACGGCTGCGAGTCGGAGCTGCAGGCGCTGATGAATCCGTTCTACAACCTGCATCGGCTCGGCATTTTCTTCACTGCCTCGCCGCGCGCGGCCGACCTGCTGCTGGTCACCGGCACCGTCACCGAACCGATGCGCGAGCCGTTGCGTGCCGCCTGGGAGGCGATGCCCGAGCCGAAGTGGGTGATGGCGATGGGTGCCTGCGCGATCAGCGGCGGCATGGCGCGCGAGGGCTACGCCGGCGGCAGCGGATTGCAGGGGCTGATTCCGGTGGATGTGTATCTGCCGGGTTGCGCGCCCAATCCGGCCGCGATCATGCACGCCTTGCTGCTGCTGCTCGGGCGCAGCGAACAGCATCTGCACGGAGGACGCCGCGATGGCTGAGCTGTTCACCCTGGCAGTGCTGACGCTGCTGCTGGCGGCCACGGTCGCCATCGTGCTGCCATGGCCGGGCCTGACCCGCGTGCTGGCGGTGCTCGGTGGCATCGCCCTGATCATCGCCTGCGCGGGTGCGCTGGTCGGCGCCGAGCATCTGCGTCTGGCTGGCGTCTCCGCGACGCACTTCGCGCTCGATGGCGCGGGCTTGTGGCTGAGCCTGTTCGGCGCGATCCCGGCGACATTGGCGCTGGCATTGGGCAGTCCGGCGGCACGCCTGCGCGTGTGGTACGTGGGCGCGATCGCGGCCATCCTCGGGGCGCTGGGCGTGATGGGTGTGCACGGTGGCGTGGCGTTTCTGATCGCCTGGGAGTTGATGAGCCTGGGCGGCGCGCTGATGCTGCTGTCCGAGCGCCTGGGCATCAGCGACGACGGCGGTCATGCCACGCTGCTGATGCTGGGCTTGCTGGAAGTCGGCGCGGTTGCGCTGCTCGCGGGCTGGCTGACTTTCGCGCTGCTCGGCGGCGGCATGGCCATGGATGGATTCGCGGCGGGGCTGATCGCTCTCCCGGGCGCGGCTGTGATCGGTCTTGGCTTGCTGATGCTGATCGGTTTCGGCGCCAAGCTGGGCTTGCTGCCGTTCTACGAGTGGTTCGCCGGCGCCTATGCCAGTGGCAGCGGCGCCAGCGCCAGCCTGCTGTCGGGCATCGTGCTCAACGCCGCGTGGTTCGCGCTGGCGCGCGCGCTGCTGGTGTGGCTGCCGCCGGAGGAAATGCTCGGCATCATCACCGTGGCGGTGGCTGCGTTCAGCGCGATTTTGGCGGTGCTGTATGCGCTGCAGACCGACGACTGGCGCCAGTTGCTGGGTTTGTCATCGGCCGAGAATGCCGCCATCGCCACGCTGCTGCTCGGCGCCGCGCTGATTTTCCGCAGTGCCGGCCTGGGCGATCTGAGCATGCTGGCCTGGATCGTGGGCCTGCTGCATCTGGCTGGACACAGCCTGTCCAAGGGCGCCCTGTTGCTCGGTGCCGATGGCGCCTATCGCGCGCGTGGCACGTATCGGCTGCAGCAGTCGGGTTTGCTGCGCGCCAGCTTGTGGACCTACGGCGTCGGCATCGTTTTCGCCGGCATGAGTCTGGCCGGCATGCCGCCGCAGGCGGGCTTCGTCAGCGAGTGGTTCGCCTTCCAGACCTTGTTCCAGAACTTCCAGGTGCCGGATCTGGCCGGGCGTCTGACCTTGTCGCTGGGCGGCGTCGGTCTGGCGCTGACCGCGGCGCTGGCCTACGCCACGTTCGTCAAGATCATCGGCCTGGGCACGCAGGGCGCGCCCGCTGCGCACACCGGGCCAGTACCGCGTGGTCATGCCCTGGCCGTGGGCTTGCTGGGCGCACTGGTGTTGGCGCTGGCGGTGGGCATGCCGTGGTGGCTGTACGCGCTGGATCCGGTGGCGCAGCACTGGTTCGCGCAGTCGTCGATGCAACTGCGCAGCGGCTTGTTGCTGGTGCCGTTGAGCGCGCACTTCGCCTTCATCTCGCCGACGTTGCTGGTCATCGTGATGCCGCTGCTGGCGCTGCTGCCGATCGCGCTGGCGTTGTGGTCCAGGCGCCGCCACGGCGTGCGCCGCGCGCCGGTGTGGTTTGGCGGCAATCCGCCGTCGCCGCGCGCGGCCACCACGGCGCTGACGTTCTCGCACGCGGTGCAGGTGTTCTACAGCTTCATCTACCGGCCGCGCCTGGACATGGAGCACGAGCACGTCGAGCGCGAATATTTCGTGCGCCGGCTCAGCTTCGAGCAGCGCATCGCGCCCTTGTTCGAGTCGCGCCTGTTCCGTCCGCTCACGCGCATGGTGTGGTGGCTGTCGGATCGCATCGTCGTGCTGCAGTCGGGCGACATGAATCTCTATCTCGCACTGATCGGTATATTGCTGATCATCGTGCTCGGTGTGGGCGTGATTTGATGCGCGCGCGTGATCACCTGCCGTGCGCTCAGGCCGCGCGCGACAGATGCGCGGTGCTGTTGAGCAGGGCGATGCGATAGCCTCCGTCGGCGCGCACCTCGATCCGGTTCACCGCGGTCGGGTCCTGGCGCAGGCTGGCGTAATGGCTCAGCGGTGCCTGCAACAGATTCAGGACCAGCACGCGGATCACCGCGTCGTGGGTGACCAGCACCACGCTGCCGCCGGCGTGGCGACGCAGGATGGCGTGCACGGCGCCCGTCACGCGCACTTCGACCTGACGCAGGGTTTCGCCATCCGGCGGCGGGTTGATGCCGGGGTCGCGCTGCCACGCGCGAAACGGCTCCGGATCACGCGCCGCAGCCTCGCGATGGGTCAGGCCGGTCCAGCGGCCGTAATCGCAGTCGGTCAAGTCCATGCTGGCGCGCACCGGTTGTGCCAGCGGGCCGGCGATGGCGTTGGCGGTGTCGATGCAGCGCGACAGCGGGCTGGCATGGATCGCGGTCACCGTGAAGTGTTCACGCACCCATTCGCCCATCGCCAGCGCCTGCGCCTTGCCCAGATCGGTCAGCGCCAGATCCGTGCGGCCGCGGAAGCGCGGCGGATCGATGCCGGGCACTGCGCCGTGGCGGATCAGGATCAGTTCGAGACTCATGGCGGACTCCTTGCGACTTTGCCGCAATGCGGTCAAGCGGGTGACTGCGGTGGTGGCCGCTGGGCATGCGGCACGGTATTGCCGAATTCGACCGGCGCGCGGCTCCAGAACAACGGCGCCTTGTCCTCCTCGGCCAGCGCGATGAGCGCATCGGCCTCGTCCTTGCTCACCACGAATTCGACCAGCACGGTGAGGTTGGCCGCCATCTCGAAAAACGCCTGCTCGTGCAGTTGTCCATGACGCCCGAAGCCGGCGATGGCGCGGAACGCCGAGCCGCCATGGATGCCGCGGCGTTTGGCCTGCTCCAGCAGCCATTCGTAGACCAGCTTGCCTTGGTGCTTCTGGTTTTCATGCATGTAAAAGCGCAACGCACATCCGATCATGGAGTTTGTCTCCTCTCAGTGACGTGTCAGCAAACGGCCCAGCCCGATACCGGCCAGGCAGAACCCGATGCCGCCCAGCACATGCACGCCCATATGCGCCATGGCCCAGCCCCATTGTCCGCGCATCCACAGCGTCACCGACTCAGCGTCGAACGTGGAAAACGTGGTCAGGCCGCCAAGGAAGCCGGTAGCGAAGGCCAGGCGCAGTTCCACCGGCAGGCCCATGTAAGGCGGGAAATTGCTGATCGCGATGCCCATCAGGAAACCGCCCAGCAGATTGGCGGCGACGGTGCCCAGTGGCAGCGTGGGGAACAGCGGGTTGAGCATCAAGGCGAAGCCATAGCGCAGCCAGGCTCCGAGTACGGCGCCGATACCGATACCGGCAAGTACAGACGGGTTCATCACGCTCCTCGGCAAGGTGTTTGCTTGTTTCGACACGCCCACAACAAAACCTGCCGCGCCGAGGCGATCGGCGCAGCAGGCATCATCAACCGGAATAAGGTGGTTCGGCCGCGAGGCCGGGAGGAATGCCTTCTCCCCTGGGCATCGGATTAGTGCCGCGTGCGCGGCGAAAGTTCACGCGCCGCCGTTGCCCGTGGAACCCATCAGTGCCTTCAGCAGCGCGCTCATCTCCTCGCGCGTGCCGTTGACGCTGAGCTGGTGCTCGCGCTGGAAGTCCAGGCCGAGGTTGAAGGTCACCGCGGGGCCGAGGTCGTTGCCTTCCTCGTCCAGGCGCTGATAAGTCTCGGGCTTGCCGATCAACGCCACGCGCGCGGCATCCACGAAACGTCCATCCGGAAGCTTGATCCAGCGCTGCATTGATAGTTCTCCCCAGTGCGGACCGCTGCCCGCTGCGCGCCTTCATCATAGGCGGGCGCAGGCGACGCGCCAACTGCGCACGCGCGCAGGGCTCGCGAGACGCGTGATGAGGCCGCTGCGCGCGTTGACCGTCGCCAGCCTGCTGCGTAAACTGCGCGGCTCGCGGGCGGTTAGCTCAGCGGTAGAGCACTGCCTTCACACGGCAGGAGTCATAGGTTCGATCCCTATACCGCCCACCAGATTCGAGTGCAGTGCAGACAGCCCGGTGCCGCGGCTTGCCTGTTGCCGGGGGCCGGACTTGCACGTAACGCCCGCAATGCAGACCCCCAGCCCCCAGCCTGTCGAACGCATCGCCGCGCGCTTCGCCGGGCGCTGGCGGCAGGGTTACGTGCGCGGCAAGCTGCGCCATGATCCCGCGTTCGCGACCATCGCCGCCTTGCTGCTCCAGGCCGATGCGCGGCCGGTGCTGGATCTGGG
Organism: Metallibacterium scheffleri; assembly: GCF_002077135.1. Taxonomy (NCBI): domain Bacteria; kingdom Pseudomonadati; phylum Pseudomonadota; class Gammaproteobacteria; order Lysobacterales; family Rhodanobacteraceae; genus Metallibacterium; species Metallibacterium scheffleri. The sequence continues at coordinate 1,480,648 of NZ_LDOS01000002.1, read as the reverse complement.
CTGCGGCATGGGCCTGCTGGGTCAATGGCTGCGCGAATGCGGCCATCATGGCGCGTACCTCGGCATCGACAACGATCCGCGCAAACTGCGCGCCGGCCGCGCCGCTGCCGCGGCACTGCGACCGGCACTCGAATTGCGCTTCGGTGACTTGCAGGCGCTGCCCGAATTCAGCGGGCACGTGGTACTGCTGGATGCGTTGCATTATCTGGCGCGCGCGCCGCAACAGGCGCTGCTGGCGGCCTGCGCGCAACGTCTGGGCGCGGGTGATCGGCTATTGATACGCAGCGTGTTGCGTGATGCCTCGTGGCGCTACCGCATCACCCAGGCCGAGGAATTGCTGGCGGCCGCGAGCGGCTGGATGCGCACCGGGGCGCACCATATCCCGACCGGTGCCGAGTTGAGCGAGCATTGCGCCGCGCTCGGGCTGCGTGTTTCGCGCCAGCCCCTGTGGGGGCGCACGCCATTCAATAGCTGGCTGATCGTGGCGTGGCGCGCGCCGGCCTGAGAGGCTGTGAATTTTTCAGCCTCTCAGCCCGGCCATGGATGGCCGGACGCGAAGCGGTCAGGCACGTGGCTGCTTCGCGCAGGCGCGCACGGAACTGTGCCGGACGCGCCGATGAAAAATTCCGCACGACGCGGAATTTTTCACAGACTCTGAGCGCCCGGGGCGATCGCCTCCGGGCCGATCGCATGCGCTTCAGTGACCGCCGAGGATGACCTCGGCCTGACGCTTGAAATCCGCGGCCTTGTTCTCGTCGATGGTCAGGCGGATCAGGCGCACGCAGGCATCCACCGCGGGCTGCAGCGCGGCGCGGTCGTCGCTCGCGTGTTGCAGTTTGTTGAATACCGCGCCGGCGCCCGTGCCGAGCAGGGTTTCGGCCATGTGCATCAGTGCCTGACGCGGACTGCCGGGAACCTGCGCGGCTTCGGCGGCCATATCGGCGTCGCGCGTTCCCGCCGGCGCCGCGATCAGGCCGAGGGCGAGCAATTGGTCGAGCGTGGCCACCACGTCGATGGACGCGGCGTTGGCGTGCATCAGATCGGCCACGCTGCGATGGCCGTCGACCATGATCAGCAGGCGGCGCATGGCCATGCTCAGACCCAGCGCGCGTTTCTCGAGCTCCGCGACGCCGGCGGCAGTCTTGCCGAGAACCAGTTCCGGCCGCATCGGATCAGCCGGCCAGTTCGCTGATGACGCGATGGATCAGGCGTACCGTGATCAGCACGTACACCGCGCCAAACAGGAAAATCAGCGACACCAGCGGGTTGACGATCGCTTGCGGCAGCAGCGGGAAAAACGGCGTCAGCAGATAGCCGATGGTGAATAACACCACCAATCCGGTGAGCTGTTTCCAGGTGCGCCCGACGATGCCGCCGGGCACCGATTTGCCGAGGCGCAGAACCTGCGCCAGACAGACGAGCATGACCACGATCGCGGCCAGACTGATGACGGTGCTGGGCTCGAAAAAACTCATGATGACTCCCCTGTTGTCTGGTTTGCGTGGGCGGGCAGCACTCGGGATGGCGGGTGATGGCACCGGGTTGCGCAGTGCCGCGGCGGGCCGTGGCTGCGCCTGCGATGCTATGCCGCAGGCAGGGGGATTTCATGTGCGGGTGCACCATGGCCGTCTGCCGATGCCTCCATATGGCGTGTTCGCGGTCGCCACGCGCGGCGTGCTGCGGCACACTCTCGATCTTCAGTCATGGAGTCGTGCGTTGGCGAACGAGTTGTGGCGTGGCTCGCTGGAGGATCTGGCGCAGGCGATCCGCACGCGCGCGGTATCCAGCACCGAGGTGGTGCAGGCGCACTTGCAGCGCATCGACGCGGTCGACCCACGCGTCAACGCGCTGTCCGAGGTCTTGCGCGATGCGGCGCTGCAAGCGGCGGCGCAGGCTGACCGCGCGCTGGCGCAGGGCGCCCCCGTCGGGCCGCTGCATGGCGTTCCATTTACCGTGAAGCCCAATATCGATCTGGCCGGATCGGCCACCACATCCGGCGTGCCGGCGCTGCGCGAGGCCGTGCCGCTCCGCGACGCGCCGCACGTCGCGCAGCTGCGCGGCGCAGGCGCCATTCCACTGGCGCGCGGCAACATGCCCGACTTCGGTTTCCGCTGGCACACCGACAGTTCCCTGCACGGCGCCAGCATCAATCCATGGGACGCGCGGGTGACGCCGGGTGGTTCCAGCGGCGGTGAGGCCATCGCGCTGGCCACCGGCATGACACCACTGGGGCTGGGCAATGATTTCGGCGGCTCGTTGCGCTATCCGGCGCTGTGCTGCGGGGTGGCCGCGCTGCGTCCGACGCTGGGACGCGTCGCGCGCGCGGCGCCGCCGACGCCGGTGGAGCCGCCGCTGAGTTTTCAGATGTTCTCGGTGCACGGCCCCATGGCACGGCACGTGCGTGATCTGCGCCTGGCGTTCACGCTGATGAGCGCCGCGGACGCGCGCGATCCGTGGTGGGTGCCGGCGCCGCTGGCGGGGCCGCCGCCGCGCGCGCCGATCAAGGTCGCGGTGTGCGTCGATCCTGGCGCCAGCGGCGTGCATGTGCAGGTGGCCGAGGGTGTGCGCAAGGCCGCACGGTGCTTGCAGCAGGCGGGCTATGACGTCGAGGAGATCGCACCGCCGCAGGTGCAGGACATGCTCGAGACTTATATGCGCATCATCGCCGCCGATGTGCGCAGCACGCTGCTGCCGGCGGTCCACGCATTGACCTCGCCGGATACGCAGCGCTTCGTCGATGACTTCATGCAACTGGTGCCGGCGTCGACGTTGCCCGGCTACATCGAGGCGTTGGCGCGGCGCAACCAGATCGCGCGGGCCTGGGCCTTGTTCCAGCAGGATTGTCCTTTGCTGCTGGCGCCGGTGAGCACGCAGCCGCCGTTCGCGGTGGGTTTCGATCTGGCCGGCGTCGATGCCGTGCGCGCGCTGATGCAATCGATGGCGCTCAGTGTCGGTGTCAACCTGCTCGGGCTGCCCGCGGTGGCGGTGCCGGTGGGCGTGGCGCAGGGTTTGCCGCAAGGTGTGCAGTTGATCGGCGCGCGCTACCGCGAGGATTTGTGCCTGGATGCCGCCGAATGCATCGAGCGCGCCGCGGCGATGCCCACGCCCATCGATCCGCGATGTTGAGCGCGGCCATGTCCGGCGAAGAATCCGTGCCTCCCGACGACCCGCGTCCGCAGCCGCCGGCCGCGCCGGAGCCCGGCGATTGCTGTGGCGGTGGTTGCACCCTGTGCGTTTTCGATCTGCATGAACAGGCGCTCGCGCGCTACCGGCTGCAGCTCGCGGCGTGGCTGGCACGACATCCGCAGGCGCATGCGCCGGATTGAGCGGGCCCGTGCTGCGGTGTCGCACGCGGGGGCAGGCGCATTGTCACTCTGCGCATCGCGAAGGATCTCGCTCTGACTCTGGCTCGGCAAGGTTCCCTTGTTCCGTGCGGCTGCCGCCGCGCGGGTTCCTTTCTTTGGGTCGGCAAAGAAAGGAACCAAAGAAAGCCGACCCCGACCGCAGCGCCCGCTGCGCGGGTCCGCGTGCCTGCGCGGGGCGCGCCGATGGCCATCCATGGCCTGCGGCGCGTGAGCGCGTCCACGCGCTCACACTTCGTGCTCGTCCCGCGCAGTCCCGCCGCTGCCGAAGGGGGATGAAGATCAAGAACCCCAAGCCAGCGCATGCTCGCGCTGTTGCCGTTGCCGTTGCCGTTGCCGTTGCCGTTGCCGTTGCCGTTGCCGTTGCCGTTGCTGTTGCCGTTGACTTTGACTTTGACTTTGACTTTGCCAGCGTTGGCCAGCGCCGAGCAGCGCAGTCGGGCGCGAGAGCAAGGCGCGCCTGTTCGAGCCCAGGGATGGGCGAGTTCGCGCCGGCTCGCGCCCGGCGAGCAGCGCAGGGCACCCCGCGCAGCGGGGCGCAGGCCGTCGCGTGGACGGCTTTGGTTACTTTCCCCAAGAGGAAAGTAACCCGCGCGGCGGCAGCCGCACGGAACAGGACAGGCTTGCGAGGCCACGCGCAAGAACCATCGTTCACGCGCCAGCGCCAGCACCACAGCGAGATCCTTCGCGATGCTCGGGATGACAAGAGTCGGATGACAACATCCGGCTCAGGCGGTTGCGGCGCGAACCCCGGCTCAGAACTTGTAGCGCGCGCTGGCCGTGATCATGCGCGGCGGGCCGTAATAGCCGGTGATCATGCCCAGCGCGATGATGTTGTAGCCCGAGGTGCGATAGCGCTTGTTGGCCAGGTTGCTGCCTTCGAGGCTGTAGGTCCACGGCCCGCCGGTGCGCCAGATCACCCCGGCGTTGACCAGGCCATAGGCGCCCTGGGCGAGGACCGGGCTGTAGTTCTGATCGAAATACGCCAGCGTCTGATAGGTGACATTCAGGCGCGCGGCGACGTCGCCGCCAGCGCGCAGCGGGAAGTGCTTCCACAGCGTCAGCCCGCCGTTCCACTTGGGCGCGAAAGTGAACTTGCTGGTGGACGCGATGTTGACGCCGCCGCTGAGGTACTGCGTGTAGCGCGGATGCAGATACGACAGGTTGCCGCTCAGCGTCCAGCGATCGCCCATGCGCCAGGCGAATTCGTTCTCGAGGCCGTCGATGGTGGCCTTGCCGGCGTTGGTGAAATCGCCGAAGAAGCCGCGCTGGCCGTTGGGCTGCACATACGAGGTGTACACCGATAGCTGGATATCGTGGTACAGCGCATGGAACAGGGCGCTGTTGAGCATCAGGCGGCCGCCGAAAAAGCTCATCTTGGCGCCCAGCTCGTAGTTGAGCAGGGTTTCGTTCTTGATCGGCCGGCACGATGCGGGGATCGCCGTGCAATTGGCCTGGATGTTGTAACCGCCGGAATGGAAGCCGGTGCTGGCGGTGGCGTACAGGTTCACCGCAGCGCTGGCCTTCCAGCCCAGGGTGAGCTTGGGCGACAGATTGTTGGCCGCGGTGCTGCCCGCGAAGTCGGCTTGCACGCCGTTGGGCGTGGCGAAGTTCGCGTTCGGATAGGTGTCGTTCTGGATGATCGCGGTCTTGGATTCGTGCGTGTAGCGCGCGCCGGCCTCCAGGCTCCAGCGCGGCGCGAAGCGCCAGGTCGTGTCCGCGTAGGCGGCCAGGCTGCGCGTGTCCACGCTGCCGCCGCTGCCCACGTACAGCGAGTAGCCCAGTTGCTGATACGGTGGCAGCGCCAGCAGCGCGTACTTGTTGATGCCCTCGGCGTAACCGTCGAACCAGTACACGCCGACCACGCCGTGCAAGTCGCTGCCGTTGTCGTACAAGGCCTGCAGTTCCTGGCTGAACTGGTGGCTGTGGTAGACGAGGTTGTTGTCCGCGATCGATACCGGCAGCGTGTCCACGTCGATGTTCATGTTGCTGTTGCTGCTGCGATAGGCGCTGATCGACTTCAGCGTCCAGTCCTCGCCCAGCAGCCAGCGCAGGGTCAGCGCGCCGCCGCCGCTGTCGGTGGTGTTCACCGGCGCCTGGTCGGAGCGCGTGTCATAGCGGCTGGGCAGGCCCTGGGTCTGCGCCGGGTCGAACGGGATCACCGCGAGCTGCGCGCCGCCGGGCGGGGCGCTGCGATCGAACTCGCCATCCAGCGCCAATTGCGCATCGAAGCGCGCCGACGGGAAATAGCCCAGCGTCACGCGCGCGGCGTTCACATCCTGATTGCTGGTCGGGCCACCGAGATACAGATTGTGGCCGTAACCGCCGTGATGCAGGCTGGCGGCGGCGACGCGGAAGCGCCACACACCATCCTTGCTGGCGTTGCCGTAATCGACTTTCAGGTCCTTTGTGGCGTGCATGCCCAACGTCGCGGTGACCGATCCGGTCGCGTGCGTGGGCAGCGGCTTGGAGATGTAGTTGATCGCGCCGCCGACCGTGTTCTTGCCGTACAGCGTGCCCTGCGGGCCGCGCAGCACCTCGATGCGGTCCACGTCGAACACATCCAGCAGCGCGCCTTGCGGGCGCGCGATGTACACGCCATCGAAGTACAGGCCCACCTCGGGATCGAAGCCCCACAGCGGATTGTTCTGGCCGATGCCGCGCAGATACACGGTCAGCGTCGAGCTGGTGCCTTGGGTCGGGCCGATCTGCAGATTGGGCACGAGTCCCTGCAAGTCCGACAGGTTTTGCACGTTGTCGTCGGTGAGCGCGCGCGCGGTCAGGGCGGTCACCGCGATGGGCACGTCCTGCAGGGTTTCCTCGTAACGGCGCGCGGTGACCTTGACCGTTTCCAGATTGGTGACCGAGGTGGTTGCGCTCTTGCGCGCAGGATCGCGGGCGCTGGCCGCCGCGTCACCGGCGCGTGCATTCGATGCGGGCGCCGGCGCCGCGTGCGCCGTGTGCGTGGCCGCGGACAGCGCGACCGCGATGGCCATGGCGAGGTGCCGATGCGACATGCGATTCCCCTGGGTGGTGGGCAAAGGCGCGCAGCGTAATATTAGATACTGTTAAATTGTTAATGCGCCGCAGCATGACAAAACCTGCGGCAATGTGCCGCGCTGACGGGTCCAGCGTCGCGCCGACGCGTGGCGCGCGCAACATACGATCCAAGCACGGGTAAACTGTGGCGTTTGTCTGCCGTGCGCCGCGACCGCGCCCGGCTCGATGCCCCTCATCCTGCGGTGCCGCGCGCGAGCCTGCACCGCAAAACTCCGGAACCCATGAAGACTCCCCAAGGACTGCAGGCGCTGATCGACGACGGCATCATCGACGCGGTGATCCGGCCGCTGAAGAGCGGCAAGGAAGCATCGGTGTACGTGGTGCGCAGCGGTGACATGGTGCGCTGCGCGAAGGTCTACAAGGACCTGGCGCAACGCAGTTTTCAGGCGCGCGTGCAGTATCAGGAAGGGCGCAAGGTGCGCGGCAGCCGCGAGGCGCGCGCGATCGGCAAGGCCACCCGGTTCGGCCGCAAGCAGCAGGAAAACGACTGGAAAAACACCGAGGTCGATGCGCTGTACCAACTGGCCGCGGCCGGCGTGCGCGTGCCGCAACCGTACGGATTTTTCAACGGCGTGCTGGTGATGGAGCTGGTCACCGATGCCGAGGGCCGCGCGGCGCCGCGTCTGGGCGAGGTCGATCTCGAGCCGGCGCAGGCGCGCGCTTTCCACCGGTTCCTGCTGCAGCAGGTGGTACGCATGCTGTGCCTGGGCCTGATCCATGGCGACCTGTCGGAATACAACGTGCTGGTCGCGGCGGATGGCCCGGTGATCATCGATCTGCCGCAGGTAGTCAGCGCCGCCGGCAACAACGCCGCGCGCGCCATGCTGCTGCGCGATGTCGGCAACCTTGCCAACACGCTCGGACAATTCGCGCCCGAGCTGCTGCGTACGCGCTACGGCGAGGAGATGTGGGCGCTGTTCGAACAGGGGCGATTGCGCCCCGACAGCGAGTTGTCCGGCGCGTTTGCCGACGACACGCACCGCGCCGATGTCGATGACATCATGGCCGCGATCAACGATGCGCGGCAGGAAGCCATCATCCGCCAGCAAGGCCGCGAGGCGGCCAACGCCAGCGATTGATACACGGTCCGCGGCACATCCCGGGGCTGGGCAAGTGATGACGTCGGGGTGCGCGCCCAACCCATGTCGTGCGGGGCCGGTCGGCGTGGCTTGCACCGGATTGCGGGGCCTGCCTGCCCGGCGCGACACGAGCACGCGTCGTGATGCGTGCCGCGCTGCCCCGCGTGGCGGGTGGATCGTGACGCGTGCGGCGCCGCGACATTACCGCGAATTGATGCGATCGCGGGTTGTGGCGCCCGCCCGGCGGTGCCTACAGTCGGCGTGCGCGGTTCTCCAGCGCCGCGCCAATCCCTCGCCGGGAGATGCATCATGCGCTTGCAGGCCAGCCTCGCGTTCGTGTTGATCGCAATGACCGCCGCGGTCGCGCAGGCCGCGCCAGCGTGGTCGGATCGCACTCCATGGGCGCACTGGTTTTCCTACCGGTACGACACCCGGCCCAAGAACGTCGCCCTGTTGAACGACATGCCGTGCAGCGTGTTGTCGCATCCGGATGCATGGGGCGGCCTGTACATCACCAATGCGAGAGCGGGCGCGCACGGGTTCTTTATCGATGTTCCCGATTGCACTGCGCCCGCGGGCAGCGGCTGGACGATTCCCATCTTCTACCGTTCGCGGCGACGACTGCCGGACGTCCAGGTTACGCTCGGTGGGCTGTTTGCGACGCCTTTCCGGGTCGCTCCGCGGCCGGCGGCAACGACGACGACGCGTGCGTTCGCGCTCAATGGCAAGGTCGCTGGCGCCGTGGCCTGGCAGCCGCCCAGCCCACTGGCGCACTGGCGCGAGCACACGCCATCGCGGCCGGATTCCCGGCCTCGGTTCGATAGGCCGCTGGCCGCCATGCCGCGCTTCGGCGCGGCGCCGACCATGCGGCCATCGAGCATGCGCGCAGCGCCGCGACGGGATCCGTTCGCAGCGGCGACACCCGCAACGCCCCAGGCCCGGTCCGTGGCGCCGCCGCGCGCTTGCTGCGCTGTCGCGCGGCCACGCGCGCAGCCGGCGCGGCTGCACCACGGCATCCACCGCTGACACGCCGCGGCTGAGCGGGCGGCGGGATGCCGCTGCCCGCTGCGATGTGTTCGCGGGTCATGCCTATCGCTTCCGCGCGTCGCGCGAACAACGGGGCAGAAGTCCTGCATGTGGGCAATCCGCGCTCGCCGCGAGCCCGCGCGCATTTACACTTCCAGCCTGTCTGCCGGATTGACCACCACTCGTGCCACGCATGCTGATCGACGATCCCGCCGCCGCCGTGCTGGGTCTTGCCTGGGCGCAGTTACCGCCATTGCCCACGCCGGCGCCGGTGCTGTTTCTGGGCGCGCGCAGCAGTGCGTGGCTGCCGGCGGCCGCGCAACCGGCATGGCAGTACGCGCAGGACTTCAAGCCGCACGCGGATGCGCTGCAGGCACAGGGTTGCGGCGTCGCGCCGGTACCCGATGGCGCGCGCCATGCGCGCGTGCTGCTGCTGCCGCCGCGCCAGCGCCAGGCCGCGCGCGCGCTGTTGGCACGAGCCGTCGCGCACTGCGCCGAGGATGCGCAGGTGCTGCTGGCCGCGAACAACGACGAGGGCGCGCGCAGCCTGCAAAACGACCTCGCCGCGCTGGCCGGGCCGGTGTCCACGCTGAGCAAGCACCATTGCCGCGCGGTGTGGACGGCGCCGCTGCGCGCCGCGCACATCGACCATGCGCTGTGCGCCGAGTGGCGCGCGCTGGATGCGCCGCGCGACAACCCGGCGGGCTACTGCAGCCGTCCCGGCCTGTTCGCCTGGGACCGCATCGACCCCGGATCGCAACTGCTGGCGGCGCAACTGCCGGCCACGCTGCGCGGTGCCGTGGCCGATCTGGGCGCCGGCTGGGGCTATCTGTCCAGCGCCTTGCTGCGGCGCTGCGCGGGGATCGCCGAACTGGATCTGTACGAGGCCGACGCGCGCGCGCTCGAGCCGGCGCGCGTCAACCTTGCGCGCAGCGGCCATCCGGCGCACATCGCGCTGCACTGGCACGACGTCACCCATGGCCTGCCGCGCCGCTACGACGCGATCATCAGCAATCCGCCGTTTCACATCGACCGCGCCGATCGCCCGGAGCTGGGGCGGGCGTTCATCGCCGCGGCGGCCGCTGCGCTGCACGCGCCAGGACAGTTCTGGCTGGTGGCCAATCGGCATTTGCCCTACGAAGCGACGCTGACGGCGCACTTCACGCAGGTCGAGGTTGTCGCCCAAGCGCAGGGCTACAAGGTGTTGCGCGCCAGCGGACCGCGCGCATGAGCCTGCTGCGCACGTTGGCCAACCTCGGTTATGGCAGCCGCCGCGAGGTGCAGGCGCTGATCGCGGCAGGGCGTGTCACCGATGCACACGGCGCGCCGCTGGTTGCGGATACCGTCAGCGTCCACGCCGAGGTGCGCATCGATGGCCAGCCGCTCGATCCCGCGCATGGGCTGGTGCTGATGCTGCACAAACCGCGCGGCGTCACCTGCTCGCATGACGACGCCGGGCCGCTGGTCTACACGCTGTTGCCGCCGCGCTACCGCATGCGCAAGCCGCCGCTGTCGAGCGTCGGGCGGCTGGATCGCGACACCAGCGGTCTGCTGTTGCTGACCGATGATGGCGCGCTGCTGCAGCGGATCATCAGCCCGCGCCGACACGTGCCGAAGACCTATCGGGTCGAACTGGCCGAGGATCTGCGCGCGGACGCGGCGGCGCTGTTCGCCAGCGGCACGCTGCTGCTCAAGGGCGAGCGCACGCCGCTGCTGCCCGCCGCGCTGCGGGTGGCGGACCCGCGCCACGCCGTGCTGACCTTGCGCGAAGGCCGCTACCACCAGGCGCGGCGCATGTTCGCGGCGGTCGGCAACCATGTGCTGGGCCTGCATCGCGAGGGCATTGGCGCCTTGCAGTTGGGCGATCTGGCGGCCGGCGCGTGGCGGCCACTGGCAGCCGACGAGATCGCGCGCATCTTCGCTGCCGACGCGGCGCCGGATGGCGTCGCGCGCGCGTCCGTGCAGAGCCGCGCATGAACACCGCGTGGCCGCAGGACACCCACGCATGGCTGCGCAGCGCGCGTCTGGCGTTGCGGCGTTTCACGCCCGCCGACTTCGGATTTCTGCACGGCCTGTACGCCGATCCCGCCGTGGCGCGGTATCTCGGCGGGGTGAAATCGCGCGACGAATGCGAAATCATGCTGCGCGAGCGTGTCCTCGCGTATTACGACGAATATCCGGGTCTCGGCATCTGGCTGACCTGCATGCGCGACGGCGGCGCGGCGGTGGGGCTGCACCTGCTCAACCATATCCGTGGCGAGGCGCACATCCAGGTGGGCTACGCGCTGGCCAGGCCGTATTGGGGTCATGGCTATGCCACCGAGATGAGTCGGGCGCTGCTGCACTACGGTTTCAGCGTGCGCGGCCTGCGGCAGATCACCGCGATCACCGATCCCGACAACAGCGCCTCGCAGCAGGTGCTGCTGAAGTGCGGCCTGCATCGACGCGGCGAGCGCGTGCTCGCGCACCCGTCCTATGCCGGGAAGCCGCTGGCCTGGTTCGAGCTGGATGCCGCGGACTGGGCGCGCGCCGCGCCGCCGCTACGCGCCGAGATGCGCAGCGAGCTCGCCTGATGCGAATCCGCGACCAACGATCGAAAAAGATCGGTCGTCATCCCCGCGCAGGCGGGGATCCAGCATTTGCTGAAGTCACTGGATCCCCGCCTGCGCGGGGATGAGTGCGCCCGTGAGGGCATCGTATCAGCGCGGTGCAAATCCGCGTCGGGGCAAGCCACAGGCCCTGTAGTTGAAGGTAACTGCGTCGCTGAGAGGCGGGGTGGAGAGCAACCGGAAGCGAACTGATGGTCCGTAGTAAAGCGAACCCGTTTCGGCGGGGTGTTGCGGCGAGCCTGCTCATTCATGGCGAAGCCTGGAACTCACCGATCACGCTGAGGTGGCTGTCAAAGCGATGATCGGGCACACCGTGTGGTTGGGGACGGAACATTGGGAAGGTGCGATGCAGTAAGCGGGGAGACCCGCGCCCGATGTGAACGGGTGCGGGAGTCAGAGCCTTCGTAGTACCGCAGGATCTTGAGTTGAGGTCCGCGAAGCGCGGCTAGCAAAACCGCGTGGAGGGAAGGGAGGCAGGAAGGTGGATTCGGGAGGTTGAGAACGATGCACGCAAACTCATCGCAAGTGCCGGTAACGGCTAAGCACGATGAAGATACCCAGACTCGCGATTGGAGTTGGGTGGAAGCCTCGGTATGGACGGACCGAATGTTGGCAGCGCTGGACAACGGCGTGAAGGGAGGAAAATGGTTCAGCCTGATGGACAAGGTGATGCGTCCGGCGACGCTGCAAGCGGCGTGGGGACGGGTGGTGCGCAATTGCGGAGCGGCCGGGGTGGATCGTCAAAGTGTGGACGCGTTCGCGGCCCATGCCGAGCGCTACCTCGACGAGCTGGCGAGGGCGCTGCGCAGTGACACGTACCGGCCCCAAGCGATCAGGCGGGTCGAGATTCCCAAAGGGCGGGGCCAAACCCGTCCACTGGGGATACCGACGGTGAAGGATCGCGTGGTGCAAACGGCGGTACGGCTGGTGATTGAGCCGATCTTCGAGTCGATCTTTTGCGCACACAGCTACGGGTTTCGGCCCGGCCGCGGTGCCAAGCGTGCGCTGCGGGAGGTGGATGCACTGCTGCGGGCGGGGTATTGCCATGTGGTGGATGCCGACCTTGCCGGCTACTTTGACAGCATTCCGCACGCCGGTCTGATGGCGCGGGTGCGCGAGCAGATCGCGGATGGCCGCGTACTGCGCTTGCTGGAATCGTGGCTCAAGCAGGAAGTGATGGCGGGACTGGAACGCTGGATCCCCACGGGCGGTACGCCGCAGGGTGCGGTGATCAGTCCGCTGTTGTCCAATATCTACCTGCATGGGCTCGACGAGACGATGGCCGCAGGCGGCTATCGGATGGTGCGTTATGCCGATGACTTCGTGGTGCTGTGTCAGACCGCGGATGAGGCGCAACGTGCGCTGGCCGAGATTGGCACGTGGGTGGACGCCCACGAGCTGACCTTGCACCCGGACAAGACCCACGTCGGCGACTGCCGACAGGTAGGCCGCGGGTTCGAGTTTCTGGGCTATCGGTTCGAGGCCGGTCAACGCCGGGTACGCACGAAGAGCTGGAACGCGATGCTGGACAAAATTCGACAGCACACGCCGCGTACCAAGGGGCGTTCGCTGGCGAGCATCATCAGCCAGATCAACCCGATGCTGCGGGGCTGGTACCAGTACTTCAGGCATGCCCACCGGATCACTTTCAGCAAGCTCGACGGGTTTATCCGCCGGCGTCTGCGCTCTATCCTTCGTGCATACGAGGGTCGGCGTGGGCACGGTCACACCCGCGAGGACCATCAGCGCTGGCCCAATAGCTACTTCGCTCAGCAGGGGCTTTTCACGTTAACCCAAGCCCATGCCTTGGCGTGCCGATCTCGATGAAGCAACCACCCACTGGAGAGCCGTGTGCGGGAGAACCGCACGCACGGTTCGGAGGGCGGGGAGGTGATGAGCCTTCCCGACCCCTATCGAGCCGTGGGTGCGCGGGGATGACGAGCGCGGGGACGAGCGCGGGGATGACGAGCACAGGGATGCGCATGCCGGTCTGGCCGCGCACTCCGCGCGAATCGTAAACCGCGCAGCACGCGCGCTTGACGGCGGCGGTCTATGCTGGCGGCACTGCGGCCACGCGCCGCGATCCCGATGCCGAGGTGTGACATGACGTGCAAACTTTCACAGCGCATTTCCACCGTATTGCTGGTACTGGCCTTGCCCATCGCGGCGCAGGCCGCGGGCCTGGGCGGCGCGACACTGAAGCAGACCGATACCGCCATCGCCCACGCCGGCATGGCGCTGGGTGCGAAGGAACTGAAGATCGCGCACATGCATTTGCACCACGTCATCAATTGCCTGGTGGGGCCCAAGGGCAAGGGCTTCAACGCGCATTATCTCGACCCGTGCAAGGGCATGGGGCAGGGCGCCATCGTTGACGCCATGGGCAACGCGCAGGCCGAGACCGATTTGCATGGCGCGCTGCAGCAGGCCGAGATGGGCCTGAAGACCACCACGCTCGCGGCCGCCCACGCCGACGCGCAGCAGGTGATGAAAACCCTGCAGAGCGCCGCCGCCCAGTAATCCGCATTGCCACGCGATGCCGACCGCAAAACCCCGGGGTCAGGCCCCGGGGCGTTTTCGTGCGCATGCCCTGCATGACCCATGACGCCTGGCGCATGACGCGGTGCCGGCTTCGCGCCACAATCGCGGCCTTATCCACGGGAGGACGGCTCATGTTGCGTTGGCGTGTGATGGTTGCGTTGGGACTGCTGGCCGCGGTGCCGGCGGCGTGGGCGGGCGAGGGGATGTGGACGCTGGACAATCTGCCGGTGAAGACCTTGCAGGAGAAATACGGATTCACGCCCGGCGCGGCCTGGGTGCGGCATGTGCAGGGCGCGGCGCTGCGCCTGGCCGGCGGCTGTTCGGGTTCGTTCGTGTCGGCCGATGGCCTGGTGATGACCAACCACCACTGCGCCAACGAGTGCCTGGCGCAGATTTCCACGCCGCAGAAAAACTACATGGCGCAGGCGTTCATCGCGCGCAGCGAGAAGGACGAGGTGCGCTGCCCCGAAATCGAGCTGAACCAGTTGCTCGCCATCACCGACGTCACCGCGCAGGTCAACGCCGCGACGGCGGGCAAGAGCGGCGCCGATTTCATCAAGGCGCAGCGCGCGGTGATCGGCAACATCGAGAACGCCTGCGCCGGCAAGGACGCCAGGAACCTGCGCTGCGAGGTGGTCTCGCTGTACCACGGCGGCCGCTATGACCTGTACAAGTACAAGCGCTATCAGGACGTGCGCCTGGTGTTCGCCCCGCAGCAGGCCATCGCTTTCTTCGGCGGTGACCCGGATAACTTCAACTTTCCGCGCTACGACCTGGACGTCACCTTCCTGCGCGCCTACGAACACGGCCAGCCGGCGCACACGCCTGATTTCTTCAAGTTCAATCCGGCCGGCCCCAAGGCCGGCGAGCTGACCTTCGTGGTCGGCAATCCGGGCTCGACCATGCGCAACTACACCGTTGCGCAGCTCAAGTCCCTGCGTGATGACCGCCTGCTGCCGCTGTACGGGTATCTGTCGGAGATGCGCGGCGTGCTGTGGGAGTACAGCCGGCGTGGACCCGAGCAGGCGCAGCAGGCCGGGGATGAGTTGTTCGGCGTCGACAACAGCATCAAGGCCTTCACCGGGCAGTTGCAGACGCTCAACGATCCTGCGTTCTGGGCCTACAAGCAGAAGCAGGAGGACGCGCTCAAGGCCTGGGTGGATGCCGATGCCAAGCGTCGCGCCGAATACGGCGACCCGTGGGCGAGCATCGCCCGGGCCGAGCAGGTGTACGCCGGCCTGGCCACGCCCTACCGCATGCTCGAGCGCGGCCAGGGTTTCGACGCGCGCCTGTTCCAGATCGCGCGTGCACTGGTGCGCGGCGCCATCGAGCGCGCCAAGCCCAATGCCGAGCGCCTGCCGCCGTACCGCGATTCCAACCTGCCGGCGCTGGAGCAGTTCCTGTTCTCGACCGCGCCGGTGCACCCGCAGTTCGAGCGCACCACGCTGGCCTGGTCGCTGGAAAAGTTGCGCCAAGCGCTGGGCGTGGATACGCCGATCGTGCAGCAGGTGCTGGGCAAGCAGGCGCCGTCCGCGCTGGCCGCGCAACTGGTCGATGGCAGCAAGCTGGCCTCGATCGCCGAGCGCCGCAAGCTCTGGGCCGGCGGGTTGAAGGCCGTCGAGGCCTCGCACGATCCGATGATCCGGCTGGCGCTGAAGGTGGACCCGGCGGCGCGGGCGGTGCGCAAGCAGGTCGAGGACGAAGTGGACGCGCCGCTGCGCAAGGCCAGCGAGCTGATCGCCAGGGCGCAGTTCGCGCGGCTGGGCACCAGCATCTATCCCGATGCCACGTTCACGCTGCGTCTGAGCTATGGCCAGGTCAAGGGCTGGGATGAGCACGGCAAGCCCGTGCCGCCGTTCACGCATTTCTCCGGCCTGTACCAGCGTGCCACCGGCAGCGATCCGTTCAAGCTGCCCGCGGACTGGATCAACGCCAGGGGCAAGCTCGACCTGCGCACGCCGTTCGATTTCGTCACCACCAACGACATCATCGGCGGCAACTCGGGCAGCCCGGTGATCAATCGTCAGGGCGAAGTGGTGGGCCTGATCTTCGACGGCAACATCCATTCGCTGGGCGGTGCGTTCTGGTACGACGCGCGCCTCAACCGCGCCGTGGCGGTGGACAGCGCGGCGCTGATCGAGGCCATCCGCACGGTCTATGGCGACCAGAAACTGGCCGCGGAACTGGTCAACGGCAAGCGCTGACCGCGACGGGATGCCAGGCGGCGCGGCCTGCGGGCCGCGCCGCCTGGCTGACGTTGCGCGGCTGCAAGCATCGGTAAACCGGCGGACGCCTGCCGCGCACGGCCTGCGGCTATGCTTGCGCGTCATGCCGGTGTCATGGAGTCCTTCGTGCTGGTCACCCTCGTCATCATCCTGATCACCGCCGGCGTGTCGATCGCCGCGTTCAAGAACGTGCGCCTGCTGGAAAAACTCATCCTGTGGCCGCCGCCGATCCAGAAAAAAGGCGAGTGGTGGCGTTTGCTGAGTTACGGGCTGGTGCACGCCGATGGCCAGCACCTGCTGTTCAACATGATCACGCTGTTTTTCTTCGGCAGCGCCATCGCGCAGATCTTCACCGCGCGTCTGGGCCTGCTCGGCTTTCCGCTGTTCTATGCCAGCGCGCTGCTGGTCTCGATCCTGCCGAGTTACCTCAACAACCGCAACAATCCGCGCTACCGCAGTCTGGGCGCATCCGGCGCGGTCTCGGCGGTGATGTTCGCCTACATCCTGCTGGCGCCGTGGAGTTTGATCCTGGTGTTCTTCATCCCGGTGCCGGCGATCATTTACGCCATCGTCTACACGGCCTACGCGGTGATGGCGCAGCGCCAGGGCGGCAGCAACATCAACCACAACGCGCACCTCACCGGCGGCGCCTATGGCGTGCTGGTGACCATGATCCTGCTGCCGCGCGCGTTCCCGCAGTTCCTCGAGCAGCTCGCGCACCCGCATTTCCTGGGTTTGTAGCGCACGCGCGGGCGGCTGCGCCATGCCGCCGCGGGAACCCCGGCGGCATCCCGCGGTCTGCGATGGATGGCTGGTGCCATGTGGCGCCGCATCCGCGAGGCATGACATGAGTGAAACCGGCAGCAGTGTCGTCCGTGCGCCACACGCGACGCTCGGACATCGCAGCCCGATCCTGCGCGCCATCGGCATCGCCATCAGCGCGTGGCTGCTGCTGGCGGTGGTCGCCGGCGTGTGGGCCGGATTGACCGCGCCCGCATCGGGCACGGCGGCGCTGGTGCAGGGCCTGACCGTGGCCGAGGTGCTGTTCGCCGTGGCGCTGATCCTGCTGGGCAGCATCGTCGAGGGTTTCGGCTGGGGTCTGTCGCTGGGCACGCGCTGGCCGTACACGCGCAACATCCTCGTGCTGATGCTGCGTGGCGATCCCGAGGCCGCGCACCGCATGCTGGCGACCACGGTCGGGCTGATCGCGCTGGCGCTGGCGATCCTGCATCCGGGCGAGTCCAGCTTCGTCGGGCTGGGCCTGGTGATCGTCACCGCGCTGTTCGGCATGGGCACGCTGTACGTGCTGGCCGGGCGCGCGCCGGCGGTGGTGCACGGCACCCACGGGCTGCTGGCCTACCTGGTGTTCCTCGATTACCTGGTCGCGCTGCATCTGCCGGGGGTGTCGTTCCCGATCTATCTCGAAGCCACCGGCGCGCTGCACGCGGTGCTGCTGGCGCTGTTCCTGGGCGGCATGGTCACCGGCCAGCGCGGCTTCGGCAAAGCCATCGAGGCGTTCGTGCAGCCGCGGCGTCCGGCGCAGTGGATTTTCATCCTGCACGGTCTTGCCGCGTTGCTGGTGATCGGCACGCTGGGCTGGATGGAGGCGCTGTATCCGGTGGCCTTCGTGCTGGCGCTGGTGCAGGCGGCGGTGGGCTTCTTCGTGTTCCACGCGGTCAACCTGAAGCCGCGGCATCCGGGCGCGCTGGTGGTGTTCCACCAGGCCATGGTGCTGCTGATCACCTCGGCCATCGTCTTGCAGTGGCATTGATCGAGGCGCTGCATCTATGGACGCGCGCGCGCGGCGTGGGTTAGCGTGCGTGCTGACCGCAACGGCGGTCGCCAGTCGCGAGAATGCCGATGAATCCTGTTGTCCGTCTGCCTGTCCGCAGGGCCGCGCCGCGCTGGGCGCGCGGCTTCACCCTGATCGAGATCATGGTGGTGGTGGTGATCATCGCCGTGCTGGCGGCGCTGATCGTGCCCAACGTGATCGGCCGCGCCGAGGACGCGCGCGTGGCCAAGGCGCAGGCCGACATCCGCACGCTGGAGTCGGCGCTGGCCATGTACCGCCTGGATAATGGCCATTACCCGTCCACCGACCAGGGCCTCGAGGCGCTGGTGAAAAAGCCCTCGGGCGATCCGCCCGCGCCCAACTGGAAGGAGGGCGGCTACATCGCCGCGCTGCCCAACGATCCGTGGGGCAATCCCTACCAATACATGTGCCCAGGCCAGCATGGTCCGTTCGATATCTGGTCCAAGGGTCCCAGCGGGGTGACCGGCGCCAAGGACAACATCACCAGCTGGCAGCAGCCGAAGAAGCCGTAGCCGGGCCATGCGGCTCCATGTCCGCCAGGGTGGTCGTATCGCGGCGCGCGGTTTCTCGCTGGTCGAGATGCTGGTGGTGGTGCTGATCATCGGTCTGATGACCGGCGTGGCCGTGCTCAGCCTGTCGCTGGGTCAATCGCACCCGCTGCGCGACAACGCCGAGCGCCTCGCCGAGCTGGTGCGCGAGGCCGGCGAGAACGCCAGCATGCAGGGGCAGAACCTGGCACTGGGTTTCTGGCGCCACGGCTGGCGCTTTTACGTGTTGCGCGGCGGTGGCGCGTGGCAGCCGCTGACCGACGACACGCTGCTGCGCGCGCGCACGCTGCCGCGCGGGCTGTCGTTCGCGCTGGACCTGCAGGGCGAGTCGGTGACGCTGGAAAACCACGACAAGACCAAGCCGCAGGTGTTCCTGCTGTCCAGCGGCGAGATGCAGCCGTTCGTGGTCGAGATCAGCGCCCCCGGCCATGTCGCCATGCGCGTGCGCGGCAACGCCATCGGCGAGGTCAGGGTGCAGCGCGCGGGCGACGCGGAGGCGGCGCCATGAGCGCGCGCCACGCGGCTAGCCGCGCGCACGGTTTCACCCTGCTGGAAGTGGTCGTGGCGCTGCTGATCGTGGCGCTGGGCCTGGCCGCGGCGGTGGAGCTGACCACGCTGGCCGCCGGCAACGCGCTGACCCTGCAGCAGAAAACCCTGGCCGACTGGGTGGCGATGAATCGCCTGGCCACGCTGCGCACGGCCAGCGCCTTGCCCGCGGCGGGCTCGGCCACGGGCCACGCGCCGATGGGCGGCAGCACCTTTTACTGGCGCGAGGAGATCAGCGGCGGCGCGCTGCCGCAGGTGCGCAACGTGAGCATCAGCGTCAGCGCGAAGGCCGACGGTCCGGCTCTGGTCACGTTGCGCAGCAGTCTGGCCGCGGCGCTGGTGCCCGCGGCCGCCAATGCCGCCATGGGGGTGCCATGAGCGGCTGGCGCCATCCACCACGCCGCGCGCGCGGCTTCACCCTGATCGAGATGATGGTCGCGGTGGCGATCTTCGCGGTGCTGGCGGTGCTGGCCTATGCGGGTCTGGACGCGGTGCTGCGCCAGCGCAGCGAGCTGGACCAACACTACCAGCACCTGCACGTGCTGCAGCGCGCCTACGAAGTGATGCAGCGCGATTTCAGCCAGGCCGCGCCGCGCGGCGTGCGCGACGAACTGGGCGGGCCGCTGCCGGCGCTGCGCGGCGATCCCTCCGGACAGGTCGTGGCGCTGACCCGCGCCGGCTACCCCAACCCCGCCGGGGCGCGCCGCAGCCAGTTGCTGCGCGTGCGCTACGTGCTGCGTGATCACCAGTTGCTGCGTCTGCAGTTTCCGGTGCTGGATCGCGCGCCGGTCGGCCTGCCCGAGCCGGTCGTGCTGTTGCGTGGCGTGCGCAGTCTGCACCTGCGTTATCTGGATGCGTCCGGCAACTGGCAACTGAGCTGGCCGCCGGCTGGCGTCACCGCGACCACGTTGCCGCGCGCGGTGGAGGTGACCGTGCAACCCGATCGCCTGGCGGGGCCGGTGCAATGGCTGTTCGCGCTGCCATGACGCGGCCGCGTCGCCCGCATGGCCCGGCCGCGCGCCACGCGCGCGGCGTGGCGCTGCTGATCGCGCTGCTGATCGTCGCCATTCTGGCCAGCGCCAGCACCGCGCTGGCGTGGCAGCAGACCCTGGCGAT
Organism: Metallibacterium scheffleri; assembly: GCF_002077135.1. NCBI lineage: Bacteria > Pseudomonadati > Pseudomonadota > Gammaproteobacteria > Lysobacterales > Rhodanobacteraceae > Metallibacterium > Metallibacterium scheffleri. The sequence continues at coordinate 1,460,723 of NZ_LDOS01000002.1, read as the reverse complement.
CCGGCGCACCGAGGACCTGCTGCTCTCCGATCGGGCCTGGGCGCTGGCGCTGGGCGGCGAGGCGGTGGCCGCGCAAGGCCTGGCCACTAGCCTGCAGGGGGTCGGCAACGTCAACCTCACCCAGCCGTGGGCGCGGCCGCAGCAGGGCCAGGTCGGCGCCGACGCCGTCATCATCGGCTCGATCAGCGACCTGCAAGGCTTGTTCAACCTCAACGATCTGGCCCCCACCGCGACCGACAACGCGATCCAGCGCCTGCGCTTCCAGCGCCTGCTCAGCCAGGCCGGCATCGATCCCGGTCTGGTCGATGCGGTCGCCGACTGGAGCAACCCGATCGCCGTCGCCACCGGCAGCGAAGGCGCCGGCGATGCCTATTATCTGGGCCTGCAGCCGCCGTACCGCACCGGTGCCGCGCCGTTCGTCAGCGCCAGCAGCCTGCGTCTGGTGCGCGGGTTCACGCAGCCGGTGTACGCGCTCATCGCGCCGTCCGTGAGCGCACTGCCGCAGGTCACCACGATCAACGTCAACACCGCGCCGGCGCCGGTGCTGGAGGCGCTCGGGCTCAGCCCCGGGCAGGCGCAGGCGATCCTCACGCTGCGCGCGAAGACGCCGTTCACCACTTTGTCGCAGTTTCTCGGCAGCGCGCCGTTGGCCGGGCTGCAGCTCGATGGCGCCGGGCTCGACGTCGGCAGCGCCTATTTCCAGTCCGCGATCGCGGTGCACATCGGCCGCGTGCGCAGCGATCTGGACAGCGTGCTGGCGCTGGGCAACAACGGTAAAGTGACCGTGCTGCTGCGCGCGCGCAACGCCACGCCCTAGGATCATCGACGCATGGACTCCCTGCTCATCCAACTCGATGCCGATGGCCGCGCCGCCTGGCGCGCGGGCGGCCAGACCCAACGCGGCACGCTGGCCGAGGCCGCTGCCGCGGCGCATGCGCAGCGCGTGATCCTGCTGGTGCCGGGCGAGAGCGTGCTGCTGGCGCGCGTGCGCATTCCCAGCCGCAGCCGCAGCGAAATCCAGCGCGCGCTGCCGTTCGCGCTGGAGGACTGGCTGCTGCAGCCACCGGAAACCCAGCACTTCGCGTGGACGCGCGGCGACGGCGACATCGCCGCCGCGGTGGTCTCCGCGGCCCTGCTGCAAGGCTGGATCGACGCCTGTGCCGCGGCCGGCATCGAGGCCGAGGCGATCGTGCCGGACGTGCTCGCGCTGCCGTGGCAGGCCGGACAGTGGACGCTGCTGCTGAGTGGCGCACGCGCGCTGCTGCGCACGGGTCCGCTGGATGGTTTCGCCTGCACGCGCGCGCTGTTGCCGACGCTGCTCGCCGCCGCCTGGCAGCGCTGCGCGGAAGACGCGCGCCCGCGCAGCGTGCAGGTGCTGCGCGGCGATGGCGAGCTGCCGCCGCTGCCGGCCGAACTGCCACTGCACGAATCCGCGCCCGGCGTCGATGCGCTGGCGCTGCTGCAAGCCCCCGGCCTCGCGCTGAACCTGCGCAGCGGTCGCCACGCCGCGCGGCGCACGCGCGGCAGCGAGCCGTGGCGCTGGCTGGGCGCGGCCGCGGCGCTGGCGCTGCTCACCGCGCTGGCCTATTCGGGCACGCGCTACGTCATCCTCGGCCGCGAGCAGGCCTTGCTGCAGCAGGGCGTGGATACCCTGTTCCACCACGTGCTGCCCGCGCAGACGCGCATCGTCGATGCGCGCGCGCAACTGGCCGAAGCCTTGCTCGCCGCGCAACACAAGGCCGGCGGTGGTGGCGGGCTCAGTCTGCTGGCGCAGGCCGCGCTGCCGTTGACCGCGCTGCCCGGCGCGCGCGTGCAGCACCTCGACTACGCCCATGGCCAGTTGGTGCTGGCGTTCACCCTGCCGCGGCGCGCCGATTACGCCGCGCTGCGCACGCAACTGGCCCGGCAGGATCTGCGCGTGCGGTTGACCGCGCCGCCCGCGCAGCCGGCCGGCGCCTCCGCGCTGCTGCGCGTCAGCAGCGCGGGCGCGCCATGAACGCGTGGTGGCAGGCACTGGCCGAACGCGAGCGGCGCATGCTGCTGGCCGCGCTCGCGGTGGTGCTCATCGGTGTGTTCTACGCCGGCGTCTGGGCGCCGCTGCAGCGCGGCGTCGCCGCGCGCAGCGAGCGCGTCGCGGTGTTGCGCAGCGATCTGCTGTGGATGCGCGGCGCCGCGGTGCGCCTGCTCGCGTTGCGCGCGCAGGCCGCGTTGCAGCCGGCCGCCGGCGCGCCCGCCGCCGGCGCATCGACGGCCGCGACCTTGGCCGCCAGCGTCACCGCCAGCGCCCGCGCGCAAGGCTTGTACGGAGTGCTCGAGGTGCGCGCCGGCGGCGATCGGTCCACCACGCTGCAACTGAATCTCAAGCCGCTGCCCTTCGCCAGCCTGCTGCCATGGCTGGCCGCGCTGCAGGCGCAGGGCATCCACATCAGCGCCCTGCACCTGCAGGCCGCCGGCGCCGGACAGGTGCAGGGCAGCGTGAGCTTGCAGCGCCGCGATTCCGGCAGCGCGGGTTGACGCGGTGGCGACGGCCGCATGCGACGCACACCCGTGCGCGGCCGTGATCGATTAGTCTCGCGCGCAGCTCCGCAATCGGTCGGCCGCATGGACACCTGCACAAGCCTTGACGATCTTTCGACGCAGGATCGCGATCTGGTGCAGGCCGCGCTGGGCGCCGCCGCGCATGCCTATGCGCCTTACTCGGGCTATGCCGTCGGCGCGGCGTTGCGCACGCGCGGCGGCGTCGTGTACCGCGGCTGCAACGTGGAAAACGCCGCCTACGGCGTGGTGCTGTGCGCCGAGGTGGGCGCGCTGGCCGCGGCCAATGTCGATGGCGCGGGCGATGCCGTGCAGGTGATCGCGGTGACCGGGCGCCTGCTGACGACGGCTGCGCAACAGAGCGGCGTGGTGGTCACGCCCTGCGGGCGCTGCCGGCAGTTGATCTTCGAGGCATCCCAGCGTGCGCGCCACGACATCCGCGTGCTGTGCTGCAACCACGATCTGAGCCGCATCGAGATCACCAGCATCGCGGCGCTGCTGCCCTCGGGTTTCGGCCCGGCCAGCCTGGGCATGGGCTGAGCGATCGGCCGCTGCGCGCGCGATCAGGCGTCGGCGTAACCGCGCGGATTGGCCTGCTGCCAGCGCCAGGCATCGGCGCACAGCGCGGACAGGTCGCGCTGCGTGCGCCAGCCCAGGACTGCAGCCGCGCGGGTCGGATCGGCCCAGTACGCGGCGATGTCACCGGGGCGGCGCGCGACGATCTCGTGCGGCAGCGCGCGGCCGATCACGTGCTCGAACGCATGCAGCAGTTGCAGCACCGAGGTGCCGCGACCGCTGCCCAGGTTCAGCGTCAGCCGTTGCGGCGCGTGCTCGAGCAGGTGGCGCAGCGCGGCCACGTGGCCCTCGGCCAGATCCATCACGTGGATGTAGTCGCGCACGCCGCTGCCATCCGCGGTGGGCCAGTCGCCGCCGAACACGCGCAGCGCGGGCAGGCGCCCCACGGCGACCTGGGTGATGTATGGCATCAGGTTGTCGGGCACGCCGCGCGGGTCCTCGCCGATCAGTCCGCTCGGGTGCGCGCCGACCGGGTTGAAATAGCGCAGCGCGGCGATGCGCCAGCCCGGCTCGCTGGCGGCGAGATCGCCCAGCATCTGCTCGATCATCCACTTGCCGCGACCGTAGGGGTTCACCGGGTCGCAGCGCATGTCCTCGCGGAACTGCGCCACGCTCGGCTCGCCATACACCGTGGCCGATGAGGAGAAGATCAGCGTGCGCACGCCGGCGCGCTGCATGGCTTGCAGCAGCGCGACACTGCCGCCGACGTTGTTGTCGTGGTAGCGCAGCGGCGCGGCCGTGGATTCACCCACCGCCTTGAGCCCGGCGAAGTGCATCACCGCGGCGACCGGCTGCGCGGCGAACAGCGCATCCAGCGCCTGCGCATCGCGGATATCGGCCACGATCAGGCGCGGCTCGACGCCGCTGATGCGCCGCACGCGGCGCAGCGATTCGGCGCTGCTGTTGCACAGGTTGTCCAGCACCAGCGGCGTGTAGCCGGCCGCGATCAGCGCCACGCAGGCGTGCGCGCCGATATAGCCGGCGCCGCCGGTGACGAGGATGGTCGGGCTCATCGGGCGCGTTTCACGGTTCGACTCATCTCAATGCTCCGGCGCGAGCGCAGGATCGAAGGCAAGACGCAACCCAAGGCGCAGCGCAGCGGCATTCATGCGTTGGTCCAAGCCTGCGATCATTTTGGCGCCGACGTCCACCGCCACGGCCAGGTGCAGCGCATCACCCGAGCGCAAGCCATCGCGCCACGGCCGACACAAATCGGCGGCGCGCTGAAACGCATCGCGGCCGATCGGCAGCAATTGCAGGCCGCCAGCACAGAGCTCCTTGAATGCCGCGTGCGCATGCTTGGCGTGCGCCGGTCGCAGGCTGCCCATGCGCTGCTTGATGGCGATGGCGCTGGCGAATTCCACCGCGCACCAATCCGCTGACACCAGCGGCAACGATGTCGCGGCGAACCACGTGGTCACGGCGGCGGTGGCCGGTTCGTGTGTCAGCAAGGCAACAACGGTGCTGGTATCAAGGTAGATCATGCGCGCGCGCGATCAATAGCGTGCCGCATCGCGTAGCGCGTCGAGCACAGGCGCGGTCTCCGGCATGCGTGCCTGCGCCGCTCGCAGGCGATTGACGAAAGCCGACTTGTCGAACGGTCGCAGCGGCGCGATGCGGATCTCGCCGGCCGCGGTCAGACTGACCTCGACGGCGGTTCCCTCGCGCAGGCCGAGCGTGCGCACTTGCACCGCGGGCAGGCGCACGGCCAGGCTGTTGCCCCAGCGGGAAATATTCGAATGCATCATGTTCTCCTGTACGCGCCATAGTATAGACCTGTAGATACGCCACGTCGATTCGGCTGGACGGGTCCGTTTCGCGTGGTGGCACAACGTCGGTAGCGAAGGATCTCGACGCGTCGATGCGCTGACTGGCGCGCGTCCGATGCGGCATCATGCGCGATTCGCGGACGAGGACGCGCATGGACCTGCACGCATGGTGGTGGCGCATCACGGCGCTGGGCGACAGCGCGGTGCTGCTGCCGATCGCGCTGCTGCTGGCGGCGTGGCTGCTGCTGCGCGGCGGCACGCGCGCGGTGGGCTGGTGGTGGCTGGGCGTGCTGTGCGTGGATGTCGGCGTGGTGGCGCTGAGCAAGCTGCTGTACATGGGCTGGGGACTGCATCCGCACGAAGCGCCCGGCGTGCTCACCCAGGCGGCGCACGACGATCCGCGCCTGACCCGCCTCGGCGCGTTTCTGCGCCGCAGCAGCCTCGACGAGCTGCCGCAGTTCTTCAACGTGCTCAAGGGCGCCATGTCCATCGTCGGCCCGCGTCCGCACGCGGTCGAGCACAACGCGCAATACATGAACCTGATCGATCACTACGCGCTGCGCCACACGGTCAAGCCGGGCATCACCGGCTGGGCGCAGATCAATGGCTGGCGCGGCGAGACCGAGACCGTGAACAAGATGCAGGGCCGCATCGAGCACGACCTGTACTACATCGAGCACTGGTCGCTGGCCTTCGACCTGCGCATCATCGCGCTCACCTTGCTGCGCGGTTTCGTGAACAAGAATGCCTACTGAACGCGCCCAAGGTCGCGACGGAATGAGGCGCGGCACGCGCCCGATCGTGCGCCGGCCTCGTGTCCGGGGCTGTCGGTCCTTCGCGAGGCCAACCCGCGGCGATTTCCCGACACGGTCATCGCAATGATCGATCTGCACTGCCACATGCTGCCCGCGATCGACGATGGCGCGCCGGATCTGGCGGTGGCGCTGGCGATGGCGCGCATGGCCGCGCAGGACGGCATCAGCACCGTCGCCTGCACGCCGCATATCTATCCGGGGCTTTACGACAACGATCGCGCGCGCATCCTCGTCGCCGTGGAGGCATTCCGACAGGAGCTGGCGCGCGCGGCATCGACCTGACTATGTGTTGACAATGTCATATATATGTCAGTACGCTCTGAGCCGCCCCGAGCAAACGCTTGGTGGATTAGAGAAACACGAAAAGCTATTCAACATACTGATGTAATTTAATATTCTCGATGGAGACAATGAACATGACCACCACCATCCAAGTAAGAACCGAGGCCGAACTCAAGAGCAAGTCTGAACAGGTGCTCAACGAACTCGGGATGGATCTCTCGGGCGCAATCCGGGTGTTTCTCAACCAGGTTGTCCTGCGCGGTGGTTTGCCGTTTGAAGTTGTCCTGCCGCAGCCTAATGCCGCGACGCTCAAGGCAATCAGCGATTCCTACAATCGCAAGAACATCGGCCGCGCAAGCAGCGTCGCGTCGATGCTCGACGAGTTCGAGAGGAGCGCCGATTGATGGTTGAGTTTGTCGCGGGCACAAGTCGCGCTCACTCATGAGGAAATCGTATGTCAACGAAAAACAAGAGCAGTGGACTTGTGCCCCGTTCGGTGTCATGGGTCAAGCAGTTCAAGAAAGACTACAAAGCCGCCGCTAAGAAAGCGAAGGCAGATCTTGCTGCGCTACAGAAGGTGATGCAGATGATCGAACGCCGCGAAACGCTGCCACCTGAATTCCGCGACCATCCACTCACCGGGCGCTACCCACGCCGCGATGGTGACACCAACTGCCGCGAGTGCCATGTCGGCAACGACTGGTTACTCATCTACCGCTTTCCGGACGACGGCACCGTCGAATTCGTCAGGACTGGCACACATTCCGATCTGTTCGGGTGAGTGAGCACGAGCAGTCTGTTCGAGGTTCAGACTGGGCGGCTTGATCGAATTGGTTGATGGGGGTGTTGGCCAACTGGATGGAGTTCGCCGCCAACGCAGACCTGACCAAGAAGATCATGCGCGCGCGATCAATAGCGTGCCGCATCGCGTAGCGCGTCGAGCACAGGCGCGGTCTCCGGCATGCGTGCCTGCGCCGCTCGCAGGCGCTTGACGAAAGCCGACTTGTCGAACGGTCGCAGCGGCGCGATGCGGATCTCGCCGGCCGCGGTCAGACTGACCTCGACGGCGGTTCCCTCGCGCAGGCCGAGCGTGCGCACTTGCACCGCGGGCAGGCGCACGGCCAGGCTGTTGCCCCAGCGGGAAATATTCGAATGCATCATGTTCTCCTGTACGCGCCATAGTATAGACCTGTAGATACGCCACGTCGATTCGGCTGGACGGGTCCGTTTCGCGTGGTGGCACAACGTCGGTAGCGAAGGATCTCGGCGCGTCGATGCGCTGACTGGCGCGCGTCCGATGCGGCATCATGCGCGATTCGCGGACGAGGACGCGCATGGACCTGCACGCATGGTGGTGGCGCATCACGGCGCTGGGCGACAGCGCGGTGCTGCTGCCGATCGCGCTGCTGCTGGCGGCGTGGCTGCTGCTGCGCGGCGGCACGCGCGCGGTGGGCTGGTGGTGGCTGGGCGTGCTGTGCGTGGATGTCGGCGTGGTGGCGCTGAGCAAGCTGCTGTACATGGGCTGGGGACTGCATCCGCCGGGGCTGGATTTCGTCGGCCTATGCGGACACTGCGCGCTGTCGTTCCTGATCTGGCCGGTGCTGGCGGCCTTGCTGGCGGCGCGGCGATCACCGCGCGGGCGGATGCTGGCGCTGTCCGTGGGCGCGTTGCTGGCGCTGGGCGTCACCGTGTCACGCCTCACCCTGGACGCGCATTCGCCGTCCGAAGCCGTGCTCGGCACGCTGTGGGGCGCGCTACTGGCGGGCGTGTTCCTGTGGCACGAGCGCCGCCCCGGGCGCCTGCAACAGGCCGGTGGCTGGATGGCGCTGGTGCTGCTGCTGCCGCTGCTGCTCACCTACGGGCGCGTGATGCCGTCCAACCGCATCCTCGCGGTGATCGCGCGCGATGTCAGCGGGCACGCACGCATCTACACGCGCTGCGATTTGCCGCGCGCCGTACTCGGCCATGCCTGCGGCGCGTCGCCGCGGGCGCGCAAGCCGCGGCAAGAAGCTTCGCGGCGCTGAGCAGACAAGCACCGTGCTGTCGCGCGAGGCCCCTGCGGACCACGCGCGCATCGTGTCGAAAGCGTAATGAAGTGCCCTTTACAGCGCGCGCGGCCAGGCAGCAAACTCGATCGTACGGAGTGGCCGATGCGCGGCGGGACAGTCGGGTCGCGCGGTTACCGGGGCAGCACGGGATGCTCAGGAGCAACACGGCGATGGAGGAGACATGAAACGAGGGATGTTGCGAGCCTATTCGGCGGGTTTCACCGCGCTCAGTCGCGTCGCCGACGTGGTGCTGGTGATCGGCGGTGGCTTGCTGGCGTACACGCTGCGGTTTCGTCGGGTGCCGGATGCGCTGCCGCTGAGCTATGTCGCGGTGATCGTCATCGCGGCGCTGCTGGCGGCGCTGCTGTTTCCGCTGCTGGGCGTGTATCGCTCGTGGCGCGCGCGCGGTCTGCGCGCGCCGGTGGGGCAGGTGCTGCTGAGCTGGGCCGCGGTGTTCGCGCTGATCCTGCTGATGCTGGTATTGGTCAAGAAAAACGATCTGCTGTCGCGCGCCTGGATGGCGCTGTGGTTCCTGTCCACGGCCGCCGCGCTGCTGCTGCTGCGGGTCGGCTTGTACATGCTGCTGCATGCGCTGCGCGCGCGCGGCTACAACCTGCGCAAGGCGGTCATCGTCGGTTGCGGCGCGCAGGCGCAGGCGCTGCTGCAGCGCGCGCGCGATCCGCAGTGGGCCGGCTTCGAGGTGGCCGCCGTGTTCGATCCGGGCATGGATGCCTGCGAGGTCGGCGGCGTCGCGGCGCAGCCGCTCGATGGACTCGGCGCCTACGTCGCCGACAACGCCATCGACGAGGTCTGGGTCAGCCTGCCGCTGGCGCAGAGCGCCTTGCTGGAGCCGGTGCTGGCGCAACTGCGCAACAGCACCGCCAACGTGCGCTACGTGCCGGACATGCTCGGCCTGTTCCTGCTCAACCACGGCGTCACCGAGGTCCTCGACACGCCGATGCTGGACCTCACCGCCACGCCGATGCAGGGCTTCAACCGCGCGCTCAAGCGCGCCGAGGATGTGCTGCTCTCGCTGCTGATCCTGCTGCTGGTCAGCCCGCTGCTGCTGACGATCGCGCTGGCGGTCAAGCTGACTTCGCGCGGGCCGGTGCTGTTCCGGCAGAAGCGCCACGGCTGGGACGGACGCGAGATCGAGGTGTGGAAGTTCCGCAGCATGCGCCTGCATCACGAAGCGCCCGGCGTGCTCACCCAGGCGGCGCACGACGATCCGCGCCTGACCCGCCTCGGCGCGTTTCTGCGCCGCAGCAGCCTCGACGAGCTGCCGCAGTTCTTCAACGTGCTCAAGGGCGCCATGTCCATCGTCGGCCCGCGTCCGCACGCGGTCGAGCACAACGCGCAATACATGAACCTGATCGATCACTACGCGCTGCGCCACACGGTCAAGCCGGGCATCACCGGCTGGGCGCAGATCAATGGCTGGCGCGGCGAGACCGAGACCGTGAACAAGATGCAGGGCCGCATCGAGCACGACCTGTACTACATCGAGCACTGGTCGCTGGCCTTCGACCTGCGCATCATCGCGCTCACCTTGCTGCGCGGCTTCGTGAACAAGAATGCCTACTGAACGCGCCCAGGGTCGCGACGGAATGAGGCGCGGCACGCGCCCGATCGTGCGCCGGCCTCGTGTCCGGGGCTGTCGGTTCTCCGCGAGGCCAACCCGCGGCGATTTCCCGACACGGTCATCGCAATGATCGACCTGCACTGCCACATGCTGCCCGCGATCGACGATGGCGCGCCGGATCTGGCGGTGGCGCTGGCGATGGCGCGCATGGCCGCGCAGGACGGCATCAGCATCGTCGCCTGCACGCCGCACATCTATCCGGGGCTTTACGACAACGATCGCGCGCGCATCCTCGTCGCCGTGGAGGCGTTTCGACAGGAGCTGGCGCGCGCCAGCATCGACCTGACGTTGACCACGGGCGCTGATATCCACCTCGCCCCGGATCTGCTCGAGGGTCTGCGCGGCGGTCGCATTCCGACGTTGGCCGACAGCCGCTACTTCCTGTTCGAGCCACCGCACCATGTCGCGCCTCCGCGGCTCGAGGAGTCAGTGTTTCAGGTGCTGGCGGCCGGCTATGTGCCGGTGCTGACGCATCCCGAACGGCTGACCTGGATCGAGGAGCACTATCCGGTCTTCGCAAAGCTGGTGCGCGGGGGCGCCTGGATGCAGGTCACCGCCGGCAGTCTCACCGGTCGTTACGGGCGGCGTCCGCGCTATTGGGCCGAGCGCATGCTGGACGAGGGGCTGGTGCATCTGCTGGCGACCGATGCCCATCACAGCGAGCGCCGCGTGCCGTTGCTGGCCGAGGCGCGCGACGCCGCCGCCGTGCGCGTGGGCGCGGATGAAGCGCTGCATCTCGTGCTGACGCGACCGCAATGCATCCTCTACAATCGCCCGGCCCACGAGGCGCCAGCGTTGCCCGCCATGTCCGCGCGGACGCCCAAGGCAAGCTGGTGGTCGCGCTGGCGGCGCCGCGCATGAATGGTCGCGCCGTCACGCGCATGCCGGCGCGGCGCCGGTGATGGCCGCCACGTGGTGATGGTTCGCCGAATCGAACACGCGCTGCGCGGGTCGTGACCCGCATCCACTCAGGGAGTCGTAATGGGCAAGCCGATACTGAAATTCGTACTGCTTGTCTGCGGCTTGCTGCTGCTGGCCGCCTGCGCCTCCAATCCCCCCGCCGACACCGTGGTGCCGATGGTGTCGCCCGGTGCCCGCGCGTTCAATCCAGCCGCGCTGCTGGGGCCTGAGAGGGTGAGAGTTTTTCTCTGAGCCACCCAAACGGTTGTGCGGCAGGCATGATAGCGAGCATGACGACATCCACTGAGCATGACCCGGCGGCGACGCAGACAGGCCTGTTTCTGGACCTGCCCGAGCCCAGCGAAGCCCAGGTACGGGAGGCGCAGGCCAAGGCGGCGATGCAGCGAGAGCAAGGCGCGCCGCGATTGCTCGAACCCAACCGTTTGCAGGTGGAGCTGCGCGCCTCGGACCTGGAATCGTTGTTGCCCGAGGACCACCGGGCGCGACTGGTGTGGGGTTACGTCGAGCGTCAGGACCTGAGTCGGTTGATCGAGGCGGTCAAGGCGCGCGGCAGCAACGCCGGTCGTGCGGCGATCGACCCGCGCATTCTGTTCGCACTGTGGCTGTACGCCACGCTGGACGGTGTGGGCAGCGGCCGCGAAGTGGCGCGGCTGAGCCTGGAGCACGATGCGTACCGGTGGATTTGCGGCGGCGTGTCGGTGAACTATCACGCGCTCAATGATTTTCGTGCGGGCAACGAAGCGCTGATGGACGAGCTGCTCACGGATAACGTAGCCGCCCTGGCCGCGGTGGGTGCGATCACCTTGCAGCGCGTGGCGCAGGACGGCATGCGCGTTCGCGCCGCTGCGGGTGCCGCCTCGTTCCGCCGCCAAGCCAGCCTGGACGACCACCTGAGCCAGGCCCGCGAGCTGGTGCAGACGATCAAGACGCAGGCCCAGGCCGATCCGGGTCAAGCCCGGCGGCAAGCGCAGGCGGCCAAGCTGCGCGCGGCCCGGGAGCGCGAAGCGCGCATCCAGGCGGCGCTGGAGCAACTGCCTGAAGTGGCCGCTGCCAAGAAGCGCAACGGCTCCAGGGCCGAAGACGCCAGAGCGAGCACCACCGACGCCGACGCGCGGGTCATGAAGATGGGCGACGGCGGTTTCCGTCCGGCGTTCAACGTGCAGTTTGCCACCACCTGCGAAGAACAGGTCATCGTCGGCATGGACGTGGTCACCGCCGGCAGCGACATGGCGCAACTGGCGCCGATGGTCGAGCAGGTCGCGCAGCGCCTGGGGCGCAGCCCGGAGCAGTGGCTGGTCGATGGCGGCTTCCCCGCGCACGAGCAGATCGATGCGGTGGCCGGCAGGACCAAGGTCTACGCGCCGGTGCCAGAACCCAGGACGAAGCAGGACGCGCAGGGCAAGGAGGTCGCGCAGGACAAGCACCAACCCAAGCCCGATGACTCCGAGGCGGTGGCCCAGTGGCGCGTGCGCATGGCCGGCAGCGAGGCCAGGGACATCTACAAGCAGCGCGCGGCAACCGCCGAATGCGTCAACGCCCAGGCGCGTAACCGAGGCCTGCTGCGCATGCCCGTGCGTGGCTTGGCCAAGGTCCGCTCGGTGGTGGGCCTGTTCGTGCTGGCGCACAACCTGTTGCGCACCGCCGCGCTGGCACCGCAACTCATCGGTTGGGGGACAGATCCGTCCGCCATGGCGGCGCAGGCCGCATGAGAGGGCAAGAAATGGCCCCAAAGCGCTCAGCCAGCGCGAAGTTCGGGAGACCGACACCCATCACGGGCACCGTCTGCGCCATTCGACCGCACGCGCAGGCGACCACGTCCAGCATCAGCAGCCGTCGCGCCCACGCCGACAACCGAAAAACTCACAGCCTCTGAGGCGTTGCAATACCGCCTCGGCCCCGGCGATCTGCTCGAGGTCAGCGTGTTCCAGGTGAAGGACTTCAACAAGGTCAAGGTGCGCGTGGACAGCGTCGGCGACGTCGCCCTGCCGCTGGCCGGCGTGGTCAAGGTCGGCGGCCTCACCGTCAACGAGGCGCGGCAGGCGATCACGCGACAACTCGCGGCGACCTACCTGCAGGATCCGCAAGTCTCGCTGTTCGTGGACAAGTCCGCCAACGAACGCTTCACCGTGGACGGCGCCGTGCACAAGCCCGGGGTGTATCCGATGGTCGGGCAGATGAATCTGCTGCAGGCCATCGCCATGGCCGAGGGACCCACCACGCTGGCCAACGATAGTCGGGTGGTGATCTTCCGCGCCATCGATGGCAAGCCGATGGCCGCGCGTTTCGACATCGACCGGATCCGCGCCGGCACGATGATCGATCCGCCGCTGTACCCCAACGACATCATCGTGGTCGACGAGTCGGGCCTGAAGTCCACGCTGAAGGGAATCGTCGACAACCTGCGCGGGTTCCTCTACTTCCAGGCCTACAAGCTCTGACCGCAGGATCGACTCCGCGATGCCACGAATCGACATGGACCTTGCATGACCCCCAATACCCTCGACACGGAAACCGTCCCGGAATCGGGCACGCGCATGCCCGATGGCGGCATGCCGGGCGATGACGACATCGACCTGCAAGCCTATTGGCGCGCGCTGGTGGGTCGGCGCTGGCTGATCCTCGGCGCGACCGGACTGTGCGTGCTGATCGCGTTGATCCTGACCCTGCTGGCCACGCCCATCTTCCGCGCCGATACCACGCTGCAGATCAACCGCGACACGGTCAACGTCGTGCAGGTGCAAGGCTTCCAGCCGGTCGAATCGCTGAATGACCAAACCTTCTACCAGACCCAGTACGACCTGCTGAAGAGCCACTCGCTGGCGCGGCGCGTGGTGGTGGCGATGGATCTGCAGCACGACGCGGCATTCCAGAAGCTGCTGCGGCCCTCGCCGCTGGCACGCCTGCTGGGCTTTCTGCATGGCGCATCGACGCGCAAGCCCAGCCCGACCGATCAATTGCGCGCCGATGCCGATGCGCTGCTGAACATGGTCTCGGTGCAGCCGGTGCTCAACTCCAAGCTGGTGGATGTGTCCGTCGACACGCCCGATCCGCGGCTGTCCGCGCGGATCGCAAACGTCTACGCCGACCAGTTCATCCGCTCCAACCTCGACCGGCGCATGGCCGCATCGGGTTACGCCAAGCAGTACCTCGAGGATCGCCTGCAGGAGCTCAAGCTGCGCCTCGAGGATTCCGACACGGATCTGGTGGCGTTCGCGCAAAAGCACCAGATCGTCAACATCAGCGATCGACAAAGCCTGGTCGGACAGCAGCTCGAGCAGCTCAACGTCGCGCTGGCGCAGGCCGAGCAGGACCGCTACAAGGCCGAGGCCAAGTGGCGCCAACTGCAGGGCGCGCCCGCCGACCAGATCGCGCAGGTGCTGGGCGATCCGGTCATCGAGAAGCTGCAGCAGGCCTACGCCGAGGACCAGGCCAAGTACCAGGACCAGTTGCGCATCTACAAGCCGGCGTTCCCGGCCATGCTGCAATTGCACGCCAAACTGGATGAAATCCACCGCCAGATCACCGCGCGCACCGCGCTGGTGCGTGGCTCCGTGCAGAGCGCCTACGCGGCGGCCAAGGCGCGCGAGACGCTGCTGCGCCAGCGCGTGGCCGACCTGCGCCAGCAGGTGCTGAATCTCGAACAGCGCAGCATCCGTTACAACATCCTCAAGCGCGAGGTGGACACCAACCGTCAGCTCTACGACGCCATCCTGCAGCGCTACAAGGAGATCGGCGTCGCCGGCGGCGTCGGCATCAACAACATCTCGGTGGTGGACCGCGCGGAGCCGCCCATGGTGCGTTACCGGCCGCGGCTGAAGTTGAATCTGACCATCGGCCTGCTGCTGGGCCTGTTCGCCGGTATCGCAGCGGCCCTGGTGCTGGACCACCTCGACGACACCGTGCATGTGGCGACGGATGCCGAGCAGAAACTCGGCCTGGCCGTGCTCGGCATCATCCCGCTGGCGCGCACGGGCACGCCGGAGCAGGCGATGCAAGATCCGCGCTCGGCGCTGGCCGAGGCCTATCGCTCGGCGCGCACCGCGCTGCAGTTCGCCACCGCCGACGGCGTGCCGCGCTCGCTGCTGATCACCAGCACGCGCCCAGGCGAGGGCAAGAGCACCACCGCCCTGGCGCTGGCGCAGAGCTTCGCGCAGATGGGGCGGCGCGTGCTGCTGGTCGACGCCGACATGCGCAATCCGGCGCAGCACAATCTCGGCGCGGTCGACAACAGCCGTGGCCTGAGCAACGTACTGGCCGGCGCGCTCACCTGGCGCGAAGCGATCGTCAGCAGCGAACACGGCGCGGCCGTGCTCGCCTGCGGGCCGCTGCCACCCAATCCCGCCGAACTGCTGGCCGGGCCGCGCCTGGCCACCTTGCTCGCCGAGGCCCAGGCCGAGTACGACCTGGTGATCCTCGACAGCCCGCCCGTGCTGGGTCTGGCCGATGCCCCCGTGCTGGCGCACAGCGTCGCCGCCACCCTGCTGGTCATCGAGGCCGGCGGCGCGCGCATCGACGACATCCGCGACGCGCTCAAGCGTCTGCGCGCGGCGCGCGCGCGCGTGGTCGGCGCGGCACTGACCAAGCTTGACGCGCGGCACGGCGCCTACGGCTATGGCTACAGCTACGACTATGGTGGCGCCTATGGCGGCAAGACGAGTCGCCGCGACGCCTGAGTCGCGGCGCACGGCGTTCGCGCATCGAGTTACTGCGGGCGCCGGCGGCGGCGTGAGCGTGGACCGCAGCGGATGCACGGTATGCGTGGCGCGCACGCGCGTGGCGCCGTGATGACTGCGCCGCGGTGAGCCGTGCGGCCGCCATCGCCGCGCGCAGCGCCGCCGCGCTGCTGATCGCCGCGCTGCTCGGCTGGCGGCTGCTGGGTCTGACACTCTCCATGCAACGACTGCACGCCGATCCGGCCGCGGCGCATGCGTGGGCCGCGCAGTCCGCGGCCGCCGCCGCCGACTGGGCGCAGCAACGCTTCGATGCGGGCGACACGGCCGCGGCCTCGCGGCTGGCGCGCGCCGCCCTGATCGCTTCGCCGCTGAGCGCCGACGCCTATCGCGTGCTGGCCGAGGTCGCCTTGCGGCGCGGCGCCAGCGCCAGCGCCGAAGCGCGCCTGCACATCGCCGCGCGTCTCGATCCGCGCGACGCCGCCACCCAGGCCTGGCTGGCGGCGGCGGCGCTGCGCGACGGGCATCTCGAGGCCGCGCTGTGGCATCTGGACGCCATCCTGCGCGTGCACCCCACACTCGCCGCGCGCTTGTATCCGCAACTGCTGACGCTGGCCCGCGTGCCGGGCGCCGCGCTGGCCTACCGCGCGGTGTTCGCGGCGCATCCGCCCTGGGGCGGCGACTTCTTTCGCTGGGCCTGCGTACAGCCGGCCACCGCTGACGCGCCGGTGCGGGTGTTGTTCGCGGCCTTGCGCGCGGTGCCCGACGCGCTGCACGCGGCCGACTGGTCGGCCTACCTCGATCGCCTGATCGGCCAGCGGCGCTGGCTGCCCGCCTACATGGCCTGGGTCGAAAGTCTGCCGCCCGCGCAGCAACAGCACCTGGACAACATCTTCGATGGCGATTTCCAGTATCCGCCCAGCGGGCGCGGCTTCGACTGGCGCATCAGCTATGTGCCCGGCGCGGAGATCGCGGTGGTGCCGCGTGCCACGGCGAGCGGCAACGCCCTGCAAGTGCGCTTCCTCGATCAGCGCGCGCCGTTGGCGGGGCAGGTGGCGCAACTGCTGGTGCTGGCGCCCGGGCGCTACCGCGTCAGCGGACAGGCGCGGCTGCACGGCCTGCAGAACGACCGCGGCCTGCAGTGGGTGCTGAGCTGTGCCGACAACGGCGGCCAACTGGGCGCCAGCGCGCGGATGCGCGGCAGCCTGCCGTGGCACGATTTTGCTTTCGACGTGGAGGTACCGGCGCAGGGTTGCGGCGCGCAGTGGCTCAGCCTGCGTCTGGCCTGGCGCATCCCCGCCGAGCAATGGGCGGATGGCCGCGCCGAGTTCACCGATCTGCGCGCCATGCGCCTGGCTCCCGGGCGTTAGAACGAAGTTGCCGACAGCGTGTGGTCACTGCGGCTGATCCGACCTCGGCGCACGCGGACCACTCCGGGCGGTTCGCTGGGCGGCGCGCGCAGGTCGGACGATGCGCGCCGAAACGCGACCGGTCCCGGCTCGAGGCCAGTCGCAGCGGCGGTTGCACCGCCCAAGCAAGCGGCAGTAAGCTGCGCGCGAGAGCTTGGGCTGCGCCCATGCTCCACCTTCATGCAGGGAGATCGCCATGAAAGTCCACCGCATCTTGTTGGCAACCGCGCTCGCACTCGGCGTGGTCGGCGTCGCGCAGGCCAACCCCGTGGCCATGATCTACAAGGTCGAAGGCAAGGTCATGGTCAACCAGGGCCAGAAGTTCCTTCCGGCCAAGACCGGCATGCCGCTCAGCGTCGGCGATCGCGTGATGGTGATGCCGGGCTCGCAAGTCATGCTCGATTACGGCAGCGGCTGCAGCATGACGCTCGCGCCCAACAGTACCTTCACCGTGACTCCCGATTGCCAGCCCATCCTGGCGGCGGCCGGCGGATCGGACGCAGCGTCCTCCGGCACCAACTACACCCCATTGATCGCCGTCGGTGGCGTGGTGGTGCTCGCGGCCCTGGTCGCGGGCGGCGGTGGCAGCAGCAGCAATAGCAACCCCATCAGCCCCTGAGTCGGGCGCATGGTCACGATCCCCGGCCCGGCCTTGCGCCGGGCCGCGTTCGTTTCAACCACCGCGCACTCCGATCACGCCCGATCCTGGCCGCAGCGGCTGATCGCAGCCTGCGCCATGCTGGTGCTGGCCGCGGCCCTGCTGCTCGGCGGCGGCACCATGCAAGGCCTGCCCGGCGACGCCATCGTCATCGCGCTGGGTCTGTTGCTGGCGGTGCTGCTGGTGGCGGCGTGGCCCGCGCACCTGCTGCGTGACCATCGCGCCGAATGCATCCTGCTGCTGGCGGTGCTGCTGTTGCCCCTGCTGCAGTTGCTGCCGTTGCCGCCCGCTCTGTGGACCGCGTTGCCCGGTCGCGCCGCGCTGGCCGCGGACCAGGCCAGCGTCGGCATCGCGCCGCACTGGGCGCCGCTCAGCCTCGATCCGGCCGGCACCTGGCGTGCGTGGCTGGCCATGCTGCCGGCGGCGGCCCTGTTCCTGGCCGCGCTCACGCTCTCGCGGCGCGAATTGCTGCGCCTCACCCTGCTGATCCCGCTGCTGGCGCTGGCCGGCGCGCTGCTGGGTTTCGCGCAGGTGGCGGGTGGGCCGGACAGCCCGTTGCGGCTGTTCGCCTACACCCAGCGCACCAGCGCCGAGGGCTTCTTCGCCAATCGCGATCATTTCGCCGACCTGCTCAACATCGGCATGCTGCTGAGCGCCGCCTGGCTGATCGCGCTGTGGCTGCAGCCGGGTGCGCGCGCGGCGCGTCGCATGCTGGTCATGGCGGCGTGGTGGGTCACGCTGGCGACCCTGCTGGTGGCGCTGCTGCTGACGCAATCGCGCGCCGGCGTGGCGCTGGGCGCGTTGACCCTGGTCGCCATCGTGGTGCTGGCCTGGCGCGCCGGCCAGGTCAAGCCGCGGCTGGTACGGCGCATGGCGCTGGCGTTGCTGGTCATCGCCATGCTGGCGCTGCAGTGGGGCCTGTACGCGGTGCTGGCGCGCTTGCATCAGGACCCGTTCGAGGATGCGCGCTGGTGGATCATGCGCACCACCTGGATCGCCGCCCAACACTATGGCTTTCTGGGTAGCGGCATCGGCAGCTTCGTGCATGTGCTGCCGCAGTTCCAGGCGCGCGCCACGCTGATCCCGCCCTACGTCAACCACGCCCACGACGACTACCTCGAGCTGTGGCTGGAAGGTGGCATCCCCGCGCTGCTGCTGATGCTGGCCTTCGTGGGTGGATGGGCGTGGCGCAGCCTGCGTGCGTGGCGCGCGCCGATCGCTGACGATCCATCCGCTGGCAACGCCACGCTGTCCGCGCTGATCGCGCGCGCCGCGGCCGCGGGCGTGCTGGTGCTGCTGCTGCACGCCACGGTCGATTACGCGCTGCGCACGCTGGCGCTGGAGGCCACGCTGGCGATACTGTGCGCCTGGTTGGCGCGCGGCGGCAAGGTCGATCTAAGCTCCAGAGGACGGGAATCGAGGCATCGCCTGGAAACGATTGTGGGTGCCGGGCGCGGCGCAGGATCCTGGCCTCATTCCGCAGCCCATTGAACAGACCCATGCGCCTGACTCCCGAACAAGCCGCCATCATCCGCAGCGCCGCCGCCGAGGTGTTCGGCAGCGATGCGCGCGTGTGGCTGTTCGGCTCGCGCGTGGACGACGCCAAGCGCGGCGGCGACATCGACCTGCTGATCGAATGCGACCAGCCCATTGCCAACCCTGCGTTCAGCGCCGCGCGCATGGCTGCACGCGTGCAACGCGGCCTGCATGGACGCAAAGTGGATGTGTTGCTGTTAGCGCCGGATCTGCTGCGCCTGCCCATTCACGATATCGCCAGAAGCCAGGGGGTGAGCTTGTGAATACACCCGCGGATTTGCGGCAACGTTTGCAATTCCTCGCGCGTGTCGTGGCGCGCGAGGTCGCGCACGCCGAGGCCACCGATCAGCGACTGTTCGCCGTGCCCTTCACGCCCGTGCAAGCACTTGCACTACGCCAGGATGCCGACTTGGCCGAGCGCGTGGATGCCTTCGTCAGCCGTTTCGGCCGCCTGCAGGATACGGTTGGCGACAAGCTGCTGCCGGCATGGCTCGCCGCGCTCGGTGAGCCTGTCGGGCCGATGACGGACAACCTCGATCGTGCCGAACGCTGGCGCATCATCGAGTCTGCCGAGCACTGGATGGCGCTGCGCCAATTGCGCAATCGCATGGTGCACGACTACATCGAAGACCCGGCCATACTGGCCGATGCACTGCAGACGGCGCACGCGCATCTGCACATACTTGCCAGGGCCGCGCGCGCCCTGCTGGCCGATCTCACGCGTCGCGGCCTGATCGAGGAGCACTGACCCCATGCGCCTGACCCCCGAACAAGCCGCCATCATCCGCAGCGCCGCCGCCGAGGTCTTCGGCACGGACGCGCGCGTGTGGCTGTTCGGCTCGCGCGTGGACGACGCCAGGCGCGGCGGCGACATCGATCTGCTGATCGAAACCCGTGATCGGCTCGCGCCTGCCGAGCTGGTGCGGCGTCGCACACGTTATGCCGCACGCCTGTATCGCAGCCTTGGCGAGCAGCGCATCGATATGGTGATCACCGCGCAGGGCGAGCCCGATCCACGCCCCGTGGTGGCCGAGGCCCAGCGCCACGGCATCCTGATGGTGGACGCATGATCGCGCACAACCGACTTGCTGCCGCTGCCTGGGAAGCCGACCAGCACGCCCGCGTACTCACCGAGTCAGTTGCGGACTGGCGTCGCCAGCCGGCGCCCGATTTGCCGGCCCTGGAGAGTGACCGCAGCGAAGGATCTCGCTTTTCGCGTCATCGCCACGCCCCAAGGCGAGATGCTTCGGCCGTCGGCCTCAGCATGACAACTGAAAACTGCCATCCCGCGCTTTCGCCTCGTCATCCCCGCGCAGGCGGGAGGCGCTTCACCAACAGCGAAGCTGGTCATCCAGTCCGCAAGTGTCACTGGATTCCCGCCTTCGCGGGAATGAGTGCGCCCGTGAGGGCATCGTATCAGCGCGGTGCAAATCCGCGTCGGGGCAAGCCACAGGCCCTGTAGTTGAAGGTAACTGCGTCGCTGAGAGGCGGGGTGGAGAGCAACCGGAAGCGAACTGATGGTCCGTAGTAAAGCGAACCCGTTTCGGCGGGGTGTTGCGGCGAGCCTGCTCATTCATGGCGAAGCCTGGAACTCACCGATCACGCTGAGGTGGCTGTCAAAGCGATGATCGGGCACACCGTGTGGTTGGGGACGGAACATTGGGAAGGTGCGATGCAGTAAGCGGGGAGACCCGCGCCCGATGTGAACGGGTGCGGGAGTCAGAGCCTTCGTAGTACCGCAGGATCTTGAGTTGAGGTCCGCGAAGCGCGGCTAGCAAAACCGCGTGGAGGGAAGGGAGGCAGGAAGGTGGATTCGGGAGGTTGAGAACGATGCACGCAAACTCATCGCAAGTGCCGGTAACGGCTAAGCACGATGAAGATACCCAGACTCGCGATTGGAGTTGGGTGGAAGCCTCGGTATGGACGGACCGAATGTTGGCAGCGCTGGACAACGGCGTGAAGGGAGGAAAATGGTTCAGCCTGATGGACAAGGTGATGCGTCCGGCGACGCTGCAAGCGGCGTGGGGACGGGTGGTGCGCAATTGCGGAGCGGCCGGGGTGGATCGTCAAAGTGTGGACGCGTTCGCGGCCCATGCCGAGCGCTACCTCGACGAGCTGGCGAGGGCGCTGCGCAGTGACACGTACCGGCCCCAAGCGATCAGGCGGGTCGAGATTCCCAAAGGGCGGGGCCAAACCCGTCCACTGGGGATACCGACGGTGAAGGATCGCGTGGTGCAAACGGCGGTACGGCTGGTGATTGAGCCGATCTTCGAGTCGATCTTTTGCGCACACAGCTACGGGTTTCGGCCCGGCCGCGGTGCCAAGCGTGCGCTGCGGGAGGTGGATGCACTGCTGCGGGCGGGGTATTGCCATGTGGTGGATGCCGACCTTGCCGGCTACTTTGACAGCATTCCGCACGCCGGTCTGATGGCGCGGGTGCGCGAGCAGATCGCGGATGGCCGCGTACTGCGCTTGCTGGAATCGTGGCTCAAGCAGGAAGTGATGGCGGGACTGGAACGCTGGATCCCCACGGGCGGTACGCCGCAGGGTGCGGTGATCAGTCCGCTGTTGTCCAATATCTACCTGCATGGGCTCGACGAGACGATGGCCGCAGGCGGCTATCGGATGGTGCGTTATGCCGATGACTTCGTGGTGCTGTGTCAGACCGCGGATGAGGCGCAACGTGCGCTGGCCGAGATTGGCACGTGGGTGGACGCCCACGAGCTGACCTTGCACCCGGACAAGACCCACGTCGGCGACTGCCGACAGGTAGGCCGCGGGTTCGAGTTTCTGGGCTATCGGTTCGAGGCCGGTCAACGCCGGGTACGCACGAAGAGCTGGAACGCGATGCTGGACAAAATTCGACAGCACACGCCGCGTACCAAGGGGCGTTCGCTGGCGAGCATCATCAGCCAGATCAACCCGATGCTGCGGGGCTGGTACCAGTACTTCAGGCATGCCCACCGGATCACTTTCAGCAAGCTCGACGGGTTTATCCGCCGGCGTCTGCGCTCTATCCTTCGTGCATACGAGGGTCGGCGTGGGCACGGTCACACCCGCGAGGACCATCAGCGCTGGCCCAATAGCTACTTCGCTCAGCAGGGGCTTTTCACGTTAACCCAAGCCCATGCCTTGGCGTGCCGATCTCGATGAAGCAACCACCCACTGGAGAGCCGTGTGCGGGAGAACCGCACGCACGGTTCGGAGGGCGGGGAGGTGATGAGCCTTCCCGACCCCTATCGGATTCGAGTTGACATGCAGCCGCATCGCACCTCAGGTTCCCTGTCATCCTGAGCGCAACGAAGGATCCCGGTTACACGCCGCCGCCCATTGAACCAGCCCATGCGCCTGACCCCCGAACAAGCCGCCATCATCCGCAGCGCCGCCGCCGAGGTCTTCGGCAGCGACGCGCGCGTGTGGCTGTTCGGCTCGCGCGTGGACGACGCCAAGCGCGGCGGCGACATCGACCTGCTGATCGAAGCCGCGCAACTGCCCGCCGTCGAGACTTTCATGCGCAAGGTGCGCTTTCTCGGCAAGCTCGAGGAAAGCCTCGGCGAGCGCAAGATCGATGTCGTCATCCAGCACCCCGGCGACACCCGCGCCAGCGTGCGTATCGCCCATGAAACCGGGATCGAGCCGTGAACATGACCGCGCAGCCCACCCCCATCGCGCCCGAGCCGCTGGCCAGCCAACTGCGCGCCGTGCTGGCGCGGCACCCGCAGGTGAACTTCGCGATGTTGTTCGGATCGCTGGCGCGCGGCACGGCGCGGCCCGACAGCGACCTCGATCTGGCCGTGGGCGCCGATCGACCGCTGCACGCCGACGAGATCATCGCCCTGATCAGCGATCTGGCCATGGCCACCGGCCGCCCGGTGGATCTGATCGACCTGGCCGCTGCCGGCGAGCCGTTGCTCGGGCAAATCCTCAGCCACGGCGTGCGCGTGCTGGGCGACAGCACCCGGCATGGCGCGCTGCTCAGCCGCCACCTGACCGATGTGGCCGACTTCGTGCCGCTGCAGCGGCGCATCCTCGACGCGCGGAGGCGGCGATGGATCGGGCGCTGATCGAGCAGAAAGTCGAATCGCTGCGGCTATGCACGCAGCGCATCCACGACAAGTGCCCGCCACGTGCCGAGGACCTCGCGCGTGACATCGACGCGCAAGACATCGTCGCCGTGAATCTGACGCGCGCCGTGCAATTGTGCGTAGACATCGCAGCGCACTGGATTGCCGCCAGCGGACTGCCCGCGCCGCAAACCATGGGCGAAGCCTTCGCGCGCCTCGCCGACGCGGGCGTGCTCGACGCCGGGCTTGCGCAACGCCTGCGCGGCGCGGTCGGCTTCCGCAACGTGGCCGTGCACAGCTACCGCGCCATCGATTGGCAGATCGTGCACACCATCGTGCATCGGCACCTGCATGATTTCGGCGCGTTCGCGCTGGAGGCCATGCGTCATGCCCAATGACAACCTGCAAATGGTCAGTCATCCTGAGCGCAGCGAAAGACACCTGCGCTTCTCCGCGCTTCCGCCGTGTCATCCTGAGCGCAGCGCAGGATCTCAGTCTCACTCCGCAGCCCATTGAACAGCCCCATGCGCCTGACCCCCGAACAAGCCGCCATCATCCGCAGCGCCGCCGCCGAGGTCTTCGGCGCGGACGCGCGCGTGTGGCTGTTCGGCTCGCGCGTGGACGACGCCAAGCGCGGTGGTGACATCGACCTGTATTTGGAAACCGCGCAAACCAGTGCTTCGGTGGTGCAGCGGCAAGCACGGCTGTGGAGCCTGCTGCAGCAACGGCTGGGCGAGCAGCGCATCGACATCGTGGTGCGCGCGGTGGGCACCCGTCCGCAACCCATCCACGAAATCGCGCGCCTCACCGGAGTGCCGCTGGCATGAGCGCCCTGTTCGCCCAGCAGCAGGCCCTGCTGCAACAGCAACTGCAGGTGCTGACGCGCATCGAGTCGGGTTTGCGTTATTCGCTGGAGCGCCTGCCCAAGGCGCTCGCGCCCGGCGATCTCGACAATGCCGAGGTGCTCGAGCGCCTGGCATCCATCAACGACCGCTACACCAAGCTGCAGGACCAGCTCTCCGCCGCGCTGCGGCACGCCCACGCGATGATCGGCGAGCGCTATCGCGGCTTCGCGGACGTGATCGACTGGGCGGTGCGTCAGGACTTGATCGAGCAGGCCGAGGTGTGGATGGAACTGCGCGCCCTGCGCAATCGCCTCACCCACGATTACGACCTCGAAGCCGCTGCCATGCCCGAGGTGCTGCAGGCCATCCGCGAGGCCACCGAGATCCTGGCCGGTGTGATTCTGCGCCTGCGCAGTCTCGGCCGGCGGTTGGGCCTGTTGCCCGCGAATCCGCACGCGCCTTGAATCCAATCCCACCCATGCGTCTGACCCCCGAACAAGCCGCCATCATCCGCAGCACCGCCGCCGAGGTATTCGGCAGCGACGCGCGCGTGTGGCTGTTCGGCTCGCGCGTGGACGATAGCAAGCGCGGTGGTGACATCGACCTGCTGGTGCAAACCGCGCAAACCCAGCCCGACGCACTGGCCCGGGCCAGCATCGCGATGCTGGCCCGGCTGCATCGCGCACTGGGCGAACAAAAGATCGATCTGATCCTCGACGCACCGGTCCTGGGCGCCACGCGCGACATCATCACGACCGCCAAGGCCACGGGGGTGCTGCTGTGAGCGGCGACTCCCATCAACAGCGCTTGCAGGACGTGTGGCGGCAAGCCATGCGCCACCGCCACCACATGCGCCATGCGCTGGCCTCCATCGCGCCGCGCAGGCCGCTCAGCGCCGCCACGCTGGCGGATCTCGACGATGACGCCGTGCAGGACATCGATCAATTCGTGCTGCGCTTCGGCAAGCTGCAAGACGTGCTGGGCACGCGCCTGTTTCCGGCCTTGCTCGATGTGCTGCAAGAGCCCTATGAAGACCGGCCCATGCTGGACAAGCTCAACCGGCTGGAGAAACTCGGCCTGCTCGAAAGCACCGAATCATGGGAAAAACTGCGCGCCCTGCGCAACCACTTTGCCCACGAGTATCCGGACGAACCCGCATTGCGCGCCGCCTACCTCAATCAAGGCTTCGACGCGGCCGCCAGCATCGAGACGATCCTGCAACGCATCGGCCAGCGTTTCGGCCTCGGCTTGGAATAACCCATGCGCCTGACCACCGAACAAGCCGCCATCATCCGCAGCGCCGCCGCCGAGGTATTCGGCAGCGACGCGCGCGTGTGGCTGTTCGGCTCGCGCGTGGACGACAGCAAGCGCGGCGGCGATATCGATCTGCTGATCGAAGCCGCGCAACTGCCCGCAGTCGAGTCTTTCATGCGCAAGGTGCGCTTTCTCGGCAAGCTCGAGGAAAGCCTCGGCGAGCGCAAGATCGATGTCGTCATCCAGCACCCCGATGACACCCGCGCCATCGTGCGTATCGCTCATGAAACCGGGATCGAGCTGTGAACATGACCGCGCAGCCCAACCCCATCGCGCCCGAGCCGCTGGCCAGCCAACTGCGCGCCGTGCTGGCGCGGCACCCGCAGGTGAACTTCGCGATGTTGTTCGGATCGCTGGCGCGCGGCACGGCGCGGCCCGACAGCGACCTCGATCTGGCCGTGGGCGCCGATCGACCGCTGCACGCCGACGAGATCATCGCCCTGATCAGCGATCTGGCGATGGCCACCGGCCGCCCGGTGGACCTGATCGACCTGGCCGCTGCCGGCGAGCTGTTGCTCGGGCAAATCCTCAGCCACGGTGTGCGCGTGCTGGGCGACAGCACCCGGCATGGCGCGCTGCTCAGCCGTCACCTGACCGATGTGGCCGACTTCGTGCCGCTGCAGAGGCGCATCCTCGACGCGCGGAGGCAGCGATGGATCGGGCGCTGATCGAGCAGAAAGTCGAATCGCCGCGGCTATGCACGCGGCGCCCCCACGACAAGTGCCCGCCACTTGCCGAGGACCTCGCGCGTGACATCGATGCGCAAGACCATCGTCGCCGTGAATCTGACGCGCGCCGTGCAATTGTGCGTGGACATCGCAGCGCACTGGATTGCCGCCAGCGGACTGCCCGCGCCGCAAACCATGGGTGAAGCCTTCGCGCGCCTCGCCGACGCGGGCGTGCTCGACGCCGGGTTTGCGCAACGCCTGCGCGGCGCGGTCGGCTTCCGCAACGTGGCCGTGCACAGCTACCGTGCCATCGACTGGCAGATCGTGCATCGCATCGTGCATCGACATCTGGACGATTTCGGCGCGTTCGCGCTGTAGGCCATGCGTCATGCCCAATGACAACCTGCAAACCCGCTGACCCCATGCGACTGACTCCCGAACAAGCCGCCATCATCCGCAGCGCCGCCGCCGAGGTCTTCGGCAGCGATGCGCGCGTGTGGCTGTTCGGCTCGCGCGTGGATGATGCCAAGCGCGGCGGCGACATCGACTTGCTGGTGCAAACCACGCAAACCCAGCCCGACGCATTGGCCCGCGACAGCATCGCGATGCTGGCACGACTGCAACGCGCGCTTGGCGAACAAAAGATCGATCTGATCCTCGACGCACCGGTCCTGGGCGCCGCGCGCGACATCATCACGACCGCCAAGGTCACGGGGGTGCTGCTGTGAGCGGCGACTCCCATCAACAGCGCTTGCAGGACGTGTGGCGGCAAGCCCTGCGCCACCGCCACCACATGCGCCATGCGCTGGCCTCCATCGCGCCGCGCAGGCCGCTCAGCGCCGCCACGCTGGCGGATCTCGACGATGACGCCGTGCAGGACATCGATCAATTCGTGCTGCGCTTCGGCAAGCTGCAAGACGTGCTGGACACGCGTCTGTTTCCGGCGGTGCTCGATGTGCTGCAGGAGCCCTACGAAGACCGGCCCATGCTGGACAAGCTCAACCGGCTGGAGAAGCTCGGCCTGCTCGAAAGCACCGAATCATGGGAAAAACTGCGCGCCCTGCGCAACCACGTTGCCCACGAATACCCGGACGAACCCGCATTGCGCGCCGCCTACCTCAATCAAGGCTTCGACGCTGCCGCCCGCATCGAGACGATCCTGCAACACATCGGCCAGCGTTTCGGCCTCGGCTTGGAATAACCCATGTGCCTGACCCGCGAACAAGCCACCATGCTCACGCCGCGTCATCCCGTGCTTTTGTCATGTTGCTGAGCGCAGCGAAGGATCTCGCTCTTCGCGTTTCCCTCGGCGTGCGCGTGCCGGGCGACAGCGCCAGCCACGGCGCGCCTCTCAGCCGTCACCTGACCGATGCCGCCGGTTTCGTGCCGTTGCAGCCGTGCATCCTCGCGCGCGTCGTGGCGCGCGAAATCACGCGCACCGAAGCGCGATGAGCCCGCGTAATGGCATCCTGTCGTAATCGTAAGATTGCCTTGAGCCGGCACGGCTGCTTTCGCTGCGATCGGGCTTCTATACTCACGGCGCCACGGCGCGGACCTTGACGCCGAAGCACATGGCGCGCACCCGCGGCGTGCGCAGCGCTGACATGGATCGGGGGGCGGATGCCTTTTGCACATACCAGGGCCGTCGGACTGGCGCTGACGGAATTGCGCAACGCCTTGCGTGCCGTAGACGGCCAGGCAACACGAGGGCCAGCGCCTGCCTGCGGCGCAGCCACCGAGGGCCAAGCCTGACCATGGATCGCCACGTCACCCGCCGCATCCTGCATGGCCTGGGCGCCAACGCCTACGGGCAACTGGTGGCCGTCGTCATCCAGTTGGCGGGCGTGCCGATCCTGCTGCACGCCTGGGGCACGCAGCTCTATGGCGAATGGCTGATCTTGGCGGCCATCCCCACCTATCTGTTGATGGCTGATCTGGGCTTCTCGCAGTCGGCCGGCAACGACATGACCGCGCGCTCAGTACGCGAAGCCGCGCGGTGCCGCGCACGCACGATGATCGGAGAGCGCCGTCGTGGCTTCGCGGACTTAGCCCGCCAAGCGGCGCATGTTCCATTTTTGCCTCCATCATGAGGCGGGCAATTTTCTACACCAGCGGTGCCCAGATCGCGATCCAGCTCATCGGTTTGGTTACTGGGATCTTGGTCGCTCGATGGCTTGGGCCAGACGGGCGCGGCCAGTTGGCTGCGGTGATCAGTTGGGCAGCACTTTTTGCCTATCTAGGTAATGTGGGTATTCCGGTTGCATATACCTATGCATCCGCCAAAGAGCCTGCGCGGCGCCATCAATTGCTTGGCAATGGCTTAGTTGCAGCGGGTCTGCAATGGTTGGTACTGGCGGCACTCGGAATTTGGCTGTTGCCCGTGGTGCTAGCGAGTCACGGCACCGTCCTGGCACATCTGGCAGTTCTCTATCTACTGGCTTATGTGCCGCTCAATCTGCTCACGCTTTACATCAATGCCATCCAACAGGGCTCCGGGCAGTACGCAAGATTCAATGTAGTCAGGTTGAGTGTATCTGCTGGCTATGTTCTTCTGCTCGTGCTCTTTTGGGCATTTGGCCACATGAATGTGGAAAGCGTGGTATCAGCTAATCTGCTGAGCAATGTGCTGACGTTGGCCCTGGCATTGAGTTTGACCTTGCCGATGCTGGTCCGCCGAGGTCAAGAGTCCCCCCTTGGCTGGTTCGATGTGAAGACGCTCTGGGGCGACTTGCGCTACGGCTTGTCGGCGCATATCGGTACGTTACAGCCGTTCAGTGGGCTGCAAATCGACGTGCTGGCGCTGACGATGCTGGTTGGAGTACATGATCTTGGGCTGTACATGGCAGCACTGGCCGGGGCCAGTTTATTGCGGGCGCAAGGCTTCGCACTTGGTCAAGTCGTGTTGCCCGAGGTGGCAAAGTGCAGCCAGCGCCAGGAACAGATGAAGATTATCTTAAAGTTTGCAGGCATTGCAGGACTAGGTGGAACATTGGCCTTGCTCGTGGTCCTGCTCTGGGCATCTCCCTTGCTGCGTTTGGTTTACGGGAGCGCATTCTTGCCCGCATCGCCGATCCTGAAAGCCCTGACGTTCGCCGGATTACTTGGTGCGGTCTACAGAGTGTTGGCCGACGGACTTCGCGGAATGGGGCGACCTTTCGCTTCGACTATCGCCGAGTTGGTCGGTCTAGGTGTTGGCATTCCAGCGTTGGCCGTGGGCATTCCGGTCTGGGGTGTACTTGGTGCAGCGCAGGCGGTGGTAGCTGCATCTGCGGGTTCTCTGGCCGTCGCGGTTTGGTTCACATGGCGATCGTCACTGTCAAGCGGCACTTCAATTCCGGAGCGGGATATGGATTCAGCCACACTCGACGGGGCATCGCAGCCATGAGATTTCCAGATTTCATGAGACATGGGCAATGAGCCGATCTAAACGAAATTTTCTTGTGCTGGGGGAACTCGCGCTCATCGGCAGCTTGATGGCGACAGCGATCTGGCTGGCGGGAATTGGACTTCGCAGCTTGCTTCTCAACGCTGTCATTCTTGCTCTGCTCGGCCCAGTGCTGCTGCGCACCCTGCTTGGTACGCTTGATTTATTTGAGCCACTTGTGCTCGGCGTGATTGCGATGGCAATGATGTTTATTGGCCGTCCGTTGGCGGATCTTGCGACGGAGCGAACGATGCATCTTGGTTATCCCATCATGCCGACATTCAATTTGGCATTAATGGTGGTCTTGGTAGGTATTTTGGCGTTCCAATTGGGCTACCACAGCAATTTTTCGTCTCGATGGGCAAAGTATCTCCCGCACGCTTCTGCTTTTCAGCCTCGGAGAGCTGCGTCAGCAGCATGGATGTTCTTCTTACTCGGAGGGGCATTGTTCAGCATCTTTCTTGCAAAAGGCGGTGGCTTGAGCCTGTTGCTTTTTTTGCTCAAGGGGAGATCCGGTCAGGACAATGCAATCTATTTGGGTTCGACTGGATACTTTTATAATGGCATTTCGATGTGGGCGGCATCGGCGCTCATATTTTTTGCTCTGGCCATTACGGTGAAGCGCAGGAGATATTATATTGCCTTCATGGCCACGGCCTTGCCGTTGATCATTTTCTATGGGGCAAGTGGTACACGTAGCCAGTTGTTGCCTCTGGTGCTCTCGGTCCCAACCTTCTGGTATCTCTGGAAGCAGCGGCGTCCCGCCGCGCGTATACTGATCATTGGTGCGATTGTCGGGATTTCCCTCATGGGATGGCAGCGTGAAGTTAGAACCGTTGCTACCTCGGCGAATCGCGACAAGACCGAAATATTGTTCAGTGCATTGGCTGCGCCCGGCCAACAATTCAAGGAAATATTGACCGGGTCGGACAATGAAATGTTCGATTCAATAACGAATGAATTGATCGTGGTACCAAGCAAGCTGGCTTACCAGCCTGCTGGTGTGTTCACCGATTTGTTTGTTACTGCTGTACCGCGTCCACTATGGCCCAATAAGCCGCTGGTCATGAACAGTGCTGTAGTGAATGCGCTGTGGCCGGCACATTACGCTGCCTCGCGCGCATCGGCTGCGTTTTCCATCATTGGGCCGTTTTATGCTGATAGCGGTTTTATCGGTGTCGCACTCGGAATGTTTTTTACCGGCGTCGTTCTAGCTATGTCGTGGCGGTGGTTTCTGCGCTATCAGGGCCATATCAATGCACTGCTGATCTACAGCATGGGTTTGCCGTTCGTGGTAATTCTGATGCGCGGAACCCTGCCCGACACCCTGTCGCGCATGCTGTTCATGGTAGTGCCTTTGGTACTTGCGATGTGGATCACCCGTTTTCGTTGGGGCAAATCTCCCGCGTTTTCGCGCAGCCGCAGCACCATCGAATCATCGAGTCACAAATGATCCTGGTCATTAATAGTTCATTCCCGGAATTGAACCAATTGGCTGCGGGCTTGGCCGAGCAGGGAATGCTATCCCGCTATGTGCGCCCATACGCCAATATGGGGCGCGCAGGAGAGCGTATTCTTGCGAGTATCCCGGGGCTGCGTTCGGCCTATGCGCAAACCTTCGGGCGACGCGTGATGCCAGCTCGCTTGATCAGTGAACACATCCAACAAGCAGCTCTGGGCTGGGATATCGTGATGGCGGCACATTCACGGCTTACACACAGCACTATGCGGAACAGGCAAACGCGAATCCGTTTGATGCATCGCTGGGCAAAGGCGATCGCCAACGCAGGCGCACGAGCATTCCGCGATGAAAGCATGGTCGTTGCCAGTTGGGGTTGCGCAGAACCAGCGTTTCTGGCTGCCAAAACGCGTGGTGCGGTTTGTGTACTGAATTATTCGCTCGCCCATCATGCCTACACCCGTCGCTATTTGCAGGAGGAGGCCGAGCTTGAACCCAACTTTGCCGCGACACTCAACGGCCATGACCTTCCAACATGGCAGATCGCGCAGCTGGATCGCGAGATCGAGTTGGCCGATCACGTCTTGGTCGGTTCCAGCTTCGTCCGCGACACCTTCATCGCCGAGGGCGTGCCTGCTGAAAAGCTTGAAGTCATCCCTTACGGGGTGGACACGTCCCTGTTTCGCCCGGGCGAACCCAAGCCTGCGTGGGACGACAGCTTCAACATCGTCTTCGTAGGACAGCTCAGCCAGCGCAAGGGCCTTTCTTACCTGCTCAAGGCCTACGAGCAGATCCAAGACGCCAAAACCACGTTGACCCTAGTAGGGCAGATGCAGGACAACGGCACCGCGCTGAAGCCCTGGCGCCATCTGTTCCGGCATGTGCCGCATGTGCCACGCGCGCAATTGGCTGATTTGTTCCGGCAGGCGGACGTATTCGCGTTTCCGACTCTCATCGAGGGCATGGGCCTGGTGGTAATCGAGGCGATGGCCTGCGGCCTACCGGTGCTCACGACCTCGAACGGCCACGGCGATATCGTCCGCGATGGTGTGGATGGCTACCTCGTGCCGCCGCGGGATGTGGGCGTGCTCGCCAAGCGGATGCAGGAACTGAAGCAGGCGCCGGCTCTACGCAAGACGATGGCGCTGAATGCGACGACACGGGCAGGCGAGTTCACATGGGTCAACTACCGAGTGGCAGTGGCAAGGCGGTTGTCATGCTGGATGAGCGCGTCTCGATGACGGCAAAGTCATTCCTGGTCTACTGGAACAACATCCCATCGCCCTACATGGTCGAGCGCTTCAATGTGCTCGCTGATCGCGGCGCGTTCGAGTTCGAGGCATGGTTCAACGACCGCATCGAGCCGGGCCGAAGTTGGGATGTGGATGAATCCACTTGGCGCTTCAAGTTCCGGTATCTGCCGACGACTCGCATCGGCAAGCGCGTGCTGCACTGGCCTTTGCCGTCGTTTGGGCGTCGGCCTGATGTACTGGTCAGCCTCTATGCCGAGCCGGTGTTCATCCTGGGCTGGCTGGTCGCGAAGCTGCGCGGCGCGAAGACGGGCTTTTGGGCCGAAGTCACGTTCGATCGCTGGATCAAACGCCGCGCCTACAAGACCTGGATCAAGCGCTGGCTCTTCAGGAGGGTCGATGCGATCGTGACGGTCGGCGATGATGGCAGGGGCTTCGCCGAGCGCGCGGGCGCAAGTGTCGAAAAGATCTTCTATGCGCCACACGTCATCGATGTGTCGCATTACGCGAATGGCGCGCGGTTGGCCCGGCAAAATCGTGAGCAGCTGCGTACTGACCTTGGACTGCACGGCACGACCTTCATTTACGTGGGCCGCCTCTGGTGGGGGAAGGGGCTCGACTATCTGCTGGAGGCATACGAGATTGTCCAGGCACGCTTCAGTAACGAGATCAGTCTTTTACTGGTAGGCGATGGTGCGGACGAGGCCAAGCTCAGGCAGCTTTGCATCGAACGCGGCCTGCGCCATGTGGTGTTCGCGGGCTTCAAGCAAAAGCCCGAGGTGCCGCGCTACTACGCCTCAAGCGATGTCTTCGTGTTCCCTACACTTGGCGACCCCTATGGCTTGGTGGTAGACGAGGCGATGGCATGCGGTCTGCCGGTCATCAGCACCACTGCCGCCGGTGAAATTCGCGACCGCATCGAAGAAGGCGTCAACGGCTACATCGTGCCGCCGGAAGACAGTGCGGCGCTAGCCGAGCGCATGTTGACCTTGGCCCAGGATGGTGCGTTGCGCGAGCGCATGGGGAAAACCTCATCCGATAAGATCAAGGGACATACGCCAGAGCGGTGGGCCGAGGATTTCGAACGCATTGTGCATACAGTTTTCGAAAAGCCACCCACATGAAACTCACCGCCCCGTGGCGCACCTTGAATTACTACCTCAACCACCCGCTGGGGCGCCGCGATCGATTGGGAACCCTGACCCGGATCTTTCGCTGGCAGCTGGGAAGCCGTCTGCTGAAGGCGCCAGTCGCCATGCCCTTCGTTGACGGCACGCGCTTGCTGGTCCGCACGGGGATGCATGGAGCCACCGGTAACCTCTATGTTGGTCTGATGGAATTCGAGGACATGGCTTTCGCGGCCCATCTATTGCGGGATGGTGATTTGCTCGTGGATGTCGGCGCCAATGTCGGTGCTTATAGCCTGATCGCCGCCGGGCGTGGGGCGAAGGCACTGGCGCTGGAGCCAGTGCCCGATACTTATCATCAGTTATTGGACAACATCGCTGTCAACCGTTACGGCGCCATGATCCAAGCAAGAAATATCGGCGTTAGTAGCCAGCAAGGCGAACTGTCGTTCTCCACGCAGGAGGGCTCGACGAATCATGTGCTTCTTGAAGAGGGGGCTACTGGTAATGCGGTGCGCATTGCCGCCGATACCCTGGACCGTATCGCCGATGGCACCGCGCCGCTCATGATAAAGATCGATGTGGAAGGTTTCGAAACTGAGGTTTTGTCTGGTGCGCAAAAATTGCTGGCTCAAGACACATTGTGGGCCGTGCTGATCGAGCTCAACGGACTTGGCGGCCGTTATGGCTTCAACGATGCCGACATTCATTCGCAACTCCTAGGCTTCGGATTCCAGCCAATGCGTTACGAGCCCTTTGCGCGTCAACTCGCTTCACTGGAAACATACTCGAAAACAGGCAACACGTTGTACGTGCGCCCTTCCTCAGCGATACAACAGCGGCTCCAGACCGCGCGGCCGATCATGTGGAGTGGAGGGGACATCTGAGCCCTGTCCGACAGGGTAGAACGTAGGGGTACTAGGTTATTCCTTCAACGCGGGCATATCGGAAGACGGATATGTGATTCACGAGCGGTCGTGAATGATTAATGCGACGGATTTATGAGGCACAGCCTGTTATTCCACAAAAAAATTAGGGGTGCCAGAAATGCAATTACTCATCAGTACGCCATACCGCGAGAACGCTATCGTTTCTATTGCGCAGGCGGCCACTGCCCATGCGCAGCTTGAGCGCTTCTACACGACACTTTATTTGGCTCGATGGCAGCCGGGTGTGCAGCGGCTGCCATTGATCGGGCCAAAACTTGCCAAGGTGTTTTCCAGGCGCGCTTACGCTGGCATTCCCGCTGCGCAGGCGACCAACCTTGCGATACTTTCAGAACTTGCGTATATCAGTACGAGACGGCTGTTTGGTTCGCGCTTCCCGGCTTTAGCCACTAGCAGGATGTACCGGGTTAAAGCGCAATTTGATCAAGCAGTAGCGCGGCGTTTGGATATGCATCCCGCGGACGCCTTGGTGGGCATGTACGGCGCTAGTCTCGAGAGCTTTCGGATCATGCGGCAGCAGGGTGGCTTGACCGTGTTGAATTTCGTCAACAGTCATCCGGACGAGCACAATCGCTTTCTTGTGGCATTGGCAGGCTTGAAGGCTTCGCACCACGAGATGATTCCGGGCTGGATGAGTCGGCGTGTCGAGGCTGAGTTGTCCCTGGCCGATTTGGTGTTGGTGCCATCGCGCTTTGTCGCCGGACAATTGCTGGCACATGGTGTCCCGTCCGACAAGATCGCCTTGCTGCCCTATGGCGTCGACCTGCGTGCATTCCACCCAGGGCTGCAGCAAGTATCGGCGCCGGACAAGCGTCCACTGGAGTGCCTGTACGTCGGGCAGATTTCGCACCGCAAGGGCGTCCGTGTGCTGCTCGACGCTGCGCGGCGCTGCCGCGACCTGCCCGTGCGTTTTCGCCTGATTGGCCCAATGGTCAGTGCCGAGGTATTCGATGGCGGACTGCCCTCAAACGTGGTTTACGAAGGCACGATTTTGCCGGGCGGTGTGGCTGAGGCGATGCGGAGCTCAGATCTGTTTGTACTTCCAACTCTTGAGGATGCTTGTGCGCTAGTCGTGCTTGAGGCCATGGCTTCGGGCTTGCCGGTTGTGACTACCACCAACAACGGTTCGGGTGAGCTGATCGAAGATGACTGCGACGGCTTGATCGTTCCTGCAGGCGATGCGACTGTCCTGACGGAGTCCATTCGTCGATTGACGGAACAGCCGGAGTTGCGTCAGCAGTTGGGCGATGCGGCACGCAAGAAGGTGCAAGGCGCGCATTCGTGGGACGCATATGGTGCTTCGGTTCTGCAGGCGATCGATGCACGCCGCTTGCAGCTAGCGCAGCGTGGTGCGCAACTCTCATGACGCTGCCTTTATCGCAAGTCACGATGGTCGGCACCTTCCCACCGCCCATGCACGGCATGGCGACGGTGAACGCTGCGGTGCGTGGACGCCTGTTGGCCTCGGCAGCAAGTGTGGTCGTGATCAACACGGCTCCGGCCAGCCTCGATAGGGCGATGCTGGCACGGCTGGGTCGGTTGCCTCGCGTCATGCGCGGGCTGGCACGGCTGGCTGGTACCCGACATTTGCGAGGCACAGCGCTGTACATCGGTGTTTCGGGCGGGGCCGGCCAGACCTATGACCTTGCCTTTCTGCTCCTCGCGCGACTGCGAAAGATGCGGGTGTTCGTGCACCACCACAGCTTTGCCTATCTGCACGAGCGTCGGCGCCTGACCGCGATGCTGGTGCGGGCGGCGGGCCGCCGGGCCACGCACATCACGCAGTCGGCGGGGATGGCGGGGCAGTTGCGCACGCTCTATGGCGCGGCCAACGTCGCCGCGGTATCCAATGCGGTGTTTCTTGTGTCTTCATCCGAGCAGGCTCAGGTGCGGTCGCGTCACGAGCTGCGCGTGCTGGGGTTCCTGGGCAACATCGCGGCTGAAAAAGGCATCTTCGAGTTCCTGGACCTGATGGCCGCGCTGCGGCAACCCGGGGCGTCGTTGCAAGGCCGGATCGCAGGGCCGTTCCAGGACGTCGCGACCGAGACGCGCGTACGTCAACGCCTGCAGGATTTGCCGAATGTGGAGTATGTGGGTGCCAAGTACGGCGCCGAGAAAGATGCGTTTTTCGACGGGATCGATACCCTGATCTTCCCGACCCTGTATGCCAATGAGGCCGAGCCGCTGGTGGTCCACGAAGCAACGCAACATGGCGTGCCGGTGATCGCTTATGGACGTGGCTGCATCCCCGAGGTGGTGACCCCAGAGTGCGGCTGCGTGATCCCGCCCGAGGCACCTTTCGTGCCTGCGGCCTTGGTGCAGGTCGAGGCGTGGATGCGGGCGCCGGAGAGGCTCCAGGCGGCTTCGGTGGCCGCAGCGGCGAGCTTCGCGAGCTTGCAGCGGACCAGCGCGCAGCGTTGGAGGCTGCTGCAAGCGCAGATCATTGGCGGCGCGCCATGACCGCCAAGGCTGCAAAGTTGTTGCGCATTCTGCGGGTGGCCGATTGGCGCGCAGCGCTGCGACGCCATCGCGTGGTGGCGGGCGTGGAGCATGCGGTGGTTCTGCGGCAATTTAATGGTTGCCGCGCGGTGGTGGACATCGGGGCCAACCGCGGCCAGTTTGCGCTGGCGGCGCGCCACGTTTTTCCGGATGCGCGCATCGACTCGTTCGAGCCATTGCCGGCGCCGGCGGCGATTTTTAGCAAGGTGTTTGCCGGCGATGGCCGGGTGCGGTTGCATCCTTATGCGGTCGCGAGCACGTCGGGCAAGGCGCCGATCCACGTATCGGCGCGTGATGATTCCTCCTCGCTGCTGCCGATCGGTAGCGAGCAGGACCGGATTTTCCCGGGCACGGCGGAGGTCGCGATCGCCCACATCGAGATGCGCAGGCTGGAGGATGTGTTGCAGCGCGCGGATATCGCCGCGCCGGCGCTGCTCAAGCTCGACGTGCAGGGCTACGAGCTGCAAGCGCTGCGCGGCTGCGAAACCCTGCTGGATGCGTTCGCATGGGTGTACTGCGAATGCTCGTTTGTCGAGCTTTACGAAGGGCAGGCACTGGCGGATGAAGTGATCGCCTGGCTGCGCGAACGCGGGTTCGGGTTGCTGGGCGCGTACAACATGGCCTTCGACCATGCCGGCCGCGCGGTGCAGGCGGATTTCTTGTTCGGGAGGCGGGAGCAAGAGCAAGAGCGAGATTCTTTGCTTCGCTCGGAATGACAAAGGTTTTCGTTGTCACTTTTCTATTGTCATCCTGAGGGCATGGCCCGAAGGATCTCGGCGTGGTGGGTTGCCGCAGCGCGAGAATCTTCGCTGCGCTCATGACAAGGGTGGCGCGCGCGGCGACTCGTTACGCCAAGCTACAAGACGCTGTCTGACATCGAGCGCGGCTGCCGCGTGCTCAAGAGCGACATGGGAAGCCGCCTTGACGCACCATCGTGCCTGGCGGACGATCTTGTGCAACACCCCGGATGCAGCGTCTACTTCTTGTTAGTCAACTGGTTCAACGTGGTCGCAACTTTGTTGACAGCATCATTTTCTGTAGCTACAATTAGTCCATGCGGATCACCTGCCGCCCTGCAAAACGCGAATGGACGCTGCAGGAGCGCGGCTTGGACATGCGCAGAGCCAAGGAGGCCTTTGCCGGGCCGCACTTCACACGTGCAGATGATCGCCAAGACTACGGCGAGCCTCGCTTCATCACTGCGGGTTGGCTCGATTCTCGGCTTGTCGTGTTCGCATGGACGCCGCGCGGCGTCGCAAGACGCATCATCAGTATGAGGCATTGTCATGAGCGCGAAGCGAAAAAACTCCAACCCTATCTCACATGATGCGGAGATCCCGCCCGAGATCACGGACGCTTGGATTTCCGAGGCCGACTTGTATCAGGGTGAAAAGCTGGTGCGGCGCGGGCGTCCGAAGCTCGCAAATCCACGTCAGCTACTGTCCTTGCGGTTGCCTCCCAAGGTTATTGCACGCTGGAGGTCCACAGGGCCTGGCTGGCAAACTCGCATGGTCGAGGTTCTTGAAAGGTCAGCGCCCAAGTCAAGGCGGGCTGTTGGTTAACAACTCGGTCAAGCGGACGCAAGCCCGCTGCGCGGGTTGCGCCGCTTACTTCGGGCGTGTGCGACTGAACCGTGAAGGGTGACTGAGTGCCGCCGAAAATAAGAGAGCTTGTGGGCGACCTTGAGCGAGCGGGCTTCGTCGACCGCAGCAGCAAGGGAAGTCACCGAAACTTTGTCCACCCGAAGGTTGCCAAACCCATCGCAATATCTGGTGCGCTTGGCGACGACGCGAAGCACTATCAGGTACGCGCAGTGAAGCGCGCCGTTGAGGAGTCAAAATCATGAAAGATACCGCGCGATACGCGAAGATCGTCGAGTGGTCCGAGGAGGACCAGTGCTTTGTCGGGAGTTCTCCGGGGCTGATTTACGGCGGGTGCCACGGTACGGACGAAAAGGCCGTCTTTGAGCAGCTTTGTCAAGTTGTCGAGGAAGCCGTTGCGCTCTACCGCCAGGACGGGAAGGCTCTTCCACCACCGACGTCGGGCCGTGACTTTGCGAACAAGATGCAGAACGTCGCATAACCGCGCAGTGCACTCGACGCGCGCAAGAGCGCCGCGCGCGGGCGACTGAAGACCTTCTCCTTGATTTGAACAAGTGGTGGACGCGGCTTTGGGCGCGGAACTGCTGGCGTGAATCCTGGTGGAATGACAAAGGGAGTGCGCGCGACGACTCGTTCTCGCTGCTGCCGATCGGGAGCGAGCAGACGCGGATCTCCCCCGACACGCAGGAAGCCGGCCGCGCCGAGGTCGAGGTGCGTCGGTTGGAGGATGTGCTGCGGCGCGAGATTCTTCGCTGCGCTCAGAATGACAAAGGTTTTCGTTGTCACTTTTCTGTTGTCATCCTGAGGGCATTGCCCGAAGGATCTCGGCGTGGTGGTTTGCCGAAGCGCGGGATTCTTCGCTGCGCTCAGGATGACACGAAGGGATGGGGGAAGATTCTTCCGAGTCACCCGAATGCAGAGCCGCCAGGCGCCGTTGTCTAGGCCGCCAGTCGCACTTCGGGCCGCAGTCCCGCACGCCCGGCGAGTCGCACCAGCAGATCGAGGCTGAAGCGCTCGATCCTGCCGCGCTTGATGTCACTGATGCGTGCCTGGGTGGTCCCCAGCGTGGCCGCGGCCCGGGTCTGGGTGATGCCGCTTGCCGCGAGCCAAGCTTGCAGGCCGCGCAGCAGGGTGGCACGCATGGCAAGCTCCGCGGCCTGCTCCGCGGAGAACAGGTCGTAGAACACGCCGCGCGCATCGCCCTTGGTCAACCCGGCTTGCCCGGGCCGGTTCCTGGACTTGGCCTCGCCTTGCGGGCTTCGGCAGGTCGTCCCTTGGGGACTTCTCCTCTGAACTTCCTTCGGTCGTCCCGAAAAGGGACTCCCTTTGGTCGCGTTGGTCGTCCCTTGGGGACTTCCGTTGGTCGTCTTCATGGCATCACCTCTCTGAGCCGTTGCCGTGCCAGTTGCAGATCCTTGAGCGAAGTCCGCTCGGTCTTTTTCCGGAAGCAGTGGAGTACATGCAGCGCTTGGCCGATCTGTGCGACGTAGATGACGCGGAAGGCTCCGGCCACCTCACGGATGCGGATTTCCCGCACTCCAGGTCCGATGGTCGGCATCGGCTTCCAGTCGTCCGGATCTTCGCCCCGCTGCACCTTATCGAGTTGGAAACCCGACTGGCTGCGCGCGGACGCAGGAAAGCGCCGGAGATCATCCTTGCTGCTACCCACCCACACGATCGGCTTCATGGCCGAATTATGCACTTCCTGGCATAGGTTTGTGCAACGAGCGCGGCCTGGATGCAGCAGAGCGCAGTCCGGGGTCATTGCAGATGCAGGCCGGGAACCTGATTGACTGGTCGGAATGCTCGTTCGTGGCGCTGTACGCGGGCCAGGCGCTGGCGGATGAGGTGATTGCCTGGCTGCGCGAGCGTGGTCTGCGGCTGATCGGCGTGTACAACATGGCGAACGATCGCGATGGCCGCGCGGTGCAGGCGGATTTTTTGTTTGGAAGGTGAGGTGGTCGGGTGGAAGATCCTTCGCTGCGCTCAGAATGACAAAGGTTTCCGTTGCCATCCTGAGGGTGCAGCCCGAAGGATCTGTCGATCGCGGAGCCAGGATCCTCGCTGCGCTCAGCCGGATGTGCTGCGCTCGGGATCTCACGCTCGACGAACGGCGCCGATCCTGCACGCAGCAGGTCCATGGCCTTGCCGGCGCGTGATGGCCATGTCGCGACGCCCTTGGCGCCCTCAGCGCCCCAGCACGCGTTGCCGATAGGCAGCGGGTGATTCGATGTCGAAAGCCGTTTGTCCGGCCAAGCTCGACAGATCGGCATCGCCGCTGACCAGGACCGTCGCGCCGCTGCTATGCGCCAGGTCCAGAAAGGGCTGGTCGGCTGGGTCACGGCAGATGACCGGGCAGCGCCGCGGGCGGGCCACGATCTCGGCAAAGGGCAGGTAGTCGCCCAGTAGTTCGTGCTGCTCGTCCGCGCTGAGCTTGAATTTGGGGTAAGCCAGCACCCGCGTCAGTTCCGCGGCCGTGGCGGCGCTCAGCAGCGGCGTGCAGTCGCCGCTCGCCCAATGCGTGCGCAGCCACGCCAGTTGTCCATGGGTAAACAGCAGCGCCGAGACCACCGTGCCGGTGTCGAACACGACGCGCACGTCAGCGCGCCTTGCGCGCCCACTTCACCGCGGCGGGCACATCGGCCGTGCGCACGCCCAGCCTGGACAGCTTGGCGCGTACTTCGTCGGCGCGGCTGCGCCGCAGCGGCTTGAGCACGATGGCGGTGCCGTCGGTGGAGACCTCGAAGTAATCCACGCCCGCAAAGCGGCCGACGACCGCCTTGGGCAGCGTGATCTGGTTCTTGACCGTCTTCTTGGCAAGCATGGCTCGCCCTCACCAGGTAAGGAAACAAGGAGAGCTTACTGCAAGGCGCTCAGCCGTTCCGCGAAGCGGGTCAGAGCCCGTATTTAGCGCAGCGCCGCGGGCGGATCGCGATGCCCTGATCGCCGCCACCGCCCTGGTGCACGGGCTGACCGTCGTCACCCGTGAAAGCGGGTCAGCGCCCGTACTTCCTGGCCACGCCGCGCTTCTCGGCGCTCATCGGTAGACTTCACGTCAGTTGCCGATATCGATGACCAGGATGCGCAGCGCGTCGTCTTGAATGTCGCAGAGGATTCGATAATGGAATCAGGCCGATCAGACCCCGCTCGACCTGCCAGAGCCGGCCGAACAACAAACCAAGTGGTAAACTGCGACCATGAACACACGCCTTGACCCGCTGATTTCCGAGTTCGAGACCGATGAGCAAGCGACCAGCTATGACCGCTGGTTGCGTGCCCAGGTGCAAGCCGCGCTCGATGACCCGCGGCCTAGCGTGCCGCACGATGAAGCGATGGCGCGCGTCCGAGCGACCATCGAGGCGGCGAGGCGCAAGCAACAGAAGCCGGCGTAATGCTGCCCCTTCGCTGGAGTGCCAAGGCGCTCGATGAACTGGACGCGATCGCGGCCTACATTGCGCTGTTCAATCCGGCTGCCGCCGAAGAACTGCAAGCCCTCATCGAGGCGTCCGTGTTGCCGCTGTCGGAGCACCCCTATCTGTACCGCGCCGGCCGAGTCGCCGGCACGCGTGAGCTGGTCGTGCACCCGAATTACATCGTGATCTACCGGGTTCTGGCCGACCAAATCGAGATCATCGGCGTTCTGCACGCGCACCGCGAGTACCCGTGAAGCGCAAGCCGCAGCCAGCACCTGGCCCGAGCGCCGCCGCAGCCGGTCTGATTCGCGCAAGACATCCACCTTCAGCCACTTCCGTATAACCGCATTCGCGCTCGGACAATGGGCGCGAGAACACGTGCGGGATGCTTCGCTGCGCTCGGAACCCTTTGGCGCGGCGGGACTGATGCGGATGCGGTTGTCTGCGGTTGCCAGACATGGCGAATGACCGCGATGGCCGCGCGGTGCAGGCGGATTCCTTGTTTGGGAGGTGAGGTGGTCGGGTGGAAGATCCTTCGCTGCGCTCAGGATGACAAGAAGGGGCGGGGAGGTGGTCGCGGGGAAGATTCTTCGCTGCGCTCAGAATGACAAAGAGCGGGAAGGTGTGTGCGGGGAAGATGCTTCGCTGCCGCCGCCCGGTGACGACCGCAGGCCGGCAATGTGTCCGCAAGCCGGGGTGTGACAGCGAGCCGGGGCGTATCCCCCTCTACAGCACGCTGGCCCTTGCTAGAAGTAACCTACTAGGTTAAATTTCGCCATGGAGAAAGGCACACCTCACTGCAAGCTGGCCGTCGTGAAGGCCTTGGCCCGTGCAGGCCAGGTGCGCACGACAAGGGCTGCCCGCGAAGGTGGCGCGGCGTTGGGGTTCGATTTCGACGGCATGCTTGCCGTGGTTCTGGCGCTGACCACCGCCGACTTCCACAAGAGCATGACAACCCACGCGGATCATCGGGTGTGGCAGGACGTTTACCGCCCAACGACGTCGGCCGGCGAGATGTATCTCAAGCTGATGGTGATTGATGACGTGCTCATCGTGTCTTTCAAGGAGCTATGACCATGAAGTGCCCGATTTGCGGAGCGGAAAAGCTGGTGCACGACACCCGCGATGTGCCCTACACCTACAAGGGCGAGTCGACCGTGCTTACCCAAGTGACGGGCGACTTTTGTCCTGCCTGTGATGAGTCGATTCTGGATGTGGCTGAATCTCGCCGCACGATGAGCCTGATGTTGGCATTCAACAAACAGGTGAACGCCGCGATGGTCAATCCGGACTTCATCGCCAGCGTGCGCAAGAAGCTGCGCCTCGACCAGCAAGAGGCGGCCGAGATTTTCGGCGGCGGTGTCAATGCCTTCTCCCGTTATGAAAACGGCAAGACCAAGCCACCTCTGGCACTGGTGAAACTCTTGAAAGTGCTTGAGCGTCATCCGGACTTACTGGCCGAAGTGCGGGCTGCCTGAGTTGCCGCGGTGTTTCGCCGCGTGTTTGCACGTAATGCCCGCGTGACCCTGCATGCCTGCGCGGTGGGCGAGCGCGCCGGCATGGCGTCGATGCATGTGTCGGCGCGCGACGACTCGTCGTCGCTGCTGCCGATCGGCAGCGAGCAGACGCGGATCTTCCCAGGTACGCAGGAGGCCGGCCACGCCGCGGTCGAGGTGATCGCCTGGCTGCGCGAGCGCGGGTTCGGGTTGCTGGGCGCGTACAACATGGCCTTCG
This sequence comes from Metallibacterium scheffleri, assembly GCF_002077135.1. Lineage (NCBI taxonomy): Bacteria > Pseudomonadati > Pseudomonadota > Gammaproteobacteria > Lysobacterales > Rhodanobacteraceae > Metallibacterium > Metallibacterium scheffleri. The sequence goes on along the minus strand of NZ_LDOS01000002.1, from coordinate 1,417,517 downwards.
ACCATGCCGGCCGCGCGGTGCAGGCGGATTTTTTGTTTGGGCGGTGAAGTGGTCGTGGGGAAGATTCTTCGCTGCGCCCGGAATGACAAAGAGCGGGAAGGTGTGTGCGGGGAAGATTCTTCGCTGCGCTCAGAATGACAAAGGTTTTCGTTGTCACTTTTCCGTTGTCATCCTGAGGGCATTGCCCGAAGGATCTCGGCGTTGCGGGTTGCCGCAGCGCGCACGGGCCGGTGCTTGTCCGCGCAAGCGCCGCTGGAGCACACAGCACGGATCAGTCGTGCAGCCTTGATCAGGAGCATTGCCATGAGTGAGCTACATCGGATCACCGTGAATTCCGAACAGCTCGGGGGCCGTCCGTGCATTCGTGGCTTGCGGCTGCGGGTGAAAGACGTGCTTGATCTGCTGGCCAGCGGCGCCAGCCGCGAAGAGATCCTGGCTGATTACCCCTACCTGGAGCCGGCTGACATCACGGCAGCGCTTGAGTTTGCCGCCATGCAGAGCGACCACCCCGTGCTGCGGGCTGCTTGATGCGCTTTCTGCTGGATGCACAGCTTCCGCCAGCGTTGGCGCGCCTGCTGGCGGATCGTGGCCATGTCGCGGAACATGTCGCCGATTGTGGTCTCGAACACGCATCTGATCGTGCGGTGCGGGCGCATGCAGGATGCGCACCATCGCCAGCGTGTGCTTGATCGGCGCCGCCTATGGCGCGCAGGCGAACAACCGCAGCATGTGCATGCGCACAGCATCCGCGTCGGCGGTGGCCAGCGTACCCAAGACGCCACGGACAAGCCGATGATCCAGCGTGAACAGCTTGAACCGCACCAGCGAAACCGACGGCAGGCCCGCGGCGGCCATATCGGTGATCGGGCAGTCCAGTGGCCAGGGTGGATTTGCGGCGGTGGTGATCATCGCCATCACCGAATGGCCCGCAGGGGTATTGAACGCAGCGTCATCCGAGAGCACCAGCGCCGGGCGGTTCTTGCTGGCATTGCGATCGGTGAACGGAAAGGGCACGCGCACGACGGCGTAGCGCTCAAAGCCCACGGTAGGCCTCTTCGTCCGCAGGGCTGTGCCATTCGGAGAGCGTGCCCTCGACGGCGCGCAGATAATCGATGTCCAGCGGCTGCACCCGGCGCACCGTCGCGGTGCCATCGGCGCGGACTTCCCACGCGATCAGATCGCCAGGGGCGACGTGCAGTGCGGCGCGAACGTCTTGCGGGATCGTGGTTTGACCTTTGGCGGTGATTTTGGCGATGGCGCGCATGGCGAGAGCCTCCGGTAAGGCAATCCTTACTTTCTTACTTTAAAAGTGCATCCGGGTGGGGTCAAATCCGCGCTAGCAGCCTGTCGGACTTTGATGAGATGCGCCTCGTACGTCGATGATTCTGTTGCAACACGAACACTCGAACTCAATTTGAGGCGACCCACGCCGACCATTTTGATCAATTCCTGGCCACAATTTGGCGGTTTTCTGAAAGTCCGACAGGCTCCTAGGCCAACACACCAACTCCCCAAGCAATTCGGGGTGCCGGTGTGGCCACGCCGCGTTTCTCGGCGCTCATCGGTAGACTTTACGTCGGTTGCCGATATCGATGACCAGGATGCGCGGCGCGTCGTCTTGACGACGCGCGCAGACTGGATGCAGCACGGCGCAGGTGGTGCGGGCACGAGAGCAATACCGAGATTCTTCGCCGCGCTCAGCAAGGTAGGGCTTGACCCGGTTCGAGCCATCGTTTGCACCGGTTGCTGGTCAATACAATATTTTGTATATTTGCCGCATGCCCGGCCCCAAACCTGTCGATTTCCGCGGCAGCTCCCTCGACGACTTGCGCGCCTTTCCATTGGCGGCCCGGCGCGAGGCAGGCCATCAGCTCGACCAGGTGCAACACGGTCAGGAGCCTGACGACTGGAAGCCGATGGCGAGCATTGGCAAGGGTGTGAAAGAGATTCGGATACGGGACGCCGCCGGCGCGTTCCGCATCATTTACGTGGCGAAGTGGGTCGATGTCGTCTATGTGCTGCATTGCTTCCAGAAGAAGACAGAAAAGACCCGCAAGATGGATCTGGACTTGGTCGCCAAGCGCTACCGTGAATTGCAGAAGGAGTTGGGACCATGAGCAAGCAACGACATGCCAGCGTGTGGGATGCGATCGAGGATACGCCGGCCGAGGTCGAGAATATGAAGCTGCGTTCCGCGCTGATGATGGCGCTCAAGAAGCACATCACCCGCACCGAAATGAGCCAGGCGCAGGCCGCCAGGCTGTTCGGCGTGACGCAGCCGCGCGTCTCCGACCTGATGCGCGGCAAGATCAACCTGTTCGGCCTCGATGCGCTGGTCAACATGGCGGCGGCGGCCGGTCTGCGCGTGGAAATGCGCGTACGGGAAGCAGCCTGAGCACGCCGCGCCGCGATCGAGGTGCGCCGGCTGGACGACGTGCTCAGCGCGCGGACATTGCCGCGCCGGCGCCGCTCAAGCTGGACGTGCAGAGCTACGAACTGCAGGCGCTGCGCGGTTGCGAAACCTTGCTGGACGCGTTCGCGTGGGTGTACGGCGAATGCTCGTTTGTCGAGCTGTACGCGGGCCAGGCGCTGGCGAATGAGGTGATCGCCGGGCTGCGCGCGCGCGGGTTGCGGCTGATCCGTGTGTACAACATGGCGAACGATCGCGACGGCCGCGCGGTGCAGGCGGATTTTTTGTTCGGGAGGTGAGGTGGTCGCGGGGAAGATCCTTCGCTGTGCTCAGGATGACAAGTAGGAGCGCGGGAAGGTTTGCGTGGGGAAGTTGCTTCGCTGCGTCTGGCATGCCAGGGCGGGTCAGATGGCAACGGGGCGTGCCTGGCAATCACGCCAAGCCTTGTGCTTGCGCGGTTATGCTTGCGGCTCATTGCACAGCGGAGAGTGGAATGCACGTGCTGGTTCATGACTACGGCGGTCACGCCTTCATCGCGCAACTGGCGCGTTCGCTGGCGCGGCGCGGGCACCGCGTGACGCTGCTCTACAACGCCTCCAATCCGACCACGCCCAAGGGCGGTCTGGCGCGGCGCGGCGATGATCCGGATGAGTTGCTGATCGAGGGCATCGCGCTGCCGCGGCCGGTGGACAAGCGCGCGTTCGTGCGGCGCTGGCGGCTGGAGCGCTTGTATGGGCGCTTGCTGGCACGGCGCATCGTCGCGCTGAAACCGGACGTGGTGATGTGCGCCAACGCGCCGCTGGATGCGGTGCGCGCGCTGGATGCGGCGTGCCATGCGCAGGGTATTCCCTGGGTGTTCTGGCTGCAGGATCTGGTGGCCGAGGCCACCGATCGCGTGTTGCGCAAACGCCTGCCGGTGCTGGGCGCGCTGGTGGGCGCGCACTACAAGCGCGTGGAAGCGGGACTGCTGGCGCGCAGCGCGGCGGTGGTGGGCATCACCGAGGATTTCCGCGCGCCGGTGCTGGCGGCCGGCGTGGCTGCGGCGCGCTACACCACCATCCCCAACTGGGCGCCGCTGGATGAGGTGCGTCCGCGCGCCAAGGACAACCTGTGGGCGCAGGCGGCGGGGCTGGAGCGCAAGCTGGTGTTTCTGTATTCGGGCACGCTGGGCTTCAAGCACAATCCCGATCTGCTGCTGGCGCTGGCCAAGGCCTTTGCCGATGACCACGATGTGGAAGTGGTGGTCAATTCGCAGGGCGCGCCGGCCGATTGGCTGCGCGCGCAGGCCGCGGCGGCGGGGCTGCGCAACCTGCGCGTGAATCCGTTTCAGCCCTACGAGGCGATGTCCGATGTGCTGGCCAGCGCCGATGTGCTGGTGAGCATCCTCGAACCCGATGCCGGCGTGTATTCGGTGCCGTCCAAGGTGCTGAGCTATCACTGCGCCGGGCGCGCGATGCTGCTGGCGGTGCCGGCCGATAACCTCGCCGCGCGCATCGTCCGCGACCAGGGGACCGGCCTGGTGGCCGAGCCGCGCGACGCGGCGGCCTTCATCGCCGCCGCGCGCACGCTGCGTACCGACCACGCCGCGCGCCAGGCCATGGCCGCGCGCGCGCGCGCCTACGCCGAGCGCACCTTCGATCTGGCCGCGATCACCGATCGCTTCGAAGCGGTGTTGAGCGGCTGCGTGGGGTGATGCCGGGAGACGGAGGCCGCCCGGATGACGTCGTTTTTTGCTGTCATCCCCGCGGAGGCGGGGATCCAGTGGTTGCGGCCGCGTCTCCGGCGCTGTCGAGGATGTCGGGATACAGGTTGCGCCAAGATTGTGGCGTAGATCGGGGTGGCTGCGGCTTCGCGCATTCTTCGGGGCGTGTATCTGGATCCCGGCTCGGCGCTGCGCGCCGTCCGGGATGACGTCAGGGAAGAATGGTCCGGGATAACGTCACTTTCTGCTGATAGGGGTCGGGAAGGCTCATCACCTCCCCGCCCTCCGAACCGTGCGTGCGGTTCTCCCGCACACGGCTCTCCAGTGGGTGGTTGCTTCATCGAGATCGGCACGCCAAGGCATGGGCTTGGGTTAACGTGAAAAGCCCCTGCTGAGCGAAGTAGCTATTGGGCCAGCGCTGATGGTCCTCGCGGGTGTGACCGTGCCCACGCCGACCCTCGTATGCACGAAGGATAGAGCGCAGACGCCGGCGGATAAACCCGTCGAGCTTGCTGAAAGTGATCCGGTGGGCATGCCTGAAGTACTGGTACCAGCCCCGCAGCATCGGGTTGATCTGGCTGATGATGCTCGCCAGCGAACGCCCCTTGGTACGCGGCGTGTGCTGTCGAATTTTGTCCAGCATCGCGTTCCAGCTCTTCGTGCGTACCCGGCGTTGACCGGCCTCGAACCGATAGCCCAGAAACTCGAACCCGCGGCCTACCTGTCGGCAGTCGCCGACGTGGGTCTTGTCCGGGTGCAAGGTCAGCTCGTGGGCGTCCACCCACGTGCCAATCTCGGCCAGCGCACGTTGCGCCTCATCCGCGGTCTGACACAGCACCACGAAGTCATCGGCATAACGCACCATCCGATAGCCGCCTGCGGCCATCGTCTCGTCGAGCCCATGCAGGTAGATATTGGACAACAGCGGACTGATCACCGCACCCTGCGGCGTACCGCCCGTGGGGATCCAGCGTTCCAGTCCCGCCATCACTTCCTGCTTGAGCCACGATTCCAGCAAGCGCAGTACGCGGCCATCCGCGATCTGCTCGCGCACCCGCGCCATCAGACCGGCGTGCGGAATGCTGTCAAAGTAGCCGGCAAGGTCGGCATCCACCACATGGCAATACCCCGCCCGCAGCAGTGCATCCACCTCCCGCAGCGCACGCTTGGCACCGCGGCCGGGCCGAAACCCGTAGCTGTGTGCGCAAAAGAGCGACTCGAAGATCGGCTCAATCACCAGCCGTACCGCCGTTTGCACCACGCGATCCTTCACCGTCGGTATCCCCAGTGGACGGGTTTGGCCCCGCCCTTTGGGAATCTCGACCCGCCTGATCGCTTGGGGCCGGTACGTGTCACTGCGCAGCGCCCTCGCCAGCTCGTCGAGGTAGCGCTCGGCATGGGCCGCGAAGAGCCTGTCAAAAATTTTGTGTGTGAGGCATACCATGACGAACCGGAGCATGTATGCCAAGCAAGACGAAGAAGGCGGGGAAGGCCGCAGCGGTGCTGCCGCGCATTCCCAAGGAACTGATTGACCAGTTTGTGACCGGCCCGATGAGCGCCGAGGCGGTCAACACGGCATCGATGGCGTTCAAGAAGGCGCTGATCGAGCGCGCACTGGGCGCGGAGCTCAGCCATCACTTGGGCTACGCGCGCGGGGTGGCAAAGCCGGAGCGCGCGCAGAACCATCGTAATGGTGCCAGTGGCAAGACGGTGTTGACCGGCGAGGGTCCGCTGCGCCTGGACATGCCGCGCGACCGTGAAGGCAGCTTCGAGCCGCTGCTCATTCCCAAGCACGCGCGGCGCTTCACGGGTTTCGACGACAAGGTCGTGGCTCTGTATGCGCGTGGCATGACGATGCGCGAGATCCAGGGTTTTCTGGCGGAGCAGTACGGCGTCGAGGTCTCGCCGGAGTTCATCAGCGGCGTCACCGATGCGGTCATGGCCGAGGTGAGCGCCTGGCAGTCGCGGCCGCTGGAGCCGCTGTACCCGGTGGTGTTTTTCGATGCGCTGCGGGTCAAGATCCGCGAGGATGCGGTGGTCCGCAACAAGGCCATCTATCTGGCGCTCGGGGTGCTGCCCGACGGCACGCGCGACATCCTGGGCCTGTGGATCGAGGGCACCGAGGGTGCCAAGTTCTGGATGCGGGTGTTCAACGACCTGAAGACGCGCGGGGTCAACGACATCCTGATCGCGGTGACCGATGGCCTGAAGGGCATGCCCGAGGCACTGGGCGCGGTGTTTCCGGCGACGACGCTGCAGACCTGCATCGTGCACCTGATCCGCAACAGCCTCGATTACGCCAGCTGGAAGGAGCGCAAGGCCTTGGCGGCTGCGCTCCGGCCGATCTATACGGCCGCCAGCGCAGAAGCCGCCCAGGCCGTGCTGGACGCCTTCGAGGTCGGGCCGTGGGGCCAGAAGTTTCCCACGGTGGTGGCGGCCTGGCGCCGCGCTTGGGACCGGGTCATCCCGTTCTTCGCGTTCCCGCCGGCCGTACGCAAGGTGATCTACACCACCAATGCCATCGAGAGCGTCAATGCACGGCTGCGCAAGATCATCAAGACCCGCGGCCATTTCCCCAGCGACGACGCGGCCAGCAAGCTGATCTGGCTGGCGCTACGCAACATCACCGCCGACTGGGGCCGCGCAGCCAAAGACTGGAAGGAGGCGATGAATCAGTTCGCGATACTCTACGAAGACCGCTTCACGCTGGCACGGCCCTGACCACGGCCCTGTCAGCGCAGAAGCAAAACCGCCTCACACACAAAAAACCTGACACGCCCGCCGCGAACGCGTCCACACTTTGACGATCCACCCCGGCCGCTCCGCAATTGCGCACCACCCGTCCCCACGCCGCTTGCAGCGTCGCCGGACGCATCACCTTGTCCATCAGGCTGAACCATTTTCCTCCCTTCACGCCGTTGTCCAGCGCTGCCAACATTCGGTCCGTCCATACCGAGGCTTCCACCCAACTCCAATCGCGAGTCTGGGTATCTTCATCGTGCTTAGCCGTTACCGGCACTTGCGATGAGTTTGCGTGCATCGTTCTCAACCTCCCGAATCCACCTTCCTGCCTCCCTTCCCTCCACGCGGTTTTGCTAGCCGCGCTTCGCGGACCTCAACTCAAGATCCTGCGGTACTACGAAGGCTCTGACTCCCGCACCCGTTCACATCGGGCGCGGGTCTCCCCGCTTACTGCATCGCACCTTCCCAATGTTCCGTCCCCAACCACACGGTGTGCCCGATCATCGCTTTGACAGCCACCTCAGCGTGATCGGTGAGTTCCAGGCTTCGCCATGAATGAGCAGGCTCGCCGCAACACCCCGCCGAAACGGGTTCGCTTTACTACGGACCATCAGTTCGCTTCCGGTTGCTCTCCACCCCGCCTCTCAGCGACGCAGTTACCTTCAACTACAGGGCCTGTGGCTTGCCCCGACGCGGATTTGCACCGCGCTGATACGATGCCCTCACGGGCGCACTCATCCCCGCGGAGGCGGGGATCCAGTGGTTGCGGCCGCGTCTCCGGCGCTGTCGAGGATGTCGGGATACAGGTCGCGCCAAGTGGGATTGGCGGATTCGATGAGTCGCAGTTTCCACTGCCGGCGCCAGTGCTTGATGGATTTCTCGCGTGCGATGGCGGCCGCCATGGACGTGTGCTGCTCGAACCACACCAGTGTGTGCACGCCGTGGCACTGGGTGAAACCGGTGACGAGATCGTGCTGGTGCTGCCAGATGCGTCCGGCGAGGTTGCTGGTGACGCCGACGTAGAGTGTGCCGTTGCGGCGGCTGGCGAGGATGTAGACGCAGGGGCGTTTCATGCCGGCGGCGTGTAGCGAGCGATGCGATATTGTGGGGTAGATCGGGGTGGCTGCGGCTTCGCGCATTCTTCGGGGCGTGTATCTGGATCCCGGCTCGGCGCTGCGCGCCGTCCGGGATGACGTCAGGGAAGAATGGTCCGGGATGACGTCAGGGAAGAATGGTCCGGGATGACGTCAGGGGAGAATGGTTCGGGATGACGTCAGGGAAGAATGGTTCGGGATGGCGTCAGGGGAGAATGGTTCGGGATGACGTCAGGGAAGAATGGTCCGGAATGACGTCAAAAAGAAGCATGTCGGTGGAGCGACGGCGAATAGAGGGGTGCGCCGTCCGTGATGACTTCAAGAGAAAGAGTGGTGAGTCGTCGCGGCGCGGCTGAACCCGCACGTGCTGCTGCGCGTCGGCGTGGACAGCGGTGCGGAATCGGAATCACAATGCTGGCTCGCGGATCGGAACGGGGACGCCTCATGCAAAGCAGAGACCGGATTTTCGTGGCGGGCCATCGTGGTCTGGTGGGCTCGGCGGTGGTGCGCGCGCTGCGTGCGCAGGGGTTCGACAACTTGCTGCTGCGCACCCGCGCCGAGTTGGACCTGACCGATCAGGCGGCGGTGTACCGCTTCTTCGCGACCGAGCGCCCGAATTACGTGTTTCTGGTCGCGGGCAAGGTCGGCGGCATCCTCGCCAACAGCAGCTATCCGGCGGATTTCATCCGCGACAACCTGATGATCCAGTCCAACGTGATCGATGCCGCGCACCGTCATGGCGCGCGCAAGCTGCTGGATCTGGGCTCCTCGTGCATTTATCCCAAGCACGCGCCGCAGCCGATGACCGAGGATTGCCTGTTGTCCGGTGCGCTGGAGCCGAGCAACGAGTGGTATGCGGTGGCCAAGATCGCCGGGCTGAAGATGTGCCAGGCGTATCGCCGCCAGCACGGCTTCGATGCGATCAGCTTGATGCCGACCAATCTGTATGGGCCGGGCGACAATTTCGACCTCGACAGTTCGCACGTGCTGCCGGCCATGCTGCGCAAGTTCCACGACGCCAAGGTTCGCGGCGACGATCACGTGACGCTGTGGGGCACCGGCACGCCGCGACGCGAGTTTCTGCACGTGGACGATCTGGCCCGCGCCTGCCTGTACGTGATGGAGCACTACGAGGGCGAGGCGTTTCTCAACGCCGGCGTGGGCGAGGATGTGAGCATCCGCGAACTGGCCAAGCTGGTGCAGGAGATCGTGGGCTTCGAGGGCCGCATCGACTGGGACGCCAGCAAGCCCGACGGCACGCCGCGCAAGTTGCTGGACGTGGGCAAGCTGCACGCGCTGGGCTGGCAGGCCAGCATCCCGTTGCGCGCGGGCGTGGCGGCCACGTACCAGTGGTACCTGCAGCATCTCGCCAGCGCCAAGGCGGTGGCGTAGCGCGCAGCGCGCGGCGCGGCGCGGCAAAGGTTGCGTTGTCATCCTGAGGGCATTGCCCGAAGGATCTCGGCGTGGTGGTTTGCCGAAGGGCGAGATCCTTCACTGCGCTCAGGATGACAAAGATTTTCGTTGTCACTTTTCCGTTGTCATCCTGAGGGCGTGGCCCGAAGGATCTCGGCGTTGCGGTTTGCCGCAGGGCGAGATCCTTCGCTGCGCTCAGAATGACAAAGTGGGCGTGGATGACAAGGTGGGTGCGCGCTGGCCTTGCCGCGCCTGCTGGATTGCTGCCGAGCGCACTCGACGGCGCCGATCAAGGCCCGATCAGGCTTTCCGCTGGAATGCCGAGGTTTCGGTGCAAGTTGCGGATCATGTCGATGGTGAGGCCGCGCTTGCGGTTCAGCACCTCGTAAACGCGATTGGGTCGGCCGATGGAGGACACCAGATCCTTCACGGTCAGACCGCCTTGCTCCATGCGGAACCGGATCGCTTCGATGGGGTCAGGCGCCTCGATGGGGAAGTGTTTGGCCTCGTAAGCCTCGACCAGCGTGGCAAGGATCTCGAAACGGTCGCCGTCCGCGGTACCCGGCTCCGGCTCGTGATCGAAATACACGGACAGCTCGCGCAGCGCGGCCTTGTAGTCGCTCTTGCTGCGGACAGGATGAATATTCATGGATCCTCCACGGTGGCGGCCTCGACCCGGTCGTACTGGGCGTGGGTGCCGACGAACTTGATGTAGACGGCGCCGTAGCGATAGGCAATGGCCACGATGAGCCGATAGTCGTTGCCTTTGATGTTGAAGACCACGCGGTTGTTGCCGATGAAGCTGGCGCTTGCGTAGTGCTGCTTGATGTCCTGCGGTGTGGTCCAGGAGGCGTGCTTTGCCTCGTCGTGCCAGGCCTTGAGAGGTTGCTCGGAATCCGGATGACGTTCCCAGAAGCGTCTCAGGGTGCTCACGGCGATGACCTTCATGTACACAGGGTAGTCCCATAATGGGACTCATGCAACCCGTCGACCTTGGCACGCCGCGGCGCGAGTTTCTGCGCGTGGGCAAGCTGCATGTGCTGGGCTGGCAAGTGCGTACCCTCGCCCTCGATCCCTCTCTCGGGGACTTCCGTTGGTCGGGTCGTCTCGCGGCGGGAGAGGGACGCAACGCGCTGGCCATTCGACGCCACCGTCAGGCGCGGCGGCGGCGTTGCGCCAGCAGCCACGGCAGATTCAGGCCGGCCAGTAGCAGCAGGCTGAACATGTCCAGGCCGCCGCCACCTCCGCCGGAAGCGGGCGCGGTGGGCGGGGCCGACACGGCAAAAGTGATCGCCGACGAGCTGCCGCCGCCGGGCGCCGGGGTCGACACGGTCACCGCGAAGCTGCCGCCGAGGGCGAGATCGCTGGCTGGCACGCTCGCGCTCAACTGCGTGGCCGACACATAGCTGGTGCTCAGCGCTTTGCCATTCCAGTCGATGGTCGAGGCCGGCACGAAGTTGCTGCCGGTGGCAATGATCGTCGCGCCACTGGCGCCGCCTTGCGCCGAAGTCGGCGAGATCGCGCCGAGGGCCGGTGCCGGGTAATCCACCGCGAAGCTGGCGCTGGCACTGCCGCCGCCCGGCGCCGGCGTCACCACCGACACGGTGGCGTTGCCGCCGCTGGCGAGGTCGCTGGCCGGCACGCTGGCGGTCAGCGTGTTCCCCGACACATAGCTCGTGCTCAGCGCACTGCCGTTCCACTGTACCCCGGAGACCGGCTGGAAGCCGCTGCCGTTGATGGTGAGGGTGAATGCTGTGCCGCTCATGGCAGCGGCGGCCGGTGACAGCGAGCTCACCGCGGGCGGCGGATAGGCCACGGTGAGATTGGCGCCTGCCGAGGTGCCGCCGCCGGGGATCGGGTTGCTCACCACCAGCGTGTGCGTGCCGGACACCGCCAGCGTCGCCGCCGGAATGGTCACTTGCAGTTGCGTCGCGGACTGGTAGGTGTCGGCCAGCGGCGCGCCACCCAGGCTCACGCGGCTGTTGCCGACAAAGCCGTTGCCATTGAGCGTGACCACGCTGGCGCTCGCGTCCAGGGTGAGCTGATTCGGACTGAGCGAGGTCAGCGTCGGCGTCGGGTTGTAGGCCGGCGAGCCCAGCCAGGCGCCGCGCCCGTCGGTGGCGGCCTGCAGCACGGGTTGGTCGGGGTTCGAGGTATCGAACCACGCCAGTTGATTGACCGAGATGTTGGCCGGCCCCTGGCTGCTGGCGCTCCAGCTCTGGCCGCCGTCGAGGCTAGCGTAAACTCCGGTCAGCGTGCCGACATAGAGGATTTGCGGGTAGGCCGGGTGCGTGACCAGCGAATACACCGGACCGGGCGGCAGGCCCGCGCCGATGCCGGTCCAGGTGTTGCCGCCATCGGTGCTGACGAAGACATCGTCATCGGTGCTGAGAAATCCGGCGTAGGTGACATACACCGTGTTCGGCTGCCCCGGTTGCACCCAGAAACTGTTGACCATCAAGCTGTGCGCCGAGGTATCCGGCAGCGTGCTGCTGCCGGATTGCGTCCAGATCGGGGTGGCCGCGGTGGCATTGGTGGTATGCCAGACCTGACCGTTGTCGTAGCCCACCCACAGGTTGTTGTTGCTGGAGGGGTCCACGCCGATGGCGCTGATGTAGTTGCCGCCGCTGCCCACCGGCAGGGTGACGCCGTTGAGCGCGGTCCAGGACGGGTTGGCATTCTGGATGTTGCTGCCCAGCCACAGCGAGGCGCCGCCGCCCAATATCTGCGTGGCCGCCGCGCTGCCGTTGGGTACCAGCGCCATCGGCGCGATGAAGTTGGCGTTCTGGTTGGCGGTGTCCGGCGGCTCGGTGCTGTACTGCTGCGCGCTGCCGCCGGTGCTCGTGTAAAACAGGCTCAGGTTGGTGTATTCGCCGTACAGGAAATTGCCGTTGGCCGGGTCCACCGCGGTGTGCCCGCCATCGCCGCCGAAGATCTGCTGCCAACTGTCCGGTTGCGGCGCGGCGCCGCTGACGTAGCCGGTATAAAGCTGCGTGCCGTTGTCCTGCGCGCCGGCGACGATCGGCGTGATCGGCGCGCCGTTGCTGCCGAGATGGCTGGACGCCGTCGCGCCGGCGTGCCCGGCGATGGCGTAGAACTGGGTCACGGCGAGGCCGCTGTTCTGTGCGATCCAACTGTTGGCGATGTGGCTATAAAACCCGCCATCGTTGCCGACATAGAGCGTGCTGGTGGACGGGTTCCAGGCGAAGGCGTGCTGGTCGGCGTGCAGATGGTTGCTGTTGCTGTATGCCTCGCCGGACATGGTCCAGGTGCTGCCGCCATCGGTGGAACTGAAGATGTCGATGCCGCCGACGTAGATCGTCGGCGCGGTGCCGGAGTTGTGCGGCAGCACGTCGATGACATTATCGTAGTTGCCCTGACACTCGACCGGGTTGCCGCTGAACGAGTTGTCGCACAGCGCGCCAACGGCACTGCCGCTGACCGCGTTGACGAAGGCGCTGGTGCCGGCCAGCAGGGCCCAGGTCTGGCCGCCGTTGGTCGAGTGGTAGACCTCGCCGCTGGGACTGCTGCCGTTGTTGTTGTCCACCGAGGCGTACACCGATCCGGCGACGCTGGGGTCGAAGGCCAGCGCGCTGCGCCCGCCGCCCGGCATGCCGCTGGCCGCGCTCCAGGTGGCGCCGGCGTTGGTGGAATAGACCACCGAGCCGTTGTAGCTGTCGGCCACGGCGTCATTGGGGTTGTTCGGGTCGAACACCACGTCGAAACTGGTGCCGCTGCTGCTGCCGGCGGCGGGCCACACCTGCGTCCAGGTGTTGCCGCCATCGGTGCTGCGCGCGATGCCTTGCAGGGTCGCGGCCAGCGCCACGCCGTTGCTGTTGGTGGCGATCGAGTTGATCACCGCCCAGAAGGCGTTGGCCGATGCCGGCGCGGTGCTGGAGATCGGCGTCCACGTGTTGCCGCCGTCCGTGGACATGAGCATGCCGCTGCCGGGCTGGAACTCGTTGAACGGGTCGCCGGTGCCGGCCAGCAGCGTGCCGCTGGGCAACTGCGCGATGGCGTCGACCGCGAGCGAGCCGGGAAATTCGCTGACCGCGCTCCACGAGCCGCCGCCATCGCTGCTCTGCCACAAGCCGCCGCCGGCAGCGCCGACGATCAGATGCTGGGCGTTGGACGGATCGATCCAGATGGTGTTGATGCGTCCGCCGACGTTGCCGGGGCCGATCTCGGTCCAGTTGATCTGGCCGGGCGCAGCGCTCGCCGCCGGGTTGGCGCCGGTGGGCTTGAGCGCGCTGGTCTGCATGCTGGTCCATGCACGCTGTTGCGCCAGCATCTGCGCACGCGCGCGCAGCGCATTCTGGTACAGCGCACCGTTGTAGCCGCCGTTTGGCGCGGACAGCTCGCGTCGTTGCCAGGCGGCCACGGCGCGATCGCGCGCGGAACGATTGAGTACGCCAGGCGCGGTGGCAGCGGCGGCGGTCAGGCTGGCAAGGGCAAGCATGGCCCACCATGGGATGCGTTTCATGCGGATCCTCCTGGAATGGTGATGACGGCATGCACTGGTGCGATCAAATCGGTGCCGGCGGCATCGCGCACGCGCACGCTCAGCGCATAGCGCGCCGGCGTGGCGGCGCGCAGCACGAAGCTGCACAGCGGGATGGCGGGGAGTGGAAAGCGCGCGCCCTGGGGCGGGTGCACGACGGGGGGCGCGAGCGCCTGCAACGCGCAGACCGCCGGGCTGATGGCGAGGCGCGGGTCAGCCGCGATCACGCTGACGCGCACCGCGCCCAGTGGCGCGCGCGCGAACAGATGCACGACCAGGTTGAGACTGTGCGGCGTCATCACGCGCGTGGCGATGCGCAGCGACAGCGCGGCGGCGGGCGTGGTTGCCGCCGGCGTGGCGTGGGCGGAATGGCTTGTGTCCGGCGCGGCCGTCGCGCAGCCCGCCAGCAGCAGCGTGCCGGCGGCGGCTGACAGCCCGCGTGCGATCCGTGCGCAGCAACGTTCCAAGCTCACCCCCCGGCTAGCCATATGCAGGCAGTGGAGCACGCGCACGCCGCAATGCTCCACATACGAAATCGTAATCAGGCGCTGCTGCCCGCTGCGCGCGCACCGCGCGCGGTACCCGCATCCGCGCCATGTGATCATGTCGCGCAGGCGACGATATTGCAGTTATCTGGCCATGTTGGCTATTACAGGCTATAGTGTGTCAACGCAGGATACATTCAGGGCATTTTCCATGAAAATCAACATTCTGGAATCGAAGAATCAGTTGTCGCGGTTGTTGCGGCGCGCGCAGGCGGGTGAGGACGTCATCATCGCCAATCGCGGCGTGCCGGTGGCGCGTCTGGTGCCGATCAGCGCGCAGGATGCCGCCGCAGGTGGCGACGTGCTGGTTTGGTTGCAACAGCATCCGCTGCCTGCGGCGCTGCGGCGCAGTCATGCCGAGATCGAGGCGGAGATCGGCCACGAGCGCGCGGCATGGGATTGATTTACCTCGACAGTTGTCTGGTGATATACGCGTTCGAGGACGACGCGCGGTGGGGGCAACCGGTCAAGGCCGCGATGGCTGCCGCCACGCCCTGTGAGTTCGCCATTTCGCCCCTGGTTCGCTTCGAATGTCTGCTCGGGCCGATGCGCAGCGGCAACCTGCAGTTGCAACGCCATTACGAGGAAGGCCTGCGCCAGTTCCGTCAGTTGGCGATGCCGGATGAGGTCTACGTGCTGGGCGCGACGCTGCGCGCGCGCCATGGCTTGAAGCCGCCGGATGCGCTGCATCTGGCCACCGCGCAGTGGCATCGCTGCGATGCGCTATGGACGCACGACACGCGCCTGGGCCGGGCAGCCCACGGACTGGCCACGGACATTCTCCACGCAGCCGCGTGATCGCAGGCGCCGCGCTGCGGCGGCGCACGCCTCACTGCACCAGTTGGTCGAGGCGGAAGATCGGCAGCAGGATGGCCAGCACGATGGTGAACACGATCAGGCCCATGAACACGATGGTCATCGGCTCGAACAGCGCCAGCGCGGTCGCGATCAGGCCCTGGGCCTCGCGCTCCTGCTGTTGCGCGGCGCGCTCGAGCATGGCCTCGAGCTGGCCGCCGCCTTCGCCGCTGGCGATCAGGTACACCGCCATCGGCGGGAAGTAGCCGCTGCGTTCCAGCGCGGCGGCGATGCCGGAGCCTTCGCGCACGCGCACCGTGGCCTCGGCCAGCGCGGCGCGCATGGGCAGGTTGTGCACCACCTGCTGGGCGATGCCGAGGCCCTCGAGGATGGGCACGCCGCTGGCGGTGAGGATGCTCAGGGTGCGCGCGAAGCGCGCGGTTTCCAGGCCGCGCACCAGGCGCCCGAAGAACGGCAGGCGCAGCAGGAAGCGCTGCCACGCCTGCAGCGGGCCGGGCCGGCGCAGCAGCGCGCGCACGCCCAGCACCAGCGCGATCAACGCCAGCAGCAGCAGCGGCCACCAGCCGCGCAGGAAGCCGCTGATGCCGATCAGCACGCGCGTCAGCAGCGGCAGTTGCGCGTGCATGGTGGTGAACACCTGCACGATCTTGGGCACCACGTAGCCGAGCAGGCCGGCGAGGATGCCGAAGGCCATGATCACCAGGAAGCTGGGGTAGATCAGCGCCTGCTGCACGCGCTGCTGCAGCGCCTGGCGCGATTCGGTGTAGTCGGCCAGCCGCGCCAGCACGGCATCGAGTTTGCCGGATTGCTCGCCGGCGGCCACGGTGGCGCGGAACACGTCGTCGAACACGGCGGGGAAATCGGCCATGCCCGCGGCCATGCCGCGGCCTTCGACGACGCGCGCGCGCACGCCGCTGAGCACGCGCTGCACGCGCGGCTTGCGCGCTTGGCGCAGCGCGGTGCCCAGCGCCTCGGCCAGCGGCGCGCCGGTGATCAGCAGGGTGGCGAGCTGGCGCGTGAACAGGGCCAGTTCGTCGGCCGGCAGGCGCGTGCGCCGACGCCCGCGGCGCGGAGCGCCGGCGCCCTCGGCCACGGCCTCGACGCTGAGCGGGCTGAGGCCGCTTTCGCGCAGGCTCTGCCGCACCTGGCGCGCGGTGTCGCCCTCGAGCATGCCGCGCTGGCGTTTGCCGGCGGCATCGAGGGCGACGAATTCGAAGGCGGGCATGCGCGCTAGCTGCCGGCGCGGGTGACGCGCAGCAGTTCTTCCAGCGAGGTGTCGCCGGCCAGCACGCGCTGCAGGCCGTCGCTGCGGATGCCGGGGCTGAGGCTGCGCGCGTAGCGCTCCATGTCGGCATCGGCGGCGCCGTCGTGGATCATGCGCGCCAGCGTCGCGTCGATCGGGCTGACCTCGTAGATGCCGCTGCGGCCGATGTAGCCATTGCCGTGGCAACGCTCGCAGCCGACCGGATGGCACAGCGCGGGCGGCGCCGTCGGTGCCAGGCCGAGCTGCGCGCATTCGCCGGGGGTGGCGGTGGCGCGGCGCTTGCAGTGCGGGCACAGCAGGCGCACCAGGCGCTGCGCGGCGACGCCGATCAGGCTGGTGGCCAGCAGGTAGGGTTCGACGCCCATGTCGCGCAGGCGCGTGATCGCGCCGATCGCGGTGTTGGTGTGCAACGTGGACAGCACCAGATGGCCGGTGAGGCTGGCCTGCACGGCGATCTCGGCGGTTTCCAGATCGCGGATCTCGCCGACCATCACCACGTCCGGATCCTGGCGCAGGATGGCGCGCAGGCCGCGCGCGAAGTCGAGGTCGATCTTCGGGTTGACCTGGGTCTGGCCGATGCCGTCGAGAAAATATTCGATCGGATCCTCGACGGTGAGGATGTTGCGCTTGCGGTCGTTGAGCTCGGTCAGCAGCGCGTACAGCGAGGTGGTCTTGCCCGAGCCGGTGGGGCCGGTGATCAGCAGGATGCCGTGCGGCTCGCGGATCAGCGCGGCGAAGCGTTCGCGCGTGGCCGGCGCCACGCCGAGGCCGCCCAGGTCCAGGCGTCCGGCCTGGCGGTCGAGCAGGCGCAGCACCACGCGCTCGCCGTAGCCCGAGGGCAGCGTGGACACGCGCACGTCCACCGGGCGCCCGGCGATGCGCAGGCTGATGCGGCCGTCCTGCGGCAGGCGTTTCTCGGCGATGTCGAGCCGCGCCATCACCTTGATGCGCGACACCAGCGTGCCGGCCAGCGCGCGCGGCGGCTCGAGGATCTCGCGCAGCATGCCGTCCACGCGCAGGCGCACCGACAGGCGCGTCTCGAAGGATTCCAGGTGCACGTCGGAGGCGCCCTCGCGCACCGCCTGCGCGAGGATGGCGTTGATCAGGCGGATGATCGGCGCGTCGTCCTGGCTTTCCAGCAGGTCTTCCGGTTCGGGCAGCGACGAGGCGATGGCGGCGAGGTCGAGGCCGTCGCCGAGGTCTTCCATGGTGGCCTGCGCGCCGCCGCCGGCGTTGTCGCCATAGGCCGCCGCCAGCGCGCGCGCGAACTCGGCATCGGACAGCGCTTCGAGGTGCAGCGCGCAGCCGAGCACGCGCGCCAGTTCGCTCAGCGCCTGCGGCTCGGGCGTGCCGCGATGGCGCACCAGTGCGTGCGCGCCGTCCATGCTCACCAGCATGCCGTGGCGCTTGGCCCAGGCGTAGCCGGGCAGCGCGGGTGGCGCGACCGGCAGCGCCGCCGCGGGCTGGGCGCTGGGTGTGCCGGCGCGCATGGCTCAGCCGCCGTGCGTGCTGCGCGCGCGGGTCGGGGCGCTGCTGGCGGGCGCGGGTGTGATCGCGGGCGTGTTGCGCGCGTCGACGCTGGCGGCCGGCGCAGGCGCCACGCTCGCGGCCACGGCGGGTGCCGCGCCGCTGCTGGCCGGGGCCGGCACGAACTGGCTCAGGTGCGTCGGCAGCGGTTGCTGCTGCAATGACTCACGCGAGTTTTTGGTGCGCGCCGACTGCTCGCGCAGGATGCGGTATTTCTCCGCGGTCCAGGCGTCGGCCTGGTTCTGCGTGTCCACGATCACCGGGTGCAGGAAGATCATCAGGTTCTGCTTTTGCAACTGGCGCGAGGTCGAGGTGAACAGGCGCCCGAGGATCGGGATGCTGCCCAGCAGCGGCACCTTCTGCACCGAGTCGGTGTAGCTGTCCTGGATCAGCCCGCCCAGCACCACGATCGCGCCGTTGTCGGTGATCACCACGGTCTTGACCTGGCGCGTGTTGGTGATCAGATCGACCGCGCCGGTGATCGAGGGCGCGATGCTGGACACGGTGAGGTCCAGCTTGAGGCGCACGCTGTCGCCCTCGTTGATCTGCGGCGTGACCTTGAGGGTGATGCCGACTTTCTTGCGCTCGATGGTCTGGAACGGACTGCTGACCGTGCCGCCGCCGCCCTGGTTGAGCGTGGTGCTGTAGCTGCCGGTGACGAAGGGCACGTCCTGGCCGACCACGATCTCGGCCTGCTTGTTGTCCAGCGTCATCAGGCTGGGCGTGGACAGGATGTTGGTGGCCGAGTTGGACTGCAGCGCGTTGAGCAGCAGGCCGTAGCGCGTCTGTCCGCTGCTGCTGCCGAAGCCGAGGAAAACCCCGGGCGCTGCGGCCAGCGCCTGACCGACGGCGCTGGGCCCGCCGGCGATGGTCGCCAGCGGCAGCGCGCCGTTGGTGAAATTGCTCACGGCGACCGGATAGTTCGTCGAGCCCGTGGTGGGCAGCACGGCGATCTGCGCGCCGAGTTGCCGGGACAGGTCGCCGGAGACCTCGGCGATGATCGCGTCGATGAGTACTTCCTTGGGCCGCACATCGAGCTGGCGCACGAGTTTCTGCAGGTCGCGCACGCGGTCCGGCGGGCCGGTGATGATGAGCGCGTTGTTGGTGACATCGGCCTGGATGTTGACCGGCGATTCCGGCACGGACTTGGCCTTTTCCGTGGTCTTCTCCTGGGTCTGCACGACTTGTTGCAGCAGCTTGGCCATGTCCTCGGCCTTGGCGTAGCGCAGGAAGATCACCTGCGAATTGCCGGCAGCGGGCAGCGCCACGTCGAGCTGCTGGATCAGCGCGCGCATGCGCGCCTGCGCCGCCGGATCGCCGGCGATCAGGATGCTGTTGCTGCGCGCATCGGCGACCACGCGCACCGGCGGCATGCCGCCTTCGCCGGCGGTGCCGCCCTGCAGCGCGTCCAGCGTGCGTGCCACCTGTTCGGCCGAGGCGTGCCGGAGCTGCACGATGCTGACGCCGCCGTTGGCCGGGTTGTCCAGTTGCCGCACCAATTGGACGATGCGATCGACGTTGGCGGCGCGGTCGGTGACGATCAGCACGTTGCCCGGCGGGTAGGCCGAGAGGATCGCCTGCGGCGGCAGCAGCGGGCGCAGCAGCGGCAGCAACTGCATCACCGGCACGGTGCTGACGCGGATCACGCGGGTGATCAGCGCCTCGCCGTGGCCGTGCAGTTGCAGGGTCTGGCGCGCGTTGATCGAGGGCACGATCTTGACCACCGGGCCGGACGGCACCGCGGCATAGCCGTAGACCTCCAGCACCGACAGGAACACCTGGTACAGCGCGTCGCGGTCCATTGGCGTGGACGACACCACGGTGACATCGCCGCGCACGCGCGGATCGACCACGAAGTTGATGCCGGTGGCCTTGGATACGGTGTCGATCAGGGTGCGGATATCGACGTTGCGCAGGTTGAGCGTGACCTCCTGCGCCGCGGCGGACGCGGGCATGGCAGGCATGGCGGGCATGGCGGGCGCCGCATCCTGGTGCGCGCACGCGTAGCCCGACAGCAGCAGGCCGAGCGCGCACAGCAGCAGGCGCGGCATCAGGGGCGGGGTGTGCTTCATGTCCACTCGCGATCGCAACGTGGCTGGAGCGTAGCAGGCCGGCGCGCGCCGGTCGGTGCGGCGCGCGGTTGGGTGATCGGTGTTGCGCGGGCGTTGCGCTTCATCATGGCGGGGTCAGCGTGGCCGGGTCAGCGCAGCTTGGGCTGCGGGCTGAGGTTGATCGTCTGGCCATTGCGCTCGACGACGATCTGCGCGTTGCCGCGCAGCAGCGCCTCGCGCCATTGCGCGCTGCTCAGCGCGGCATCGCCCAGCGGCTGGCCGTTGATGCTCACCAGCACGTCGCCGGGGCGCAGGCCGAGCCTGGCGAACATCGACGCGTTCGTGCCCGGGCTGAGCACGTAACCGGCGAGATGACCATCGCGCTCGATGGGCGTGCCGCGCGCGATGTCACCGATCTGCAGCGGCGCGCCACTGGCCTCCGGCAGGGGTGCGCGCGGGCCAGGTCGTTGCGGCGCGTTGGCCAGGGTGGCGGGCTCCGCGGCGGGCGCCAGCTCCGCGTCGCCCTGCGCGGCGGCGCCGGCGTGCTTGATCAGCGCCAGGCTTTGCAGGCCGGCCTCGGTGTTCAGCAGCACGCCGGTGGCCAGCACGCGCCGCAGGCTGGCGCCGTAGGGCAGCGCCGCGCCTTGCGCGTAGACCTTGGCCGGGCTGGTGTCGGCGGCGATGATGGCGTAACCGCGTCCGCTGGCGTCGGCCCACACGCCTTCCAGCTTCAGCGGCAGCGTGGTGGGCGGCGCGCTGCCGAGCACCGGCTTGCCGAACAGGTGGGCGCTCAGCAGGCGCTGCCAGGCCTGCTGCGGGCTCAGTGCCGGCATCGCGCTGAATTCGCTCATGGCCTGCGCGGCGGCGGCGCGCGTGGCGCGGATCAGCATGCCCAGACGCCACACATTCCAGCCGGCCAGCAACAGCAACAGCACGGCCAGCGCGGCAATCAGGCGCGGTTTTTGCGCGGCGAAGCGCTCGTGGTTCATCGTGCTCCCGCATGCGGCGCGGTGCGCCGGCTGTTGCAGCTCCAGCGGGCTAGCATAAAGAGTGCGGCCCCGGTTGCGCCATACAGATGCGCGATCGGCAATACCGGGCCATCCATGCCCCAGTCCTCGGCGGCCAGCGGGCCGTGCAGGTTGCTCCACGCGATCAGCGCCAGCATCCCGGCCAGCAGCAGGCCGGCGTACCACGGCCTCGCGCGCACGTTGGCCAGGCAGCCGACGGTGAACATGCCGTACAGGATCGCCGAGATGCCCACGTACCAGTGCACCGCCGGGCTGCACGCGAGCAGGCCGAGGCCGATGGCCAGGCCGTCCCACAGCAGCAGCGCGACCCAGCCGCGGGCGGACAGCGCATGGCCGAACAAGGCCCAGATCAGCCACAGCCCGACCAGGTCGTGCGCCAGGTGGCCCCAGCCCAGGTGCACGAAATTGCCGCTGAGCAGGCGCCAGTACTGGCCGTGCAGGATGGCGCCGCGCTGGTACTGCAGCAGCGGCGTCGCGTGCAGCGCCTGCAGCAGCGCGCACAGCAGGCTCAGCAGCAGCGGCAGCGCGCAGAAGCGCAGCAGGGCCGTCGCGCGTGCGTTCATGCCGCGCGCTCGAGCAGGCACAACAGCTCGTAATGCGCGGTGTGCGGAAACAGGTCCAGCACCTGCGCGCGGCGCGCGCGGAAGCCGGGCAGGGCGGCCAGATCGCGCGCCAGCGTGGCGGCGTTGCAGCTCGAATAGATCAGCCAGCGCGCGGCCGAGGCCTGCAGCGTGGCGCACAGTTCCGCGCCGAGTCCGCGCCGCGGCGGATTGACGATGACCAGCGGCGGCAACGCCGTCAGCGCCGCGGCGCCCTGCGCGGCGTCCAGCGCCGCGAACTCGATGCGCGGCAAGGCGTTGTCATGCGCCGCGCGCCGCGCCAGCGCCACCGCCGCGGCGCTGTGCTCGATGCCCAGCACGTCGCGCCGGCCATCGGCGCAGTGCAGGGCGAAGCCGCCCGCGCCGCAGTACAGATCCAGCAGTGCCGGCGGATCGAGCTCCTGCACCCAGGCGCGCGCCTGCCGGTACAGCGCAGCGGCCAGCGGCGTGTTGGTTTGCGCGAAGGCCTGCGGGCCCACCCACAGGGTCAGCCCGTTGCTGCGCAGCGGCAGCGCGGTGGCGTCGCCGAGCAGGATTTCCTCGGCGCCTTCCAGCAGCGCCTGGTGCACGGGTTGCAGATTGGCGCTGAGCACGCGCGCCTGCGGCAATTCGGCCTGCAATTGCGGCAGGTGCTGGCGCAGACGCCCCAGCGCCTCGCGCGAGCGCAGCACGAAGCGGATCATCAGCGCGCCCGAATCCTCGGCCAGCGTGACCAGCACGAATTTCAGCTCGCCGCGGCGCGCGGGCACGTCGTAGGGCGCGATGCGCGCGGCGCTGATCAGCCGCCGCAGCGGCGCGAAGGCGGCGCGCAATGCATCCGGATACAACGCGCAATCCTCGAGATCGACGCCGGCGCCGTGGGCATCCAGCAGGCCCAGCAGCGGCGCCTCGATGCTGCCGCCGACCACCATCTTGGCGCGGTTGCGGAAGCCCGCCTCGGCACTGGCCTCTGGCGCCAGCCACTGCACGCCGGGGTCATCGCCCAAGGCGTGCCGCGCGGCCTGCTGCTTGGCCGCGAGCTGTTGCGCATAGGGCAGCGGCAGCCACGTGCACGAGCGGCAGCGCGCGGTGTCGAAGTAGGCGCAGTGCATGCCGGGCGTGGCGTGTGGCGAGGGCAGGTGCGGCGCGCGGCGCCGCTCAGGCAGCGGATGCCGCGCTCGCGCTGCGCTGCGCCAGGCGCGCGCCGAGGCGATCGAGATTGACCAGTGACAGCAGGTGCGCGTAGATCCAGCCCAGCGCGCCGTTTTTCAGCAGCGCCTGCGCCTGATCGGCCGGCAGGGCCTTGAGCTTGTCCTCGTTGATCATCCACAGCCCGGTCAGCACCGGCGCCGGCTCGTCCGCGCTGGTGGCGCGCTGCAGTTGCCTGGATTCGAGCAGGCCGAGACGATTGAGCTCGCCCACGAACGCCTGCGTGGTGCGGATATGGCTCTGGTATTCCTCGAGGAATCCCAGCGTGCGCTTGAGCGATTCGCTCTCGTTGCCCTCGCTGTCGAACAGCGGATCGCCTTCCTCGGTGTTGAAACCCGGCCAAGCCTCGTCGAGCACGACCTGGAAGCGCTCGCCGTCGGCGGCCAGCGCGTAGGGATAACGGCGCACGAAGGCGGGGATGTAGCACTCGCTCCAGCGGCCTTCGGCATCGACGTGCAGGTTCTCGTCGGCGCGCAATCCGACCAGCGCCACCGGCAGCGCCTGCGCGGCGCTCGCGCCGGCGAACACGACCGGGTAATCGCGCGCGGCCAGGGCGAACTCGAAGCCGACCAGCGGCAGCGCATTCAGCGTGGCGACGTAGGTGAAATGCGCGTTGGCGCGCAGGCGCCAATGACGGTGCAGCTCGCGGTTGAGCGGTACCGGGCGGTCATAGATCAGCAGGGTTTTCATGCGCGGGCCGAGGTGGGCTTGGTGAGCGGCGATTGTAGGCGGATTTGCGCGCGCGCTGGACGCCGCGGCGAGTCTTGCGGGTACACTCGCGGGCCGCAATGTGTCCCTTGTCGACGGGGTCGGCTGACATGAAACTGGTTCCCGTATTGCTTTCCGGTGGCTCCGGCACGCGCCTGTGGCCGCTGTCGCGCGAGGCCTATCCCAAGCAGTTCCTGGCGCTGACCGGCGCGCACTCGCTGCTGCAGGAAACCTGGCTGCGGCTGGCCGGGCTGGACGTGGCGCCGGCGCTGGCGGTGGCCAACGAGGAACACCGCTTCATGGTCGCCGAGCAGTTGCGCGAGGTCGGCTGCACGCCGGCCGCGCTGCTGCTCGAGCCGGTCGGACGCAACACCGCGCCGGCGATCGCCGTGGCCGCGCTGGAGGCGCTGCGCCAGCACGGCGGCGATGCCCTGCTGCTGGTGCTGCCCACCGATCACGTCGTTGCCGACGCGGCCGGCTTCCGCGCCGCGGTGCGCAGCGCCGTGCCCGCCGCGCAGGCCGGCAAGCTGGTGACCTTCGGCGTGCTGCCGCAAACGCCGGAAACCGGCTACGGCTACATCAAGGCGGCGCCGGGCGAGGGTGTGCGCGCGGTGGCGCGTTTCGTCGAGAAACCCGACGCCGCGCGTGCCGCCGAGTATCTGGCAGCGGGTGATCATTACTGGAACAGCGGCATGTTCCTGTTCGGCGCGCAGCGCTATCTGGACGAACTGGCGCGCCAGCAGCCGGCCATGCTCGCCGCCTGTCGCGCGGCGCTGGATGCGGGCCGGCGCGACAGCGATTTCCTGCGTCTGGACGCGGCCGCGTTCCAGGCCTGCCCGGCCGATTCGATCGACTACGCGGTGATGGAAAAAACCGCCGATGCCGCGGTGCTGCCGGTGGACATCGGCTGGAGCGACGTCGGTTCGTGGTCGGCGTTGTGGCAGGTTGCCGAGCGCGACGCGCAAGGCAACGCGCGGCGCGGCGACGTGCTGGCGCTGGACTGCCGCGACACCTATGCGTGGAGCGACAAACGCCTGATCGCGCTGGTCGGGCTGGATGACGTGGTGGTGGTGGATACCGACGACGCCGTGCTGGTGGCGCGCAAGGAGCGCGTGCAGGAGGTCAAGGCGCTGGCGCAGCGGCTCAAGCAGGATGCGCGCAGCGAGGCCACCTGGCACCGCAAGGTGTACCGCCCGTGGGGTGCGTATGACTCGATCGACGCCGAGGCGCGCTTCCAGGTCAAGCGCATCACCGTCAAGCCCGGCGCCACGCTGTCGCTGCAGATGCACCACCACCGCGCCGAGCACTGGATCGTGGTCAGCGGCACCGCGCGCGTGACGCGCGGCGAGGAGGTGTTCCTGCTCGGCGAGAATCAGAGCACGTTCATTCCGCTGGGCACCGTGCACCGTCTGGAAAACCCCGGCAAGCTGCCGCTGGAATTGATCGAGGTGCAGTCCGGCGGTTATCTGGGCGAGGACGACATCGTGCGTTTCGAAGACAAGTACGGGCGCTCCGGCTGATGGATCTGCTCGATCGGCTCGAAGCCGAGTCCATCCACATCCTGCGCGAGACCGTGGCGTGTTCGCGCCAGCCGGTGCTGATGTATTCGATCGGCAAGGATTCCTCGGTGTTGCTGCACCTGGCGCGCAAGGCCTTCGCGCCGGCGCCGCTGCCCATGCCGCTGCTGCATGTGGATACCGGCTGGAAATTCCGCGAGATGATCGCGTTTCGCGACCGTGTCGCCGCCGCGCCGGATGTGCGCATGCTCGTGCACACCAACGAAGACGGCGTGCGCCAGGGCATCGGCCCGATCAGCCACGGCGCCAGCGTGCACGTGGACGTGATGAAGGTGCAGGCGCTGAAGCAGGCGCTGGAGCAGCACGGCTTCGACGCCGCGATCGGCGGCGCGCGCCGCGACGAGGAGAAATCGCGCGCCAAGGAGCGCATCTTCTCGCTGCGCAACGCGCAGCAGCGCTGGGATCCGCGCCAGCAGCGCCCGGAATTGTGGAACCTGTACAACACGCGCATCGCGCCCGGCGAGAGCCTGCGCGTGTTTCCGCTGTCCAACTGGACCGAGCTGGACGTGTGGCGCTACATCCGCCGCGAGGGCATCGAGGTGGTGCCGCTGTACTTCGCCGCGCTGCGCCCGGTGGTCGAGCGCGACGGCGCGCTGATCATGGTCGACGACGCGCGCCTGCCGCTGGCGCCGGGCGAGCAGCCCATGCGCAAGCGCGTGCGTTTTCGCTCGCTGGGCTGCTATCCGCTGACGGTCGCCAGCGAATCCGCGGCCGACACGCTCGATGCGATCATCGCCGAGATGCTGCACAGCCGCCGCTCCGAGCGCGCCGGGCGCGTGCTGGATGCGACCGCCGGCACCTCGCTGGAGCAGAAGAAACGCGAGGGGCATTTCTGATGGCCGCGGATGCATCCCCGGACCTGCTGCGCCTGATCACCTGCGGCAGCGTGGACGACGGCAAGAGCACGCTGATCGGGCGCCTGATGGCCGACACCGGCGCGGTGCCCGAGGACGTGCTCGAGCAACTGGCGCGCGACAGCCGGCGTTTCGGCACGCAGGGCGCGGCGCTGGATTACGCGCTGCTGCTCGATGGCCTCGAGGCCGAGCGCGAACAGGGCATCACCATCGACGTGGCCTACCGCTACTTCGCCACGCCGGCGCGCGCGTTCATCGTGGCGGATTGTCCCGGGCACGAGCAGTACACACGCAACATGGCCACCGGCGCGTCCACCGCCGATTTGGCCGTGGTGCTGGTGGATGCCGGCAAGGGCCTGCTGCGGCAGACGCGCCGGCACAGCTACATCTGCGCGCTGCTGGGCATCCGCCAGGTGATCCTGGCGGTCAACAAGATGGACCGCGTGGACTACGCCGCAGCACGCTTCGAGGCGATCGCGCGCGAATACGCCACGCTGGCCGTGCGCCTCGGCATCACCCGGGTCACGGCGATTCCGCTGGCGGCGGTGCACGGCGACAACCTCGTGCAGGGCAGCGCGCGCATGCCGTGGTACCACGGTCCCAGCCTGCTCGCAGCGCTGCACGCGGCGCAGCCGCAGGTCGAGGCCACCGCTGCCGCCGCGCCGCTGTGCCTGCCGGTGCAGTGGGTCAACCGCCCGCACGCGGAGTTCCGCGGCTATTGCGGCACCCTGGCCGCGGGGCGCATCGGTGTGGGCGATGCCGTCGGCGTGTGGCCGGCGGGACTGCGCGCCACGGTGGCGCGCGTGCTCGACGCCGGGCGCGACGTGGCGCAGGCCGAAGCCGGCGCCGCCGTCACCGTGACCCTGGCCGAGGACTTCGACATCGCACGCGGCGACGTGATCGCCGCCGCCGCGGCACCGCCGGAGATCGCCGACCAGTTCGCCTGCCACCTGCTGTGGATGGGCGAGGCGCCGCTGCTGCCCGGGCGTCCCTACGCGTTGCGCCTGGGCAGCGCCAGCGCGCTGGCGCAGGTCACCGAGATCCGCCACAAGATCGATGTCGACACGCAGGAGGCCGTGCCGGCGCGCACCCTGCGGCTCAACGAGGTCGGCTACTGCCAGCTCAGTCTGGATCACGCGCTGGCGTTCGCGCCGTATGCGCGCAATCGTACGCTGGGCGGTTTCGTGCTCATCGACCGCATCAGCAACGCCAGCGTCGGTGCCGGCATGATCGATTTCGCCCTGCGCCGCGCCGGCAACATCCACTGGCAGCACGTGGATGTGGACCGCGCCGCGCGCGCCGCGCAAAACGGCCAGCGACCACGCTGCCTGTGGTTCACCGGTCTGTCCGGCTCCGGCAAGTCGACGCTGGCCAATGCCGTGGAAAAACGCCTGTTCGCACTCGGCCATCGCACCTATCTGCTGGACGGCGACAACGTGCGCCACGGGCTCAACCGCGATCTGGGCTTCACCGCCGAGGATCGCGTCGAAAACATCCGCCGCGTGGCCGAGGTGGCGCGGCTGATGGTCGATGCCGGGCTGATCGTGCTGGTCGCCTTCATCTCGCCGTTCCGCGCCGAGCGGCGCATGGCGCGCGAACGTTTCGGCGCGGACGAGTTCGTCGAGGTCTTCGTCGATGCGCCGCTGGCGGTGTGCGAGGCGCGCGACGTGAAAGGCCTGTATGCCAAGGCGCGCGCCGGCGAGCTGCGCAATTTCACCGGTGTCGATTCGCCGTACGAGCCACCGGAAGCCCCCGAGCTGCACCTGCTCAGCGCCGAGGGCGTGCTGGATGTCATGGTCGAGCAGGTCGTGCGCCGCGCGCTGGCCGACTAGACGTGGCGCATTCGGTCAAACTGGCGAAATCGGATCACTCCTGGGCGCTGGCGAAGGCCCTGCTGCCCTATCTCTGGCCCAAGGGCGAACCCCGGCTGCGCGCCCAGTTCGTGTTCGCCGCCGTGTGCCTGGTCGCGGCCAAGGTGGCGACCGTCATCGTGCCGATCTACTACGCGCGCGCGGTCAATGTGCTGTCCGCGCGCAACGCGGTGTTGCTGGTGCCGGTGGCGCTGATCATCGCCTATGCCGGGTTGCGCATTCTCTCGGCGTTGTTCGAGGCGCTGCGCGATGCGCTGTTCGCCGCCACCCAGCAGCGCGCCGCGCGCGTGGTCGGGCGCGAGACGTTCGAGCACCTGCACGCGCTGTCGCTGCGTTTTCATCTGGACCGGCAGACCGGCAGCCTGTCGCGCCTGATACTGCGCGGCACCACCGGCATCCAGACCGTATTGCGCCTGGCCACCTTCAACGTGCTGCCGACGCTGCTGCAATTGCTGCTGACGGTCGGCATCCTCTGGCACCTGTTCAACTGGCGCTATGCGCTGGTCACGCTGCTGGCGGTGGCCGGCTACATGGCCTTCACCTTCGCCTTCACCGCCTGGCGGCTCAAGTTCCGGCGGCGCATGAACGAGACCGACAATACCGCGCAGACGCATGCCATCGACAGCCTGCTCAACTACGAGACGGTCAAGTATTTCGGCAACGAGGCGCACGAAAGCCGGCGCTTCGATGGCTCGCTGGCCGCTTACGAGCACGCC
Organism: Metallibacterium scheffleri; assembly: GCF_002077135.1. Taxonomy (NCBI): domain Bacteria; kingdom Pseudomonadati; phylum Pseudomonadota; class Gammaproteobacteria; order Lysobacterales; family Rhodanobacteraceae; genus Metallibacterium; species Metallibacterium scheffleri. Next base: position 1,388,911 of record NZ_LDOS01000002.1, on the reverse strand, counting down.
GCGGTGCGCTCGCAAGTGACGCTGAACATGCTCAACCTGGGCCAGGCCACGATCATCGCGGTGGGCCTGGGCGTGATCATGCTGATGGCCGCCCGCGGCGTGGCGGCCGGCAAGCTGGACGTGGGCCAGTTCGTGCTGGTCAACACCTATCTGATCCAGCTCTACCAGCCGCTGAATTTTCTCGGTTTCGTGTATCGCGAGTTCAAGCAGGCACTGGTGGACATGGAGCAGATGTTCGCGCTGCTGCGCCGGCCGCAGGAAATCGAGGACCGCCCCGGCGCGCGCGTGCTGGCGGCGCAGGGCGCGCCGCTGGCGCTGGAGTTCGCCGACGTGCATTTCGGCTACGACGCCGCGCGCGAGATCCTGCACGGGGTTTCGTTCCGCGTGGCGCCGGGGCGCAAGGTGGCGCTGGTCGGGCCGACCGGGTCGGGCAAGTCGACGATCTCGCGGCTGCTGTTCCGTTTCTACGATGTGACCTCCGGCGCGGTGCGCGTGGATGGCAGCGACGTGCGCGAGCTGACCCAGGCATCCTTGCGCGCGGCGATCGGCGTGGTGCCGCAGGACACCGTGCTGTTCAACGACAGCATTCGCTACAACATCGGCTACGGCCGCCCCGGCGCCAGCGACGCCGAGATCGAACAGGCGGCGCGGCTGGCGCAGATCCACGACTTCGTCGTGCGCCTGCCCGAGGGCTATGCCACGCGCGTGGGCGAGCGCGGGCTCAAGCTCTCCGGCGGCGAAAAGCAGCGCGTGGCCATCGCGCGCACCATCCTCAAGAATCCGCGCCTGCTGATCCTCGACGAGGCGACCAGCGCACTGGACAGCGCCACCGAGCAGGAGATCGGCATCGCCTTGCGTCTGGCGGCGCGCGATCGCACCACGCTGGTGATCGCGCACCGGCTGTCCACGGTCACCGATGCCGACGAGATCCTGGTGTTGCGCGAGGGCGTCATCGTCGAGCGCGGCACGCATGCGATGCTGCTGGCGCACGGCGGCGTCTATGCCGAGATGTGGGCGGCGCAGTCGGAAGCGGCTGCGCATGGCGCGGATTTGCACATGGCCTGAGCGGCTGTGAAAAAACGCCCGCCTGCTGCGACCGCCGCCAGACGCCCGTGCCGGCGGCGCACCTTGTCCCGAACGCCTGGCGACGCTCTCGCCACGGCGCTCGAATTTTTCACAGCCTCTGAGCGGTCCGCGGCGCCACCGCCGCGGACCGGGTGCGCACGGGCGGCACCGCTTGCGCCAACGCGGGTGCGTGGCCGCAGGTGCCCGGCGCAGCGGAGACGACCTACACTGCGGCCTTTGCAAGGGGGATCCGCACATGAAATCCTGGCGCAGTGCATGGTCGTTGCTTGGTCTGGCGTTGGCTGCAGGCGTGCCCGCGCACGCGACCGGGACGGCGACCAGGCTGGCCTTCCAGCTTGCCGACGTGCGTGACCTGGTGCGCCTGAGCCAGCCGCGGATCGCGCCGGATGGCAGGCACATCGCGCTGATCGTCACGCGCGCCGACTGGAAGACCGACAAAAACGAGCCGCGCATCGAGCTGGTCGACGTGGCCAGCGGCAAGACGCGGGTGCTGACCTGGCAGCGCAAGGGCATCGCGGCGCTGCAGTGGTCGCACGCTGGCACGCGGCTGGCCTTCCTCGCCGAAGCGCCGGCGCCGGCCGCGTCATCGGTGTCAGGCACAGCAGCGGATGCGCCGGCGGCCGGCAAGGACGCCAAGCCGATGCCGCAGATCTTCGTGATGTCCATGGAGGGTGGTGACCCGCAACAGATCACGCAGGCGCCGCGCGGCGTGGAGGGATTTGCCTGGAGCCCGCACGACGCGCGCATCGCTTACATCACCGCGGACGCCCCTGCCAACGCCAAGGCGCTGGCGCAACATGACGGCGCCTTCGAGGTGACCGACGGCAACTTTGAATTGCGCAATGCCCTGGCGCCATCGCACCTGTGGGTGGTGGCCAGCAGCGGCGGCACGGCCACGCGCCTGACCGAAGGCCGCTACAGCCTGCAGACCGACCGGCAAGGCACGCCGTATCCGGCGTGGAGCGCGGACGGCAAGCAGATCGCCTTCATCCGCTATCCCGGCCCGTACTGGGGGCCATCGTTCCATTCCGTCGTCGATGTGGTCGACGCCAGCGGCGGTGGGCCGCACACGTTGTCTGACCAGCAGGGCGCGATGACGGTGCGGTACGCGCCGGGCAGCTCCGCGCGCTATGCCTATCTGCGTCCGCGCAATGGCGACGAGAACAACGGCAACGCGGTGTACGTGGGCGAGGCCGGCCACGACCGCGACGTCAGCGCGGACCTCGCGCGCAACATCGACACCTACGCCTGGATGCCGGATGGCCGCAGCCTGCTGTTGAGCGGCGAGCTGGGCACGCGCTCGGTGCTGTGGCTGCAGCCGCTGCACGGCCAGGCGCGCGTGCTGGACCTGGGCGAAGTCAACGTCGAGGACCAGCCCAGCGTGGCGCGTGACGGCGCCATCGCCTTCATCGGCAGCACGTCCACGCATCCCGACGAGCTGTACGTGCTGCGCCACGCCGGCGCGCCGCCGCGGCGCCTGACCGACCTCAACGCCTTCGTCGGTCAGCGCCTGCTGGGCCGTACGCAAAGCATCGCCTGGAACGGCCCGGATGGCTTCCACGAGGACGGCGTGCTGGTGTATCCGGTGCACTACGCGGCGGGCCAGCGCTATCCGCTGGTGCTGGTGATCCACGGTGGGCCGGAGGGTGCCAGCACGGTGGTGTTCTCGCCGTTGACGCAGTTGCTGTCGGCCGCGGGCTTTCTGGTGTTCGAGCCCAACTACCGCGGCAGCACCAACCTGGGCGATGCCTACCAGCATGCGATCTTCCGCGACACCGGCGCGGGCCCGGGCCGGGACGTGATGGCGGGCCTGGCGGCGGTGGAAAAGCTGGGCATCGTCGACACGAACCGCATCGGCGTCAGCGGCTGGAGCTACGGCGGCTACATGACCGCCTGGCTCAGCGGCCACTACGACGTGTGGAAGGCGGCGGTGGCTGGCGCCGCGCTCACCGACTGGGTCATGGACTACACCATCTCGTACTACCAGACGGGCGATACCTATTTCTTCGGCGGCTCACCCTGGGTGGCGAAGTACCACGACATCTGGCGCGCGCAATCGCCGATCGCATATGCGCAGAACGTCAAGGCGCCGACCCTGATCATGGGCGATGTCGGCGATGGCAACGTGCCGCTGGTCAACAGCTACGAGTGGTATCACGCGCTGCGCGACAACGGCGTCAGCGTGCGCTTCTACGCCTACCCGGTGGACACCCATTTCCCCGAGGACATCGTGCAGGCCACCGACGTGTACCGGCGCTGGGTGGACTGGATGACGCAGTACCTGCACTGATCGCGCCGGGCGCGCGCTGGCTGGTATCGCCGCCAGGCGCGCTTCGCGGCGCACACCCAAGACGTGGTCGCCACCTGCCGCGTAGCTGCGCACTCAACCAGCCAACACCCATGGCGTCGCTTTGGGTGGAGGGCAGCCCCCGCATCAAACGACTATTGGAAGTACCGGGGATGCCGAGCCGTGGGAGCGCGCAGATGACGGGCCGACTCGCGCGGTGAGGATGCGCCGGAACGTCCCGACGGCTCGATCGATGAATCTCATTGCGTTGCATGCGCAGGGACAGCGGGCCTCGCGGCGGCAGCGGCTGCAAGCGTCGCACGCAGATGCCCGAGTTCGCGTGGCCAGTAGTCCTGCTCGCGCAGCACCCAGGCGTGGATCATGCCCATGCCGAGGCCTGGCGCCGGCTGCTGCGCGGCGATCCGCTGGTAGCGATCGAGCAGCGCCAGCGCGTGGCGTGGATGGCCCGCCGAGCCCAGTTGCGCGGCGACTTCGGCGGCGAAGCCGGGACGCACATCGAGGCTCAGCGCGTGCTCGAAATCGGCTTGCGCCGTGGCGACGTCAGCGCGTGCCAGCGCGATCTGCCCGTCCACGTAATAAAGGTCCTGCTGGCGCCCCGCGTTGCTGCGCAGCCGCGCATTGCCCAGGCCCGCATCGACCAGGCTTTGCAGCAAGGGCAGATCGAATCCCGGGCAGTGCCCGGCTCGCGCCACGCCCAGCGCGCGACCGAACCAGCTGGTCAGCAGCGTGCCGGGGTTGCGCATGGTGGCCATCGCGGTGCGCGCGCTGGCGGCGGCGGCCGGCGTCACGCCGCCCAGTTGACACTGCACGTTGAGCAGGTTGAAGGCGAGTTGCACCTGGTCGGGATGCGCCGCCAGCAGCGGCTGCAGGCGGCGCTCGGCATCCAGCGGCTGGCCATTGCCGGCCTCGAACTGCGCGGCGTAGGCCTGCGCGCGCGCCGAGTGCGGGTTGATCTGCGCCCACAGCATGGCCTGCTGGTCGGCGTGGCCCCACAGCGTGGCGCGCTGCAGGGTCATCAACGCCAGCAGTATCGGCAGCGCCAGGCTGAGCGTGGCCTTGAAGCCGCGCAGGCGGCGCAGATCGCTGAGCCACCACGCCAGCGGCCAGAACATCGGCAGTGCCGGCAGGTAATTGCGGTGCTCGAAGTACAGCTCCAGCGGAATCGTGGTCGATTCCATGGCCATGCCGGTGAAGTAGAACAGGATCGCCAGCGCCAGCAACGGATGCGCGATGCGCCAGCGCCAGCCGAGCACGATCAGCGCGATGATGCCGAGCAGCGCCGGCAGCGTGTCGGCCGGATGCCACAGGCTGCGCGAGACCACGAACGCGTCGTTGAACAGCCCGCTGGTGAACGGCCGCGGCAGCCACAGCAGCTTGAGGTAATCCCACAGCACGCGCGGCTCGGTGAGCAGGCGCTGCGGCTCGGTCCAGCGGCGCACCTCGGGGTGGTGGAGCGTGCCCTGCACGCCGGTCCACAGAAAATATGCCAGCAGCAGCAGTGCCGGCAGCGCGGCGAAAATCCACAGCATCACGCGCCAGTTGCGCCGCTGCGCGGTGGCCAGCGGCGCGCGCGTGTAGATCGTGGCTTCCAGCACCAGCGCCAGTGCCGGCAGCAATGCGCCGTTGGCCTTGGAGAACGTCGCCAGGAACGTGCAGCCGACCAGCCCGAGCAGCGCCCAGGCGATGCCGCGCCTGCTGTGCCCGGCCAGCATCAGGCGCCGCCCGCGCGTGTAGGCGAGCAGGCCCAGCAGCACGAAAAACGCCGCCAGCATGGCTTCGCGCTGCACCACGTACAGCGTCGCCGATACGAACAGCGGCGACAGCAGCCATAGCGCCGCGCCCAGCACCGCGGCGCGTGCCGCGCGCGTGCCCTGCGGCTCGAGCACGCGGCCGAGACGCCACAGCAGCGCCGCCAGCAGCGTGCCGTTGATCAGTTGCAGCAGCAGGTTGGTGAACTTGAATGGCCACGGCGCGGCCGGCCAGTTGCGCGCGTCGATCAGGAAACTCAGCAGGGCGAGCGGCCGTCCGGTGGGATCGCCGCCACCGGAGGTGAGGTAGCGCCAGAAGATCGGCCAGGTATGCACCGGGCCGAATTCGCCGAGCGCGGGCAGGGTGCCGAAATCATCGAACAGGAACGGCCCCTTGAGGCCAGGCCAGTAGGCCCACAGCGTGACCAGCAATACCGCGAGCAGGCCCAGCGGCGCCCACCAGCGTTCGGGCAGCAGCGGCTTTTCTGGCGGCGGGCTGGACATGGGCGCTCCTCGATGCAGGCGGTGCATGATGGCATGCGTGCGCAGGTTGCTGCTTTGCGATTCCGTCAGCACGCCGTGAGCGTTCCCCGCCTGCGCGGGGATGAGTGCGCCCGTGAGGGCATCGTATCAGCGCGGTGCAAATCCGCGTCGGGGCAAGCCACAGGCCCTGTAGTTGAAGGTAACTGCGTCGCTGAGAGGCGGGGTGGAGAGCAACCGGAAGCGAACTGATGGTCCGTAGTAAAGCGAACCCGTTTCGGCGGGGTGTTGCGGCGAGCCTGCTCATTCATGGCGAAGCCTGGAACTCACCGATCACGCTGAGGTGGCTGTCAAAGCGATGATCGGGCACACCGTGTGGTTGGGGACGGAACATTGGGAAGGTGCGATGCAGTAAGCGGGGAGACCCGCGCCCGATGTGAACGGGTGCGGGAGTCAGAGCCTTCGTAGTACCGCAGGATCTTGAGTTGAGGTCCGCGAAGCGCGGCTAGCAAAACCGCGTGGAGGGAAGGGAGGCAGGAAGGTGGATTCGGGAGGTTGAGAACGATGCACGCAAACTCATCGCAAGTGCCGGTAACGGCTAAGCACGATGAAGATACCCAGACTCGCGATTGGAGTTGGGTGGAAGCCTCGGTATGGACGGACCGAATGTTGGCAGCGCTGGACAACGGCGTGAAGGGAGGAAAATGGTTCAGCCTGATGGACAAGGTGATGCGTCCGGCGACGCTGCAAGCGGCGTGGGGACGGGTGGTGCGCAATTGCGGAGCGGCCGGGGTGGATCGTCAAAGTGTGGACGCGTTCGCGGCCCATGCCGAGCGCTACCTCGACGAGCTGGCGAGGGCGCTGCGCAGTGACACGTACCGGCCCCAAGCGATCAGGCGGGTCGAGATTCCCAAAGGGCGGGGCCAAACCCGTCCACTGGGGATACCGACGGTGAAGGATCGCGTGGTGCAAACGGCGGTACGGCTGGTGATTGAGCCGATCTTCGAGTCGCTCTTTTGCGCACACAGCTACGGGTTTCGGCCCGGCCGCGGTGCCAAGCGTGCGCTGCGGGAGGTGGATGCACTGCTGCGGGCGGGGTATTGCCATGTGGTGGATGCCGACCTTGCCGGCTACTTTGACAGCATTCCGCACGCCGGTCTGATGGCGCGGGTGCGCGAGCAGATCGCGGATGGCCGCGTACTGCGCTTGCTGGAATCGTGGCTCAAGCAGGAAGTGATGGCGGGACTGGAACGCTGGATCCCCACGGGCGGTACGCCGCAGGGTGCGGTGATCAGTCCGCTGTTGTCCAATATCTACCTGCATGGGCTCGACGAGACGATGGCCGCAGGCGGCTATCGGATGGTGCGTTATGCCGATGACTTCGTGGTGCTGTGTCAGACCGCGGATGAGGCGCAACGTGCGCTGGCCGAGATTGGCACGTGGGTGGACGCCCACGAGCTGACCTTGCACCCGGACAAGACCCACGTCGGCGACTGCCGACAGGTAGGCCGCGGGTTCGAGTTTCTGGGCTATCGGTTCGAGGCCGGTCAACGCCGGGTACGCACGAAGAGCTGGAACGCGATGCTGGACAAAATTCGACAGCACACGCCGCGTACCAAGGGGCGTTCGCTGGCGAGCATCATCAGCCAGATCAACCCGATGCTGCGGGGCTGGTACCAGTACTTCAGGCATGCCCACCGGATCACTTTCAGCAAGCTCGACGGGTTTATCCGCCGGCGTCTGCGCTCTATCCTTCGTGCATACGAGGGTCGGCGTGGGCACGGTCACACCCGCGAGGACCATCAGCGCTGGCCCAATAGCTACTTCGCTCAGCAGGGGCTTTTCACGTTAACCCAAGCCCATGCCTTGGCGTGCCGATCTCGATGAAGCAACCACCCACTGGAGAGCCGTGTGCGGGAGAACCGCACGCACGGTTCGGAGGGCGGGGAGGTGATGAGCCTTCCCGACCCCTATCGGGCCAACTCGCGCGGGGATGACGGGCCGCCCGGGGCACGGGACCGGCGTGAGTTGCGCTCAGAGCCGATGAAAAATTCCGCACGACGCGGAATTTTTCATCGGCGCGTCCGGCACAGGTCCGTACGCGCCTGCGCGAATCAGCCACGTGCGTGACCGCTTCGCGTCCGGCCATCCATGGCCGGGCTGAGAGGCTGAAAAATTCACAGCCTCTCAGTGCGTCTGCAATTGCGCGGCGGCGTTTTCGCGGATGCGCGCGAGCATCGCCGCCAGACCGTTGGCGCGGGTCGGCGACAGCGCCTTGGCCAGGCCGATGTCGCGGATGAAGCTGGGCTCGGTGTCGATGATCTCGCGTGCGCTGCGCCCGGAATACACGCGCAGCAGCAGTGCGATCAGGCCGGAGACGATGGCCGAATCGCTGATCGCGCGAATGTCCAGCTGCGCCGCGTCGCCTTCGCTCAGCATCCAGACCAGCGACTGGCAGCCGTGCACGCGGTGTTCCTCGGTCTTCAGCGCGTTTGGCAGATCCGGCAGTTTCTTGCCCAGGTCGATCAGATACTGGTAACGCTCGGACCAGTCGCTGAACAGGGCGAACTCCTCGACGATGGCCTGCGCGGCGGCAGCGGCGCTGGGTTCTTGCGGGGTGGCTTGTGGCCATGCGTTCATGGTGTGGCGACCTTCCAGCGCGTGCCGTGCGGGCCATCCTCGATGGCGATGCCGAGCGCGGCCAGCTCGCCGCGCACGGCGTCGGCACGGGCGAAGTCGCGCGTGGCGCGCGCGGCGTCGCGTTGCGCGATCAGCGCCTCGATGCGCGTCGTATCCAGCGCGTTGCCCGGCGCGGATTGCTTGAACCAGGCTTCCGGATCCTGCTGCAGGAAGCCCAGCAGACGGCCGGCAGCGAGCAGCGGAGCTTTCGCCGCGCGTCGGTGTTCGGTCGTGGCGGAGACGGCCCAACGTGCGTTGCTGACGAGGTTCGCCATGGCGACGAATGCCTCGGGCGTGTTGAGGTCGTCGCACAGCGCGGCGTAGAGGCGGGCAAGCCCGTCGTGATCCGTCCACAGCGCGTCGGCATCGCCGATCTCGGCTGCGTCCACATCTCCAAGATCGCGCAGCACGCCATACCAGCCATCCAGCGTGGCGCGCGCCTGCTGCACGGCGGCGTCGGACCAGTCCAGCGGCTGCCGGTAATGCGCCTTGAGCAGCACGAAGCGCAGGACCTCGGGTGGATGCTTTTCCAGCAGTTCGTGCAGCACCAGCACGTTGCCCAGGGACTTGGACATCTTGCGCCCGTCGAGGGTGAGCATGCCGTTGTGCAGCCAGTAGCGCGCCAAGGGCTTGCCTTTGCCGGGATGCTCCGGGTCGGGATGCGCGCAGGTGCTTTGCGCGATCTCGTTCTCGTGGTGCGGAAACTGCAGGTCGATGCCGCCGGCATGGATGTCGATGGTCTCGCCCAGGTGCGCCTCGGCCATCGCCGAGCATTCGATGTGCCAGCCCGGACGGCCACGGCCCCAGGGGCTTTCCCAGCCCGGCAGTTCGGGCGTGGACGGCTTCCACAGCACGAAATCGGCGGGGTTGCGCTTGTACGGCGCCACCTCGACGCGCGCGCCGGCGATCATCTCGTCGATGCTGCGGCCGGACAGCTTGCCGTAGTCGGCGAAGCTGTCCACGTTGAACAATACATGGCCCGCGGCGGCGTAGGCGTGGCCGCTGTCGATCAGGCGCTGGCACATGGCGAGGATCGGTGCGATATGCGCCGTGGCACAGGGCTCCACATCCGGCGCCGCCACGCCGAGGCGCGCGATGTCCTCGCGCCAGGCATCGGCGTAGCGCGCGCTGATGGTGGCGATGGGCACGCCGGCGGCCTGCGCGGCGGCGTTGATCTTGTCGTCGACATCGGTGATGTTGCGCGCGTAGATCACGTGTCCGCGCCCGTACTCGCGGCGCAGCAGTCGCGCCAGCAGGTCGAACACCACCGCCGGGCGCGCATTGCCGATGTGCACGTAGCTGTAAACGGTGGGCCCGCACAGGTACATCGTCACCCGGCCCGGATCGAGCGGAGTGAACGGTTCGCTGCGCCGGGTGAGGCTGTTGTGCAGATGCAAGGCCATGGAACAGGTAAAAGTCCGGGGTCTTCGAGTCTATCAGCCGCATTCCTTTAGGCTGCGATTCAGCCGCGTTTTGCTTAAATCCGCGTATAGAGGCCGCAGCAGTGGCCCGATGCCCCGAGCGAGGTTGTCATGCGCAAATCAATGCTTCCGGTTCTTCTGGTCAGTCTGTTGGCGACCACGGCTTTCGCCCAGGATGGTGGCTATTACCGCGACACACCGCCGCCCGAGCGTGGCAATGTGCACTACGCCTGGGCCGACGTGTTGCGCGTCGATCCGGTTTACGACGTGGTGCAAAGCAGCTACCCGCAACAGCGCTGCTACCAGCAGCAAGTGGTGGAGCGGGGCGGCGGCAGCACGGCCGGCACCTTGCTGGGTGCCGTCATCGGCGGCGCGCTGGGCCATCAGGTCGGGCAGGGACGCGGCAATACCGCGGCCACCATCGGTGGCGCGGTGGTCGGCGGTCTGGTCGGCAACAACGCCAGTTCGGGCAACCGTGTGGTCGATCAGACCCAGTGCGAGCAGGTCGGCGAGCGCGTGTCCGAGCAGCGCCGCATCGCCGGCTACAACGTCGAGTACCGCTACCACGGCGATGTGTACGTCTCGCGTCTGAACTACGATCCGGGCGATCGCCTGCGTATCCGCGTCAGCATCAATCCTGCCGAGTGAGTGCGGGCAACACGCGCGCCGCACGCGCGTGTTGCGGGGCACAATCGCGCCGTGCCATGATCCGCCGGGTCGCCACCACAAACCGCATCCCATGTCCCTGCACGCACGTACCGCCGATGTCCTGAGCAGCGCCCGCATGGCGGCTGGCATGACCTCGCGTGCGCGTCGACCGGAATCCCCACCTCCGGCCGGCTAGTGCCCGCGTTGCCCCACGACGCAAGCAGCATCAAGCCCGGCCCCGCGCCGGGCTTTTGCGTTTCAGTCTGCAGAATCCGGCACGATGCCGCATCCGCAATCCACACCGCCCGACTGCCTGCCGATCGCATCGGCACCCATGAGAGATCACCATGAGCCTGCGCCATTTTCTGAGCACCCAGGACTGGAGCCGCGAGGAACTCGATGACCTGCTGGTGCAGGCCGCGGCCTTCAAGCGCGAACGCCTGGGCCACGCGCTGCGCGGCAAGTCGATCGCGCTGCTGTTTTTCAACAACTCGATGCGTACCCGCACCAGCTTCGAGCTGGGCGCGCAGCAACTGGGCGGGCTCGCCATCGTGCTCAGTCCCGGGCGCGACGCCTGGCCGATCGAGTTCGACGTCGGCACGGTGATGGACGGCGAGGCCGAGGAGCACATCGCCGAGGTCGCGCGCGTGCTCAGCCGCTACGTGGACCTGATCGGCGTGCGCGCGTTCCCGAAGTTTCAGGATTGGAACCTGGATCGTCAGGATCGCGTGCTGCAGGGCTTCGCCAGGTACGCCACGGTGCCGGTGATCAACCTCGAGACGATCACGCATCCCTGCCAGGAACTGGCGCATGCCATGGCCATGCGCGAGCGCCTGGGCGAACTGCGCGGGCGCAAGTACGTGCTCACCTGGACTTATCACCCCAGGGCGCTGAACACCGCCGTGGCCAACTCGGCGCTGTTGATCGCCACGCGCATGGGCATGGACGTGACCCTGCTGTGCCCCACGCCCGAGTACGTGCTGGATGAACGTTACATGGAGGCCGCGCGCCAGAATGCCGCCGCGAACGGCGGTGCGCTGCAGGTGTCGCACGACATCGAATCCGCCTACCGCGGCGCGCAGGTGGTGTATGCCAAGAGCTGGGGCGCGCTGCCGTATTTCGGCCGCTGGGAGCAGGAAAAGCCGATCCGCGAAGCCAGCAAGCACTTCATCGTCGATGAGGCCAAGATGGCGCTCACCGACCACGGCCTGTTCAGCCACTGCCTGCCGCTGCGGCGCAACGTCAAGGCCACCGACGCGGTCATGGACGCGCCGTATTGCATGGCCATCGACGAAGCCGAGAACCGCCTGCACGTACAGAAAGCGGTGATGGCGACGTTGGTCGCGCAGCACTGAACGGAGCGCCGTGATGTATCTGCCGAAAGCATTTGCCGAGAATCGACGCGACGTGCTCGATGCCTTGCTGCGCGCCTACCCGTTGGCGACGGTGTTGCTGGGTGGCGCGGGCGGGATCGTGGCCAACTGGGTGCCGTTCGAGCTGGATGGCACGCAACGATTGTCGGGCCATGTCGCGCGCGGCAACGAACTGGCGCAAGCCGACGGTGCCGAGGTGCTGCTGCTGTTCCAAGGCCCGCAAGGCTACGTGAGCCCCAACTGGTACCCGAGCAAGCACGTCAGTGGGCGTGAGGTGCCGACCTGGAATTACGCCGTGGTCGAGGTGCGCGGCCGCCTGCGCGTGATCGATGACGCGACCTGGCTGCGTCGCCTGCTGGAAACCTTGACCGATCGCCATGAAGCGGGCCAGCCGCGGCCGTGGAAGATCGGCGATGCGCCGGACGACCACATCGAGAAGTCGTTGCGCGCGATCGTCGGCCTCGAAGTCTCGATCGAGCGCATCGAAGGCAAGTTCAAGCTGAGCCAGAACCATCCTGAAGCCAATCGCCTGGGCGTGATTCACGGGCTGCGCCAGCGCAATGCCGCCGGCGACGCGGAACTGGCCGCCTGGATGACCCGGCACGAGGCAGCGAACGCGTGAACCAGCGGCATCACTATCGCGTCGAGGTGGAATGGACCGGCAATCCCGGCGGCGGTACGGACGGCTATCGCAACTACAGCCGCGACCACGTGATCCGCGTTCCCGGCAAGCCGGCGCTGGCCGGTTCCGCCGATCCCGTCTTTCGCGGCGACGCCACCCGGCACAATCCCGAGGACCTGCTGGTGGCCGCGCTGTCCGCCTGCCACATGCTGTCATATCTGCACATGGCCGCCGTGGCGGGCGTCGTGGTGATGGCATACACCGATGCCGCCGAAGGCACGATGGTCACCGAAGGCGACGGCGGCCATTTCACCGAGGTGGTGCTGCGCCCCGTGGTGACGATCAGCGCCAGCAGTGATCCGGTGAAGGCTGAAACTGCGCACGAGACCGCGCACCACGCCTGCTTCATCGCCAACTCCGTGAATTTTCCGGTGCGCTGCGAGCCGCGCATCGTCGTTTCCTCCGACTGACATCTTTCCCGATCAGGATTTGCAAGCCATGAGCCAAGACATCGTCCTCGCTTTTTCCGGTGGCCTCGACACCAGTTTCTGCGTGCCCTACCTGCGCGAGCAGGGTTGGGCCGTGCATACCGTGTTCGCCGACACCGGCGGTGTCGATGCCGCCGAGCGCGCCACCATCGAGGCGCGCGCGCACGAGTTGGGCGTGGCCAGCCACGTCACCGTGGATGGTGGGCCGGCGCTCTGGGAAGGCTTCGTCAAGCCCTTCGTGTGGGCCGGCGAGGCGTACCAGGGCCAGTACCCGCTGCTGGTATCCGATCGTTACCTGATCGTCGCCGCCAGCATCCGCCGCGCGCGCGAATTGAATGCGCGCGCCATCGCCCACGGCTGCACCGGCATGGGCAACGACCAGGTGCGGTTTGATCTCACCGCCAAGGCGCTGTCCGATCTGGCCATCGTCGCGCCGATCCGCGAGATCCAGAAAGAGCACACGCAGACGCGCGCGTACGAGCAGGCCTATCTCGAACAGCGCGGTTTCGGCGTGCGCGCCAAACAAAAGCAGTACACCATCAACGAGAACCTGCTCGGCCTGACCATGTCCGGCGCCGAGATCGACCGCTGGGAAGCACCGGGCGCCGAGGCGCGCGGCTGGTGCGCGCCGCGCGCCGAATGGCCGGCCACGCCGCTGCGCGCGACGCTGCGCTTCGCGCACGGCGAGGCCCTGGCGCTGGACGGCGAGGCCATGCCGGGCCAGCAGCTGCTGGCGCGGCTCAACACACTGTTCGCGGCCTATGGCGTGGGCCGTGGCGTGTACACCGGCGACACCACCATCGGCCTCAAGGGCCGCATCGTGTTCGAGGCGCCGGGCCTGATCGCGCTGCTCGCCGCGCACCGCGCGCTGGAGGAAGCCGTGCTGAGCAAGGCGCAGAACCGCTTCAAGCCGGAGCTGGCACGCAAATGGGTGGAACTGGTGTACGAGGGCTTCTTCCACGATCCGCTGAAAACCGACCTGGAGGCGTTCCTGGCCAGCAGCCAGCGCATGGTCAACGGCGAGGTCGTGCTGGAAACCCACGGCGGCGGCGTGCAGGCGGTGGCGGTGCGCTCGCCGCACATCCTCAACGCCAAGGGCGCCACCTACGCGCAGTCGGCCGACTGGGGCGTGGCCGAAGCCGAGGGCTTCATCAAGCTGTTCGGCATGAGCTCCACGCTGTGGGCCGAGGTGAATCGTTGATGAGGTGCGACCCTGCACTGCTCGACGAAGTGCTCGCGCATCTGCGCGCGCTGGTCGCTTGCGACACGCGCAATCCGCCGCGCGCCATCGACGGCGGCGGCATCTTCGCGTATCTGCAGCAGCAACTGCCCGGCTTCGCCTGCACGCTGACCGATCACGGCGCCGGCGCCGTGAGTCTGTTGGCGGTGCGCGGCACGCCGCGGCTGTTGTTCAACGTGCATCTGGACACGGTGCCCGATGCGCCGCAGTGGAGCGCCAGTCCCTTCGCGCTGCGTGTGACCGCAGACCGCGCCATCGGCCTGGGTGCCTGCGACATCAAGGGCGCGGCGGCGGCGCTGGTGGCCGCGGCGACACACAGCGACGGCGCCTGCGCGTTCCTGTTCACCAGCGACGAAGAAGCCAACGATGCGCGCTGCGTGCCGGCGTTCCTGCGTGCGCATTCGCCTGCCCGAGTCCAGGGTCTAGTGTCCCGAATTCCTACTTTCAATGCCGTGATCGTCGCCGAGCCCACGCACGGCGAGGTGGTGCTGGCGCATCGCGGCATCAGTTCGGTGCTGCTGCGTTTCGCCGGCGTGGCGGGTCATGCGTCGGCCGTGCAGCAGGCCTCCAGCAGCGCCGTGCACCAAGCCTTGCGCTGGGGCGCGCGCGCGCTGGACTGGGTGGACACGCAAGCGCACCAGCGTTTCGCCGGGCTCACCGGGCTGCGCTTCAACATCGGCCGCATCGAAGGCGGCATCAAGGCCAACGTGATCGCACCCGGTTGCGAGCTGCGCTGCGGGTTGCGCCCGCTGCCTTCGATGGATACCGATGCCGTCCTCGCGCAGTTGCAGGCGCTGGCCGATCCCGCGCCCGCGCACTTCGAGGAAACCTTCCGTGGCCCATCACTGCCCGCGGGTGACATCGCCGAGGCCGAGGCGCGGCGCCTGGCCGCGCGCGATCTGGCCGACGAACTGGGTCTGCCGGTGGGCAACGCGGTGGACTTCTGGACCGAGGCCGCGCTGTTCTCGCAGGCGGGCTGCACCAGCTTCGTGTTCGGCCCCGGCGACATCGCCCAGGCGCACAGCGCCGATGAATGGGTGGCGCTGGATCAGCTTGCGGGTTACGCCGCGCGCGTGCATGCCATCATCGATCGGGGGCTCGCCTGAGTGGACGCCCACAAGAACCTGCGCCAGACCATCGTGCGCCTGCTCTCGAGCATGGCCAGCGCGCGCGAGATCCAGCAATACCTCAAGCGCTTCTCGGAGCTGGATGCCAAGCGCTTTGCCGTGGTCAAGGTCGGCGGTGCGATCCTGCGCGACGAGTTGCCCGAGCTGGCGTCCTCGCTGGGTTTCCTGCAGCAGGTCGGACTGACGCCGATCGTGCTGCACGGCGCCGGTCCGCAGCTCGATGAGGAACTCGCCGCCGCCGGCATCGAGAAGCAGACGATCGATGGCCTGCGCGTGACCAGCGCGCCGGCGCTGGGCATCGTGCGGCGCGTGTTCCAGCAGCAGAACCTGCGCCTGGTCGAGGCGTTGCAAGCGATGGATACGCGCGCCACCTCGGTGCTGTCCGGCGTATTCAGCGCGCGCTATCTGGATCGCGAACGCTACGGCATGGTCGGCAAGGTCGAGCGCGTGGACCTGGCGCCGATCGAGGCCAGCCTGCGCGCCGGCTCGATCCCGGTGCTGGCCAGCCTGGGCGAGACCGACGAGGGCCAGATCCTCAACGTCAATGCCGATTTCGCCGCCAACGAGCTGGTGCGCGCGCTGCAGCCCTACAAGATCATCTTCCTCACCGGCACCGGCGGGTTGCTGGACGACCACGGCAAGGTGATCGACTCGATCAACCTGTCCACCGATTACGAGCCGTTGCTGCGTCAGCCGTGGATCAACGGCGGCATGCGCGTCAAGATCGAGCAGATCGCCGACCTGCTCAATGCGCTGCCGCTGACCTCGTCGGTGTCGATCACGCGTCCGGCCGAACTGGCCAAGGAGCTGTTCACGCACAAGGGCTCCGGCACGCTCGTGCGGCGCGGCGAGAAGGTGCTGCGTTTCGATGACTGGAACGGCGTGGACCGCGCGCGGCTGCGCACGCTGATCGAGTCCAGCTTCGGCCGCGTGCTGGTGCCGGATTACTTTGAGCGCGTGCAGCCGGTTTGTGTCTACGTGAGCGAGAACTACCGCGCCGCGATGATCCTCACCCGCGAGGGCGAGATGACCTACCTCGACAAGTTCGCCGTGCTCGATGCCGCGCAGGGCGAGGGCCTGGGCCGCGCCATCTGGCAGGTGATGCGCGCCGGGCATCCGCGCCTGTTCTGGCGCTCGCGCCACGGCAATCCGGTCAATCCGTTCTATTACGCCGAGTCCGACGGCAGCTATAAACAGCCGCGCTGGAAGGTGTTCTGGTACGGCATCCACGACTTTGCCACCATCGAACGTTGCGTGGCGCACTGCGCGCAGCGTCCGGCCACGTTGGCGGATTGAGGCCATGCCGATCACCACGAGCGCACGCTGGCAGCAGGTACCGACACTGGCCGGAACACACGTGCGCCTGCAGCCGCTGGCTGCCGCGCATGCATCCGCGTTGGCCAGCGCCGTGCAGGATGGCGCGCTGTGGCAGTCGTTCTACAGCAGCGTGCCGGATCCCGCGGGCGTGCAGGCCTACGTTGCCACCGCGCTGGCCGAGCAGGCCGCCGGCCGCGCGCTGCCCTTCGTGGTGTGCGATGCCGGCGGCAGCATCGTCGGCAGCACGCGTTATTACGACCTTGCGCCGGGCGTGCCGCGGCTCAGCATCGGCTACACCTGGTACGCGCAGCGCGTGCAGCGCACCGGTCTCAACACCGAAGCCAAGTTGCTGTTGCTCGAGCACGCCTTCGGCACACTGGGCTGCATCGCCGTGGAGTTGCGCACCAGCTGGTTCAACCACGCCTCGCGCGCCGCCATCGCGCGGCTGGGCGCGAAACAGGACGGCGTGCTGCGCAACCACATGCGCCATCGCGACGGCAGCGTGCGCGATTCGGTGGTGTTCTCGATCCTCGACCACGAGTGGCCGGCGCTGCGCGCCCACCTGCGCGAGCGGCTCGACCGCCATGCGCCCGCGGAGACGGCATCGTGAGCGAGCACGTGCACACCGTCGGCATCGTCGGCGCGCGTGGCCATGCCGGCGCCGAGCTGATCCGCCTCGTCCACGCCCACCCGCATCTGCGTCTGGGCTTCGTTTCCTCGCGCGAGCTGGACGGCCAGCGCGTCAGCGACCACAACGACACTTACGAAGGCGAGCTTCGCTACGAAAGCCTCGATCCCGCCGCCGTGGCGACCAGAAGCGCCGACGTGGTGGTGCTGGCGCTGCCCAACGGCAAGGCCGCGCCCTACGTGGAGGCGATCGACACCGCCGCGCCGGACACGCTGATCGTCGACCTCTCGGCCGACTACCGTTTCGACAAGGCCTGGTATTACGGTCTGCCCGAGTTGACCCGCGCGCACTATGCTGGCCAGCGCCGCATCAGCAACCCCGGTTGCTACGCCACCGCCATGCAGCTGGCACTGGCGCCGCTGCGCGGTCTGCTGGGCGGCATGCCGGCCTGCTTTGGCGTCTCGGGCTACTCTGGCGCCGGCACCACGCCCTCGGACAAGAACGATGCGGACAAGCTGCGCGACAACCTCATGCCCTACCAGCTGACCGGGCACCTGCACGAGCGCGAGGTCACGCACCGGCTTGGCCAGCCGGTGGCGTTCATGCCGCACGTCGCAGCGTATTTTCGCGGCATCACGCTGACGGTGCACGCGCCGCTGGCGTCGCCGCTGGACGGCGTCGCGGCGCTGCGCGCGCTGTTCCGTGACGCCTATGCGCACGAACCGCTGCTGCGCGTGCGGGACGATCCGCCCTGGGTCAGCCGCATCGCCGGCCGGCATCATGCCGAGATCGGTGGCTTCGCACTGGGCGACGACGGTCGTCGCGCGGTGCTGGTGGTGACGCTGGACAACCTGCTCAAGGGCGCGGCGACGCAGGCGCTGCAAAACCTCAACCGCGCCCTGGGCCACCCCGAACTGGAGGGCATTCCGTTGGACGCCGCGGCACGACCGTGAAGCGGCATTCCGCCAACTTCACCATCGTTCGCCCCGTCCTTCAGGAGTTCCCGCCATGCGTCTTTCGCAATACCTATTGCCCACCCTCAAGGAGAATCCTGCCGAGGCGCAGATTGCCTCGCACCGGCTGATGCTGCGCGCCGGCCTGATTCGGCAGGAAGCCGCCGGCATCTATGCTTGGCTGCCGCTGGGGTTGCGCGTGCTGCGCAACGTCGAACGCGTCGTGCGCGAGGAGATGGACCGCGCCGGCGCGGTCGAGCTGCTGATGCCCACGCTGCAGCTGGCCGAACTGTGGCGCGAGAGCGGCCGTTACGACGCCTACGGCCCGGAGATGCTGCGCATCCGCGACCGTCATGAACGCGAGCTGCTATACGGGCCGACCAACGAGGAGATGGTCGCGGAGATCTTCCGTGCCTGCGTGCATTCCTGGCGCAACCTGCCGATGACTCTGTACCAGGTGCAGTGGAAGTTCCGCGACGAGCAACGCCCGCGCTTCGGCGTGATGCGCGGCCGCGAGTTCCTGATGAAGGACGCCTATTCGTTCGACCTCGACGAGGCAGCCGCGCGGCGCTCGTACCAGCGCATGTTCGTCGCCTACCTGCGCATGTTCGCGCGCATGGGCTTGCGCGCGATCCCGATGCGCGCCGAGACCGGGCCGATTGGCGGCGACCTCTCGCACGAGTTCATCGTGCTGGCGCAGACCGGTGAGTCGGCGGTGTACTGCGACAAGGCGCTGCTGCAGTTGCCGGTGCCGGGCGAGGACGTGGATTACGCGGGCGACCTATCGCCGCTGATCGCACAGTGGATCGCACCCTACGCGGCCACCGGGGATGTGCACGACGCGGCACGTTTCGAGCGCGAGGTGCCGGACGCGCAGCGCGTGCTGGCGCGCGGCATCGAAGTCGGCCAGATCTTCTACTACGGCACCAAGTATTCGCTGCCGATGAAGGCGCACGTGACCGGTCCGGACGGCGCCGAGCGGCCGATCCACGGCGGTTGCTACGGCGTGGGCGTGTCGCGCCTGCTGGGCGCGATCATCGAAGCCAGCCATGACGAGCACGGCATCGTCTGGCCCGAGGCGGTGGCGCCTTACCGCGTGGGCCTGGTCAACCTCAAGGTCGGCGACGCGCGCACCGACGCTATCTGCGCGATGCTGAAGGACCAGTTGGCCCAAGCGGGCACCGAAGTGCTGTACGACGATACCGACGAGCGCCCCGGCGCCAAGTTCGCCCGGATGGACCTGATCGGTCTGCCGTGGCAGCTGATCGTGGGGCCGCGCGGGCTGGAAACCGGCACGGTCGAACTGAAACACCGCGCCAGCAGCGAGCGCCGCGAACTCACTGCGGAGGCCGTGCTCCAGGCGCTGGCCGCGCAACATCCTTTCGATGCGGATCAGACAGGCAGGCAATCACCATGAGCGATCTTTTGTGGCAGAAGGCGGGCGTCGCGACCAACGCGCGCATCATGGCGTTCACCGCCGGCGACGACGTGATCCTCGATCGCGAGTTCTTCCTGCACGACATCGCCGCCAGCAAGGCGCACGTGCAGGGGCTGGCCAACATCGGCGTGGTCAGTGGCGACGATGCGGCTGCGCTGTTGCGCGAGCTGGATGTGCTGGCCACGGATTTCGAAAGCGGCGCCTTCGTGCTGGACGCGCGTTACGAGGACGGCCATTCCGCGATCGAGGCGCGCCTGACCGAGCGCATGGGCGATGCCGGCCGCCGCGTGCATACCGGGCGCAGCCGCAACGACCAGATCCTGGTGGCCACGCGCCTGTGGCTGAAGGACAAGCTCGACGAGCTGGAGGCGCATTGCCGCGCCATCGCCACGGTGTGTCTCGACCGCGCGGCGCAGCCGGCGTTGCCGCTGCCGGGCTACACCCACCTGCAACGCGCGGTGGTGTCCTCGACCGCGATGTGGTTCGCCGGTTTCGCCGAAGGCTACATCGACAATCTGCTGCGCGCGCGGCAGACACGCGAGTGGATCGACGCCAACCCGCTGGGCACGGCCGCGGGCTACGGCGTCAACCTGCCGCTGGACCGCGCGTACACGACCCAGGCGCTGGGTTTCGCGCGCATGCAGGTCTCGCCGGTGTACGCGCAGCTCTCGCGCGGCAAGTTCGAGATGGCCGCGATGGAAGCCCTCGGCAGCGCCATGCTCGACCTGCGTCGCCTGGCCTGGGATCTGTCGCTGTTCACCACCGCCGAGTTCGGCTTCGTCGTCTTGCCTGCGGAGTACACCACCGGCAGCTCGATCATGCCCAACAAGCGCAACCCGGACGTGGTGGAATTGCTGCGCGCCAGTTATGCGCCGGTGGCCGCCGCGCGCTGCGAGATCGAGCAGTTGCTGTCGCTGCCATCGGGCTACCAGCGCGATCTGCAGTTCTCCAAGGGCTCGCTGTACCACGGCGTGCGCCATGGGCTGATGGCGCTGGCGCTGCTGCCGGACCTGCTCGCGCGCCTGCAGTGGAACGAGGCCGCCATGCGCGCGGCCATCGAGCCGGCGATGTACGCCACCGACGTGGCCATCGAGCAGGCCGCCGCCGGCGTGCCGTTCCGCGATGCTTACCGCGCGGCGGCGAACGTAGCCACCCATGCGGGATCGGGACGCACGCCGGAGGCCAGTCTGGCGCAGCGGGTATCGCCGGGCGCGGGTCTCGACCTGCGGCTCGACGCGTTGCGCGCCCGGCTCGACGCGCTCGCTTCCTGAGGCCCGCATCATGGCCGCGACGCGCACGCCATCGCCACTGCAGCCGCAGGCGCTGCCGGCGTGGCGGCGCGCGGTGCTGAAGGTCGGCAGCAACCTGCTGGCGGCCGATGGTGGTGGGCTGACCCCGCGTCATGCGGCGGCTTTGGCCGATTTCGTGACCGCCAGCCATGCCGCGGGACGGCAGGTGGTGCTGGTCTCGTCCGGCGCGGTGGCTGCAGGTCGCGCGCTGCTGCGCGAACACGCGCCGGCCGCAGGCGACCTCGCCGCGCGGCAGGCGCTGGCGGCGCTGGGTCAGGCGCCGATGATCGCGTTGTGGCAATCGCTGAGCGCGCGCCCGGTGGCGCAGGTGCTGCTGACCCACGACGATCTGCGCAATCGCCGCCGTTATCTCAACGCGCGCGTCACACTGCGCGGCCTGCTGGCGCTGGACGTGCTGCCGGTAGTCAACGAGAACGACACCGTGGCGGTGGACGAGCTCAAGCTGGGCGACAACGACAATCTCGCCGCGATCGTCGCTGCGCTGGTCGACGCCGACCTGCTGCTGATCGCCTCGGATGTCGACGCGCTGTACAGCGCGGACCCACGCAAGGCCCCGCATGCGCAGCCACTGGCTCGCATCGATGCAATCACGCCCGCAGTCATGGCCATGGCCGGCGACAGTGGCAGCAGCGTCGGCACCGGCGGCATGCGCACCAAACTGGAGGCTGCGGCCAAGGCCGCGGCCGCCGGCATTTCCACCGCTTTGTTCAGTGGCCGTGACGCCGCCGTGTTGCAGGCGCTGGGTCGTGGACAACTGCAGGGTACGCTGGTGCAGGCGCCGGCCAGTCGCATGCAGGCGCGCAAGTACTGGCTGCGCCACGCGCCGAGTACGGGGCAGGTGTGTGTCGATGCCGGCGCCGCCAAGGCGCTGGCCGCAGGGCGTGCCTCGTTGCTGCCTGGCGGAGTGCTGGGCGCGCGCGGCGAGTTCCATCGCGGCGACCTGGTGGAAATCGTCGATGCCGAAGGCCGGCCCGTGGCGCGTGGTCTCAGCCAGTACACGGCGGTCGAGGTGGCGCGACTGGCCGGCCACCACAGCCGCGAGATCGCAGCGTTGCTGGGCTATACCTGCGGTGCGGAGATCGTGCATCGTGACGATCTGGCCGCGGTGCGCGAAGCCGACCGCGGGGGAGACACGCACGCATGAGCCGCGGATCGAGCAGCACGCTGCGCCTGCAGGCCGAGGCCTGCCATGCGGCATCGATCGCCATTGCAGCGCTCGATGCCGATGCACGGCATGCCTTGCTGGTCGCCATGGCCGACGCCTTGGCCGACGGCAGCGCGGACATTCTGGAGGCCAATGCGCGCGACATGCACGCGGCCCGAGCCGCAGGACCGCAGGGCGCGTTGCTCGATCGCCTGAAACTCGATCCTGCGCGCGTCGCTGCCATGGCCGCGGCGGTGCGCGCGGTGGCCGGGATGCCCGATCCGGTCGGCAAGGTCACACAGCGCGAGACGCGCCCCAACGGTCTCGTGGTCGAGCGCGTGCGCATCCCGCTGGGCGTGATCGCGATGATCTACGAGGCGCGTCCCAACGTCACCGCCGATGCCGCGGCGCTGTGCCTCAAGGCGGGGAATGCGGCAATCCTGCGCGGCGGTTCGGAGGCGCGGCAGTCGAATGCCGCCATCGCCGGCGTGCTGGGCGCGGCATTGCAGGCACAGGGTCTGCCGGCCGCAGCGGTGACGCTGGTGCAGGACCCCAGCCGCGAGGCCATGGTCGAGCTGCTGCAGTTCAGCGATCTGGTCGATCTGGCCATCCCGCGCGGCGGCGAGGGTCTGATCCGCTTCGTCGCCGAGCACGCGCGCGTGCCGGTGATCAAGCACTACAAGGGCGTGTGCCATCTGTTCGTGGAGCAAAGCGCCGATCCGGCGATGGCGCTGGAGCTGTTGATCGACGGCAAGACCTCGCGCCCGGGCGTGTGCAATGCCATCGAGACACTGCTGGTCGACGCCGCCATCGCGCCGCGTTTTCTGCCGCAGGCGTTGGCCGCGCTGGCCGCGCGCGGCGTGGAGCTGCGCGGCTGCGCGCGCACGCGCGCGTGGTCGGACGCGGTGCGGCCCGCCAGTGACGACGACTACGCCGCCGAGTTCCTCGACCTGATTCTTGCCGTGCGCGTGGTCGACGGCCTGGACGCGGCATTGGCGCATATCGCGCAGTACGGCTCGGACCACACCGAGGTCATCGCCACCGGCGACGCGCAGGCGGCGGAACGCTTCGTGCGCGGCACGCGCAGCGCCGCGGTGATGGTCAACGCGTCGTCGCGTTTCAACGACGGCGGCGAGCTGGGCCTGGGCGCCGAGATCGGCATTTCCACCACGCGCCTGCACGCCTACGGCCCGATGGGCGCCGAATCGCTGACCATCGAGCGCTACGTGGTGCGCGGCAACGGGCAGGTGCGTCACCCCGGCCAAGGATGATCGGCGCAGCCGGCGCCCATTGCATGCGACTCAGTCGGCGCGCAGCACCGCGCGCAGGGCCGCGTCGGTGGCCGCAAGCGGCTGCGCGTGGCTGGGTCGTGCCAGCAGCGCCGCCAGCGCCGGCGGCGTGTCGACGCCATGGCCGAAGGCGGGTTCGACCACTTCGGGAAACTTGGCCGGGTGCGCCGTGGCCACCACCGCGTAGTCGCGCGCGTCGCCCTGCAGGCGCAGTTGCTCGAGCACGTGCAGCGCCGTGGCGGTATGCGGACAGGGCTGCAGGCCGTGGCGATCTTCCGCGGCACGCAGCGTGGCCGCGATGGTCGCGTCGTCCACCGTGAACGCCGCGAAGTCCGCGCGCAGCGCGGCGTCGTCCGGATACAGCGCGCGCAGGCGCTCGAAGTTGCTGGGTGCGCCCACGTCCATGGCGTTGGCCAGCGTGCGCCGGCTGCGCTGCGCCCGGTAGGTGGCACCGGCGAAGTACCGCGGCAGGGTGTCGTTGGCATTGCAGGCCAGCACGATGCGCGCGATGGGCAGGCCCATGCGCCGTGCGAGGGCCGCTGCGGTGGCATTGCCCAGGTTGCCGGTGGGCACGATGAACGAGAGCGGGCGAGCGTGCGTGCGCCAGTGCTCGAGCGCCGCCCATGCGTAGTAGCCGGCCTGCGGCAGCAAGCGCCCCAGGCTGATGCTGTTGGCCGAGGCCAGCGCGGCTCGCGCACGCAGTTCCGGATCGGCCAGCGCGGCCTTCACCATGCGCTGGCAGTCGTCGAAGGTGCCGGCGACGCGCAGGGCCAGCACGTTGTTGGAGAACGCGCCGAGCTGGTGCGCCTGGCGCGGCGACACGCCGTGCGCGGGATACAGGATCACCACGCGGAAACCGGGGCGCAGGTGGAACGCCGCCGCCACCGCCGCGCCGGTGTCGCCAGAGGTGGCCGCGAGGATGGTCAGGGGTTGCGCAGCGGGCGTGCGCAGGTGCTGCAGGGCCGCGGCCAGAAAGCGTGCGCCGATGTCCTTGAAGGCGGCGGTGGGGCCGTGGAACAACTCCAGTACAAAGTCGGCCTCGCCATGCAAGCGACGCAGCGGCAGCGGCTGCGCAAAGGCTGACTCGCACAGCGTGGGCAGATCGGCTGCCAGCGCGCTGCCCGCGAAAAACGGACGCAACAGCACGGTGCAGACCGTGGCCGGTGTGGACGCGGCGGCCAGTGTCGCAAGATCGATGCGCGGCAGCGTTGCGGGCAGGTACAGGCCGCCATCGGGCGCCAGGCCGGCCGCCAGCGCTTGCGCCAGATCGGCATCTGGCGCGCCGCCGCGCGTGCTCAGGAACCGCATGCGATGACCTCCGCGCGCGGACCGTCGACCGGCGCCACCCAGCCGTCGCTGTCGATGCCGTGGCCGGCGAAGGCGGCGCGCATCGCGGCCAGAACCGTATGCGCCGAAGCGGCGTCCGCGCACCAGGCGAACACGCTGGGCCCGGCGCCGGACAGGCTGCCGCCCAGCGCGCCGGCATCCAGCAACGCCGCGCGCACACTGGCGAAACCTGGCACCAGCGCGGCGCGGCGCGGTTCGACCAGCACATCGTGCAGGCCCTCGCGCAGCAGTTGCACCTCGCCGCGATAGCACGCCGCCAGCAACAGTGCCAGGTACGTGCTTTGCGCGACGAACTCGTGCAAGGCATACGGCACGGCCAGCACCGCGCGTGCGGCGCGCGTCTGCAGTTCGCAATGCGGATGCACCACCGCGCAGTGCACGCCCGTGGGTACCGGCACGCGCAGCAGGCGCTCGGCGCTGGCCAGCACCAGGCCGCCGAGCAGCATCGCGCCGACGTTGTCACCGTGGCGCGCGCCGCTGGCCACGGCTTCGCCGCTGATCGCGTGAGGATAAAGCTGTTCGCGCGTCAGCGGATTGGGCAGCAATGCATTGGCAGCGACCACGGCGGCCACGCTGGAGGCCGCCGATCCGCCCAGCCCGGCGGCGTAGGCGATGCCCTTGAAGATCTCGATCTCGAAGCCAAAGTCCAGGCCCAGCGCCGTACCCAGCGTCAGCAGCGCGGCGCCGGCGGTGTTGCGCGTGGCATCGCGCGGCAGTTCGGTGGTACTGCCGTGGATCGCGCCGATGCGCACGCCCGGTGTCGGCATGCGCCGCACCAGCACTTCGTCGGCGGGTCCGGCGAAGGTGTGGCCGAGCAGGTCGAAGCCGGCGGCGACGTTGCCGACGCTGCACGGCGCGCGCGCGCGCGCCCAGGTGTTCATTGCAGTCGCTGCCTTCATGGGTTTCTCCGCAGATTGCCGGCGACGCGCAGCAGATCGGCGAACACGCCGGCGGCGGTCACCTCCGGTCCTGCGCCGGGGCCTTGCACGACCAGCGGATTGTCGCAGTAGCGGCGCGTGCTGAACTGCAGCAGATTGTCGGTGGCGCGCAGGTGTGCCGCGGCGTGCGTGTCGGCGATCTCGCGCAGTCCCACCGTGGCCGTGCCCTGCGCATCCAAGGTGGCCAGGTAGCGCAGGCGTGTGCCACGGCGCTGCGCTTGCGCGAGGCGCGCCGCCATGTCGGTGTCGAGCTCATCGAGCCGCGCCATGAACCTGTCGCGCTCGATGCGCATCAGCGCTTCTGGCACCAGGCTCTGCACCGCGACTTGTTCGATGTCCAACGCCAGCCCGGCCTCGCGCGCCAGGATCACCAGCTTGCGCGCCACGTCCATGCCGGCGAGGTCATCGCGCGGATCGGGCTCGGTGTAGCCGCGCGCATGCGCTTCGCGCAGCAACGCGGAAAACGGCCGGCTGCCATCGTAGTGATTGAACAGCCAAGACAGCGTGCCGGAGAGGACGCCATCGATCGCGCGCAACGTGTCGCCGGTGTCGATCAGGTCGCGCAGAGTCTGGATGACCGGCAGTCCGGCACCGACGCTGGCCTCGTAGCGCAACTGCGCACCACTGCTTGCGGCGGCGGTGCGGATGCTCTGCCAGCGTTCCAGTGGCCCGGATGCGGCGCGTTTGCTCGGCGTGATCACGTGGATGCCGGCCTGCAGCCAGCCGGCGTAGGCATCGGCCAGCGCGTCGCTGGCGCTGCAGTCGATGATCACGGCATGCGGCAGATGGCCGGGATGCACGTGTGCGGCGAATGCGGCGAGATCCGTGGCGGCGCCCGATTGCACGCGCGCGCGCCAGTCCGCAGGCATTTCGCTGCCGGCATCCAGCCACTGCCGGCGGCTGTCGGCGATGGCGCGCACGCGCAGGTCGATGGCGTGTTCGTGACGCAGGCGGGACTGCGCGGCGCGCAATTGTTCGAGCAGTGCGGTGCCGATCTGGCCAGGACCGATGATGCCGATGCTGAGCGTCTGCCCGGACAGCAGGAACGCCGCGTGCGCGGCGCGCAGCGCACGCGTGGTGTCGCCGGCGCCGACCGCGACCGAGATGCTGCGTTCGCTGGCGCCCTGGGCGATGGCGCGCACGCTGACTTGCGCGCGTGCGATGCCGGACAGCAGGCGCGCGGCCACGCCGGGCTGGCCGATCATGCCCTCGCCCACCGCGGCGATCACGCCGATGTCGCGCGTCAGCGTCACGCCCTGGATGCGTCCATCGCCGATCTCCGCGGCAAATGCGTGCAGCAGGGCGGCGCGCGCCTGCGCGCCATCGGCATCGCGGATGACGCAGCAGATCGAGTGCTCGGACGAACCCTGCGAGATCATGCTCACCGAAATACCCGCCGCGCGCAGCGCGCCGAACACGCGCTCGGCGGTGCCTGGCACGCCGAGCATGCCGGCGCCTTCGAGGTTGAGCAACGCCATGCCCAGCATCGCGCTGAGACCCTTGACGGCGGTCGCGCTGCTGCGGTCGTGGTCGATGCGTGTGCCGGGGTGCGCCGGATTGAAGCT
Organism: Metallibacterium scheffleri; assembly: GCF_002077135.1. Taxonomy (NCBI): domain Bacteria; kingdom Pseudomonadati; phylum Pseudomonadota; class Gammaproteobacteria; order Lysobacterales; family Rhodanobacteraceae; genus Metallibacterium; species Metallibacterium scheffleri. Next base: position 1,361,762 of record NZ_LDOS01000002.1, on the reverse strand, counting down.
GTTGCGGATGCGGATCGGCAGTGCGCGCTGCATCGCTGGGAGCAGGGTCTGCGGATGGATTACCCTGGCGCCGAAGTAGGCCAGCTCGCAAGCCTCGGTGTAGCTGAGCTGTGGCAGCGACACGGCTTCGCCGACCAGACGCGGATCAGCGCTGAGCATGCCATCGGTATCGCCCCACAGGGTGAGTTCGCGCGCGTTGGACAGCACGGCGAAGATCGCCGCCGAGTAATCGCTGCCGTTACGGCCAAGGGTAATGTCGGCGCCGCTCGCGTCACGCGCGATGAAGCCGGTGACCACGACATGTGGTTGCGGATTTTGCGCGCGCCATGCCGACCACGCGGCTTGGCTGCGCGTCCAGTCGACCTGCGCGCCCATCTCGTGTCGGTGCACGGTCAGCACATCGCGCGCATCGAGCAGGGCGCAATCGCGGCCATCGTGGCACAAGCGCGATTGCAGACAGCGCGCGCTCCAGATCTCGCCGCGACCATGGATGCGGGCGTGCAGTGCCTTGCTGCAACCCGCGCCGCGTGCCTGCGCCAGCAGCATCGCGCAGGCGTCGAAGTCGCGCTGCAGCCAGTCGCGCAACGCGGCATCGGCGCTGGCCGCGGCCAGCGCGAGGTGGCGTAGCAGCAGATCGGCGAGCATGGTGGCGGGGTCATCCGTGGCTTCGCTCAGCGCCACCAGGACGTTGGTGACGCCTTGCAGCGCGGACACCACGATGAGCTGTGCCGGTTCCCCGGCATCGCGCAGAATGCTGCTGACGCGTGCCATGCGCGCGGCGTTGGCCAGGCTGGACCCGCCGAATTTGTGTACGCAGGGGCGCTGGTCTGGCTGTGCTGAATCCGCAGGCGGCGAAGGCATGATGGATCTCCGGTGAGACCCTGCCGATGCGCCGCGGTGGGCAACCCCGCCGCGTGCATCGGCGGGGTCGGGGGCATGGATCAGTTCAACTCAAGGCATGCGCACGCGACCGCCGCGGTTCGCGGTCGTCGTAGTCGTCGTGGTGAAGCCGTTGCCGCGTGCTGCGGCAGGAAACGGCGAGCCCGCGGCATGCCTGGCACGGGTGAATGCATTCTGGCTGGCGTGCGTGATCATGGCCGCAGTCAAGCCGTGCCGGGATGTTTTGTCAAGCCGCCCGCGGATGTGGCGCCATGCTTGCGGGCGCTGATATGCGAGACGCCATTGTTCTGCGCGCACGCAGTACTCGATAATCGGCAGGTCCGGGCGCGGTGCAAGTCCAGCCTTGGGCAATTGTCCAGGACTCGTAAGCTGTCGGCAAAGCAGATGCTTTGCCGGTGCGGTCCAATCGCGTACTTTTGCCAGGCGTAGCCGATGAATCAGCGCACCCCGCGCCGCCGCGCGCAGTTTGCCTACGCCGCGCTCGGTGTGCTGGCCCTGCTCGCGCTGCGCTTGGCCTCGGCATGGTCGCTGCGGGTCGATTCCGACGAGCCGCAGCACCTGCACGTGGTGTGGGCATGGACGCAGGGCCAGTTGCCCTACGTGAACCTGTTCGACAACCACACGCCGCTGTTCCAGTGGCTGATGTCGCCGCTGCTGGCGCTGCTTGGCGCGCGTGCCGACATCGTGCCGTGCATGCGCACGGCAACCATTCCGATCTGGGCGCTGGGCCTGGCGTTCACCTGGTGGCTGGGCCGCCGCCTGTGGAACACGCGTGTGGCATGGACGGCAATGGCGCTGACCGCGCTGTTTCCGCTGACCTACCTGTCCAGCGTGCAATTCCGCACCGACGACCTGTGGTGGGTGATGTGGATGGGCGCCGTGGCCACGGGGGCCATCGGTGCGCCGCGGCGCGGCTGGCTGGCGCTGAGCGGCCTGCTCGCCGGATTGGCGTTCGCGGTGTCGATGAAAAGCTCGCCACTGCTGATCACGCAATTGCTGGCGCTGGCCATGCTGGCGTTGTTCTGGCGCTTGCAGGGTCGCGCCATCGCCTGGCGCGCGTGGTTGCGCACCGTGCCTGGCTGGTTGCTGGGTCTGATCCTGCCGCTTGGCGCGTTTGCGGTGTTCTTTGCGCTGCATGGGGCGTTGACGCGGGCTTGGTATTTCTGGGTGACCTACAACATCGTGCCCGGCCTCGGCGACTGGAGCGGCGGGCCGGCGCATTATTTTCTGTTTCCCGCGGTGCTGCTGCTGGTGGCGCTGGTCACCTGGAGGCGCTTGCGCGACAGCGCCGATCCGGTGTTGACGTTGCGGCGTCTGGTTCCGTTCGCCGGCGGCGCGTTGTATCTGGGTGCCTTGTTCAGCTTCTGGCCGCTGCTGACCTTGCAGGACCTGCTGCCGGCGATGCCGCTGATCCTGCTGGGCATCACCGGGTCGCGGCTGGGCACGCGTTCGCGCGTGACGGCCGGCTTCATCAGCGCGTTCGTCCTGGAGCTGGCGCTGATTCTCGCCGCGCGGCCGCCGTGGTGCGATCACTTGCTGCACCGTCAGGAGCGCGATCTGGCCATGGTGCTGCAACTCACGCGTCCAGGCGAGTATGTGATGAATGCCAAGGGCGAGGCGATCTTCCGCCCGCGGCCGATTTTCTGGGTGTTCGAGGACATCGCGCGCTACCGCATCGCGCATGGTCTGCTGCACCCGCAGGTGCGCGCGCACATGGTGCGCACCGGCACGCCGGTGCTGATGGATTACCGCATGCCGCACGAGGACCGCGGCTTCATCGAGCACAACTACCTGCCCGTGCGCGGCAATGTACGCGTGCTGGGCGTGCGCTTCCGGGTCGCCGCCGCCGCTCAGGCCGTGGCGCTGCCGGTGGCGGTGGGTCAGGACTACGTGCTGCTCTCGCCGCAGGGGCGCGTGCATGCGTGGCTTGATGGCAAGCCGTTTGATCGGCCCATGCATCTGGCGACCGGCTGCTATCGGTTGCGGGTGCCGCAGGCAGGCGCGTACACGCTGATGTGGGCGCCGGCGTTGACGCGGGGTCTGCGCGTGGCGCAGGTCTTCGCGCATCCGACGGCGTGGGTCGCGGCACCCTTTGGCAGTGCCGCGGCGGCCGCGCAGTGCGCCGCGCAGCACGTGTCGCCGATCCGCGCAACGCGTGCCGACTGAGAGGCCAGGAAAAAATCGTCCACCTGCTGCGACCGCCGCCGGCACGAACGCTTGGTGGCGCCCTTGCGATGGCGGTCGAATTTCCCAGGCCTCCGGCTCCTCAGCGCGTCAGCCAGCCCTGCGTACGCGCGGTGAGCAGCGCATAGGGGAAGATCCAGAACAGCGCGAACGCGGAGAAAAACGAGTAGCCGATGCCGTAGACAAAATCCCAGGAGCGCTCGCCGCGCAGGTAATACAGCATGTTGAACGCCGACACCAGCAGCAGCACCGAGCCGAAGCGCAGCAGCAGATCCGGATGGCCCGGCAGCAGGACCACGAGCAGGGTCATCACCGCCCAACCCACGGGATAGCGCAGGTTGGTGATGAGCAGATCCAGCAGCGCGATCACCCGTGCCGGCAGCGGCCGCTTCCAGACGATGTGGCGCGCGAAACGCAATTCCTCGCGCACGTAGCTGCGGTCCCAGCGCAGAAACATCTTGCATAGCTGGCGATAGCGCGTCGGCACCAGGGTATGCACGATGGCGGCGCGCTGATAGACGCAGTCGTGGCCCTGTTCGAGGATGGCGTTGGTCAGCGCGCGATCCTCGCCGAAGGTGCAGGCGCGGCCGAGAAAACGTTGCCCGACCCAGGCATCGAGCACGCGCCGCACCACCGTGGTGCGGTAGGCCGCCAGCGCGCCCGGGCAGCAGTAGACGGTGCCGTAGGTGCTTTGCACCGCGCGCAGGAAATCAAACGACAGTGCGTAGCGCACCTTGAGCATGCGCGGGATCAGGCCCTGTTCGCGGTTGTACACGCTGACCTTGCCGGCGACCGCACCGATGCGCGGATCGCGGAACGGTCCGGCCATCGCCAGCAGGGTGCCGGGCTCGATCACGCTGTCGGAATCGATCGTCACCAGCACCTCGCCGCGGGCGCGGCGGAATCCCGCTTCCAGCGCGGCGCGCTTGCCCTGGTTGCGCTCGAAACGCAGCGTGCTGACCAAACCTGGGTACTGCGCCGCGGCCTGCTCGATGTGCAGCCAGGTGTCGTCGCTGCTGCCATCATCGACGACGATGATTTCCAGACGGTCACGCGGGTAACGCGCAAGGGCCACCGAATGGATCGAGCGCGCCACCATCGGGCCTTCGTTGTACGCTGGAATGATCACGGTCAACGGTGGTGCCTGCTGCATATCCGCGCTGGGTGGTGTGTGGTAGCGATACCAGAGCAGGGTGCGGAACAGCAGCATCAGCGAGCCCATCGCAGCCCACAGCATCGCCGGGCGCACGATGAACGATGCCCAGCCATGTTCGCGCGCCATGTGGATCACGCCGTGGAATACCTGCAGGTGCCAGCTCGCGAGCAGCAGCAGGCCCAGGCCCAGCAGGATTGCCAGGCGGTAGTAGCGATCGCCAGGCAGCGCGTGATAGTCGTGCGAGTCGGCGCGCGCCAACCGGTCAACCGTGGTGGCTTGTGTGCTCATCGGGCCGCAGTGTCGGAGAGGAGCGGCCGTTATACGCATCCCGCCGCGGCGAAGCATGAATAGCGAGCGACCACCCGGCGCGATCCATGGCACCGACCCATGCAGCCATCAGCGTGCGGCCATCAGAAACTCATGAAATAGCCGCCATTCACCGGCAGGTTGGCGCCGGTGATGTAGCTGGTGTCGTCGGCGGCAAGAAACGCCACGGCGCGGCCGATGTCGTCCGGGGCGCCGAGGCGACCGACCGGGATCTGCGCGATGATCTTTTCGCGGATGACCTCCGGTACCGCCATGACCATCTCGGTCTGGCAGTAGCCCGGCGACACGGTGTTGACGGTAATGCCCTTGGCGGCGACTTCGCGCGCAAGCGCCATGGTGAAGCCATGCACGCCGGCCTTGGCTGCCGAATAGTTGGTCTGCCCGAACTGGCCGGTCTGGCCATTGACCGAGCTGATGTTGACGATGCGCCCGAAACCGCGCGCCAGCATGCCCTCGATCGCGGCGCGGCTCATGTGGAAGATGCCGTCGAGGTTCACCGCCATGAGCTGGTCCCACTGCGATTTTTCCATCTTGCGCAGGCTGGCGTCGCGGGTGATGCCGGCGACGTTGATCAGGATGTCGACGCGACCGAGGCTAGCCTCGGTCGCGGCGATGAGGCGCTTGCAGGAATCGAAATCGGTGACGTCCAGCGCGCTGAAGGAAACGCGCTCGCCGAATTCGGCCATTTCCTGGCGGAACACCCCCAGGCGTTCGCTGCGGTTGGCCAGATCGGCGGCAACCACGCGCGCGCCTTGTCGGGCCAACTGGCGGCAAATGGCGCTGCCGAGACCGCCGATACCGCCGGTGACGATGGCGATGCGTTCACTCATGACTGACTCCTGGACAAGCCGCGGGCACACACGCGCCGCGCAGGCGGTGAGAACAAGATCAAACGGAAAAAAACATTCAGCGCGAGGATTTGCCGCCGGACTTGGCACCAGCCGGAACCGGGCGTGGCGGGGCGCCGCCGTGCGCGTGGCCCGTACCGCTACCATTTCCTGCGGCGGTGCCCGCCTCGGCTGCGGGCTTGGCCGCGGGGCGCGCGTTGGCGCTTTCCACCAGACTGCGCTGCAGGTTCTGCCACAGGTCCATGTTGCGCGTGGTCAGTTCATTGAACATGGTCCACGGCGTTTGCCCGACCACGCTGGTGAGCTGTTTGCGGAATTGCTGCTGCTGTTCCAGAAAGACCTGCATGCTGCGTTCGAGGTAAGGCCCCATCAGGCCCTGCAGCGCATCGCCGTAGAAGCGGATGATCTGCGTCAGCAACGGCACCGAGAACATCGGCGCGCCCTGCTGTTCGTGCTCGGCGATGATCTGCAGCAGCACGCTGCGCGTGAGGTCGTCGTTGGTCTTGGCGTCGCGCACCTCGAAGATCTCGCCATCGAGCACCAGCTGGCGTACTTCTTCCAGCGTGATGTAACTGGAGATCTCGGTGTCGTACAGACGCCGGTTGGGATATTTCTTGATGATGCGATTGGATGTTGCCATGCGGCAAACTTAGCAGATTGTTTTGCGATGCACCACTTACGATGCTGCGCAACAATTTCGCGCGCGCTTGCCTCAAAGGGCAGGCATGCATCCCGGGGCTTGGGGCATGGCAAGCAGCCATCCATGGGACGCGGCCCGTTCGGCCTCCTGCCTCACCTGGTGATGCGCATTGAAGCTGCCACTGGCAGCTTCAGGACATGCGCATTACCAACCCATGTAGTGGCCGCCGTTGATGGCGAGGTTGGCACCGGTGATCCAGGCGGCTTCCTCGCTGAGGAAGAAGTTCACCGCATAGGCGATTTCCTCAGGTTTGCCGAGGCGTCCCGCCGGAATCTGCGCGACGATCTTGGCGCGCACGTCCTCGGGTACGGCCATCACCATGTCGGTGCCCACGTAGCCGGGCGATACGGTGTTGACGGTGATGCCGAAGCGCGCGTTCTCCTGCGCCAGCGAGATGGTGAAGCCGTGCATGCCGGCCTTGGCCGCGGCGTAGTTGGCCTGGCCATACTGGCCTTTCTGGCCGTTGATCGAGCTGATCTGCACGATGCGGCCCCATTTGCGCTCGCGCATGGATTCGATCACCGGGCGGGTGACGTTGAAGCAGGCGTTGAGATTGGTGTTGACCACGTCCATCCACTGTTGATAGGTCATCTTGTGGAAGGTGGTGTCGCGCGTGATGCCGGCGTTGTTGATCAGGATGTCGACGGGGCCGAGCGCCTTCTCGATCGCGCGCACCATGTCCGCGGCGGCCTCGGGATCGCCGACATCGCCGGGCACGAGCGTCACCGGGCAACCGGCGGCGATCATTTTCTGGCGCCACGCCTCGGCCTTGTCGGCGTCGCGGTAATTGCTGGCGACGCGATGCCCCTCACGGACCAGGCGTTGCACGATGGCGGTACCAATGCCGCCGGTTCCGCCGGTGACCAGGGCGATGCGTGCAGTCATGTTGCGCTCCTTGTGGATGGCTTGCCGGCGAGTGTACGCGTGGCCTGCGTGACCGCCGATTGCGGCGCAGCAATCGTGCGCGCGCGCGGCAGACTTCCGGATTGGTAGTGCACACACGCATGGCGCAGCAAGCATGTGACATCGTGCGCCGGATGCCTTGCGGCGGCGTGTTGGCCCAGCAGCGCCAGTGCCACGCGCAGCACGCTCAGCACATCCTCGGGCAAGGCCGTTGCGCCGGCTGATTTGGACAGCTTCCGGCCCGCTGCATCGAGCAGCAGCGGGACATGCAGGTAACGGGGTGTGGGCAATTGCAGCAAACGCTGCAGCAGGATTTGCCGTGGCGTGGAATCGAGCAGGTCGGCGCCGCGCACCACATCGGTCACGCCCTGCGCGGCGTCATCCACGACCACGGCAAGCTGGTAGGCCCATAGACCATCGGTACGGCGCAGCACGAAGTCGCCGACTGCGGCGCGCACGTCCTGCTGTTGCGGCCCCTGCAGCCGATCGTCGAATGCGATCACCCCGCGCGGCACACGCAAGCGCCATGCCTGCGCGGCGTCGGCGCGCAGCGGACGTACGCACTGCGGCGGGTGAGTGCCGGCGTATGCGTCCAGATCGGCGCGCGTGCAGGCGCAGGGATAGGCGTGTCCGGCTGCGACGAGTTGGCGCAGTGCGGCGGCATAGGCCGCCGTGCGCTGGCTCTGGCGCCAGGGTTCGGCATCGGGATCCAGTCCGAGTCGATGCAGGGCGTGCAGTTGCGCCGCGCTGGCACCGGGCACGGCGCGCGGCGGGTCGATGTCCTCGATGCGCAGCAGCCAGCGTCCGCCGGCCGCGCGTGCCTCCAGCCAGCTGGCCAGCGCCGTGAACAGCGAACCCCAATGCAGCGTGCCGGTGGGCGAGGGTGCGAAGCGTCCGACGTAGGTCATGCCTGAATCATGCCATTTGGCACTCTTGAAACGCGCCGCGCGGCCCAGAGAATCGTCCGGCGGCATGAGCCGTGCATTCCCAGGCATCCCATGAAGCGTGTCCTCCTGTTTGTTGCCACCAACCTCGCGGTCCTCGTGCTGTTCACCCTCATCGCCCGGATCTTCGGCATCGACCAGTACGTCACCGCGAACGGCTACAGCTTTCCTGGACTGCTGCTGTTCGCCGCGTTGTTCGGCATGGGCGGCGCATTCATTTCACTGGCCATGTCCAGGCGCATCGCCTTGTGGCAGACCCACGCGCAGGTGATCGGGCAGCCGCAGAACGAGACCGAGCGCTGGCTGCTCGGCACCGTCGCCGAGCACGCCCGGGCGGCCGGCATCGGCATGCCCGAGGTGGCGGTTTACCAGGGCCCCGAGATGAACGCCTTCGCCACCGGCATGAATCGCAACCACGCGCTGGTGGCGGTGAGCAGCGGCCTGCTGGAAAACATGGATCGCGAACAGGTGCGCGCCGTGCTGGGCCACGAGATCGGCCACGTTGCCAACGGCGACATGGTCACGCTCACGCTGATCCAGGGCGTGGTCAATACCTTCGTCATCGTGGCCGCGCGCATCGTCGGTGGCGTCGTCGATTCGTGGATGTCCGGCGGACGCAACCGCGAACAGGGCGGCGCGGTCGGCATCGGCTATTTCGTCACCGTGATGGTGCTGGAGGTCGTGTTCGGCCTGTTCGCCTCGATGATCGTCATGGCCTTCTCGCGCTGGCGCGAATTCCGCGCCGACGCGGCGGGCGCGCAACTGGCCGGTCGCGGCACGATAATCTCGGCGCTGCAGCGGCTTGGCGCCACCTATGGCGAATCCAGCCTGCCCAAGACCATCGCCGCCTTCGGCATCTCCGGGCACGTGGCGCACGGCCTGCGGCGCCTGCTCATGAGCCACCCGCCGCTTGAGGAGCGCATCGCGGCCTTGCGCGCGGCCGCCTGAGCCCCCATTTGCCAGTCACCTTGCATGACACCGCGCGCAAGCGCGGTTTTCTTTATTGGAGCCCGAGCATGACCGACACCAGCACCGAAACCCGCAGTTTTGAAGCCGAAGTCAGCCAGGTATTGCACCTGGTGACGCACGCGCTGTATTCGCACAAGGAAGTGTTCCTGCGCGAGCTGATCTCCAACGCCTCCGATGCCTGCGACAAGCTGCGCTTCGAGGCCATCGCCAGGCCCGAACTCATGGGCGAGGGTGGCGAGCTGGGCATCGATATCCGCTGGGACCAGGACGCGCGCACGCTGTCCATCAGCGACAACGGCATCGGCATGAGCCGCGACGAGGTGATCGAGAACATCGGCACCATCGCGCGCTCGGGCACACGCAAGTTTCTCGATGCGCTCAGCGGTGACGCGCGCGCCGATTCGCGCCTGATCGGCCAGTTCGGCGTGGGCTTCTACTCGGCCTTCGTGGTCGCGGACAAGGTCACGCTGGAAACCCGCCGCGCCGGCGCTGCGGCCACCGAGGGCGTGCGCTGGGCATCCGACGGCAGCAGCGCCTACACGCTGGAAAACATCGAGCGCGCTGCGCGCGGCACCACGCTGACGCTGCATCTGAAAGAGGGCGAGGACGAGTTCCTCGAGCCCTGGCCGCTGCGCGAACTGGTGAAGAAATACTCCGAGCACATCGGATTTCCGATCCGCATGCCCAGGCTGGTCGAGGGCAAGCCGGGCGACGAGCTGGAAACGGTCAACCACGCCAGCGCGTTGTGGACGCAGCCCAAGAGCGAATTGAAGGACGAGGACTACCAGAACTTCTACAAGACCCTCACCCACGACTTCAACGCGCCGCTGGCGTGGACGCACAATCGCGTCGAGGGCAAGCAGAGCTACACGTTGCTGTTGTACGTGCCCGAGAAGCCGCCGTTCGAGGCCATGTTCAGCGGCCGCGACGAGCGCAAGGGACTCAAGCTGTATATCCGCCGCGTGTTCATCATGGACGCCAGCGAGCAACTGCTGCCGGCCTACCTGCGCTTCGTGCGCGGCGTGGTCGACTCCGACGATCTGCCGCTGAATGTCAGCCGCGAGATCCTGCAGGAGAACCGCCTGGTCAGCCAGATCCGCGCCGCCTGCAGCAAGCGCACGCTGGACCTGCTGGACAAGCTGGCCAAGGACGAGGCGCCGCGCTACGCCGGGTTCTACCAATCCTTCGGCAACGTGCTCAAGGAAGGCATTGTCGAGGACAACGACAATCGCGAGCGCATCGCCGGGCTGCTGCGCTTCGCTTCCACGCACAACAGTGACGCCACGCAGAACGTGTCGCTGGATGACTACATCGGTCGTATGCAGGCCGGGCAGGAGTTCATTTATTACCTCACCGCCGAATCCTGGGCCGCCGCGCGACACAGCGCGCAGATCGAAGCCCTGGCCGCGCGCGGCATCGAGGTGCTGCTGATGAGCGAGCGCATCGACGAATGGATGATGGGCTATCTCAGCGAGTACCAGGGCAAGCGTTTTCAGCACGCCGGCAAGGGCGAGCTGGACCTGCCCCTGGACGCCGCCGAGAAGGAACGCCGCGAGGCCGCCGAAAAGGACGCCGCGCCGCTGCTGGACAAGCTCAAGCAGGCGCTGGGCGAGCGTGTGTCGGCGGTGCGCCTCAGCCATCGTCTGACTGAGTCGCCGGCCTGTCTGGTGCTGGAGGCGCACGACATGGCCCTGCATACGCGGCGGCTGATGGCCGAAGCGGGGCACGCCATGCCCGCCGCCAAGCCGGTGCTGGAGATCAATGCCACGCATCCGCTGCTGCAGCGCTACGCGGCGGAAACCGACAGCGCGCGCGGCACGGATCTGGCGCTGTTGCTGCTGGAGCAGGCCGAGGTCGCCGAAGGCGCGCAGCTCGACGACCCGGCGGCCTTCGTCAAGCGTGTCAACCGGCTGTTGCTGGGCGCGGCGGCGTAACAACCTGGAAGCCGCGCCGCCCGGCGTGCGTGCCGACATCTGGCTGTGGGCGGCGCGGTTCTTCAAGACCCGCGCACTGGCCAAACAGGCGCTGGCTGCCGGCAAGATCGCCTGCGGCGGCGTGGCCTGCAAACCCGCGCGCCTGTTGCGCGTGGGTGAGCGGCTGGACATCGCGCGCGGCGAGGAGCGTTTCGAGATCGAAGTGCTGGCGCTGGCCAACACGCGCGGCCCCGCCACCATGGCGCAAACACTGTATCGCGAGTCCCCGGCCAGCAGCGCCGCGCGCGCCGCGCTGCGCGAACAGCGCCGCCTGCAACAAGCCGGCACGCCGCAGCCGCCGCCCGCGCGCCCTGGCAAGCGCGACCGGCGCCGCATCCACGCGTTCAAGCAAGGTCTCTGAACTGGCTGCCGTGTCGCCCGGTCTGGCAGTCGCCGAGCGAGCGCGAGTGGCCGGTCTTGCACCGACCATCCTGCATCCACAACCCGTGGACAGGCGACCCGCTGCGGGCCGCCCATCCCCGTGGCGCCTTACTTCGCCGGGATGTAACTCAAGTCCTTGTCGTACTTGTAAATGCTCGACCACGAGTGTTCGATCGCCGCCAGGTACTGCTTGCGGTTTGCCGCCGCCGCGGCCTTGGGCGGCCTCAAACTCCAGGTGCAACACCCAAGCGGGAGTAGCTTAGGCTGTTGCGATGCGAACCTACAACGAACTGAGTTTGGATGAGCGCGTGGAGATGCAGCGACGTCTGGAAGCCGGTGACAGTCTGCGTGCGATTGCCCGCTCGCTGGGCCGTGCCGCGAGCACGATCAGCCGCGAGCGCCGGCGTGCGCCGAGTGGGGTGACCTATCTCGCGCAGGCGGCGCAAGGGCGAGCGCGCCTCTGCCGACGCAAACCGCGGGTGCCGCGCAAGCTCGACGATCCAGCGCTGCGAGAAGTGGTCCATGAGCTTCTGTTTGCGCGCTGGTCGCCGCAGCAGATCGCCGGGATACTGGCGCGGGCCTTCCCCGATCGGGCGGACTACCGGGTGTCGCACGAGACCATCTATGGCGCGATCTACGTGACCCCGCGGGGCGACTTGCGCAAGCAGCTGATTGCCTGCCTGCGGCAGGGCCGCAGCACCCGCAAGCCGCGCAGCCGCGGTCAGGATCGACGTGGCCAGATCCCGAACATGCAGAGCATCCATGTGCGCCCGCCCGAGGTCGAAGACCGGTTGGTCCCGGGCCACTGGGAGGGTGATCTGATCAAGGGCACCGGCAATCGCTCTTCGGTCGGCACGCTGGTCGAGCGCAGCAGTGGCTTCGTGGTCCTGGCCAAGATGAGCAGCGCCACCGCCGCGGACGCGCTGGTGAGCTTCAGCCAAGCCCTGCAGCGCATCCCGGCCGCCCTGCGCAAGACGCTGACCTACGATCAGGGCAAGGAGATGAGCTATCACGATGCGTTGACCTTGCGAACCGGTGTGGCGGTCTACTTCGCCGACCCGCACAGCCCCTGGCAGCGCGGCAGCAACGAAAACACCAACGGCCTGTTGCGTCAGTACCTGCCCAAGGGCACGGATCTGTCGGTGTACAGCCAAGACGAGCTCAACCAGATCGCGTTGAGCCTCAACACCCGACCTCGGCAACGGCATGGATTCCACACGCCGCTGCAGGTCTACAACGAATATCTACGACTCGCCGAGGCCACGCTCGGCACCATGCACTGATTCTGTTGCACCGGGACCTTGAAACCGCCTTGCCATAAACATGCTCCATCATGGCCTTGGCCGACGGGCTCGGATCCTCACCCATCTCGGCCCAGGACTTGTTGGGCCATATCATGTTGTAATCCTCCGCTCCACGGCCACCGCCGATGACGCTCGTGGTGTCCCAGTTGGCATCCCACTTGGTCTTGCTGGCGGCCGCGGCGAACTTGCCCAGTGCCTCCTCGAACTCCTGACCTTGGCCGGGCCTCACCTTGATACCGGTCACGTAGAAATAATCCATGCCCTTCATGGCGCCCGGATGGCTGAGTTTGGGCATGTCCTGCTCCACCCAGCTCCTGCCCTTGCTGAAGTGCGCTTCGACCGCGCTGACGAAGGTCGGCCCGCAGGCCTTGCCGGCAGGATCGTGCGAGTCCATCGCGGCCCAGGTCGTGTCGCCGCTCTCGAAGACGTAATGATCGAGATTGCCGGTGACCTGGTCGAACGCCCACATCGCATGGGTTGCCCCGTGCTGGTGCAGGCATTGCAGCCAGGTCTTCATGCCTTCCTGAAAGGCATGGTCCTGCGCCGGAGCGACGGTGATTTCGTAAAAGCGATGCACCGCCGCCGGCGCCGCGGCTTGCGCCACGAGCCCGCCACTGGCAAACACAGCCACCGCGACCACCATCACCCGAAACGTGTTCTTGTGCATGATGTGACTCCCCATCGATGGCAGCATCGCCCGCATGCCGGATTGCATCCGGATCCGGTGCTGTCATCGGCGCGCTATACGCCTGAACTACACCGTGCTCAAGGGATAACACCCACGGGATTGTTTGTAGGATGATCTGCGGTTTTGTGTCGTATTTGTGATCAGTGATCACCCGACTGGATGCGCATTCACTGCGTCAAGATATGGAATCCGTAAGGCATGGGCATGGCTCGCTGCGTGCCCCTGTGAGCAGGACTGGCGCTGCAGCCACGCGTTCAGGCGGAGACTTGCCGATCCGGACTGAGAGGCTGTGAATTTTTCAGCCTCTCGGCCCGGCCATGGATGGCCGGACGCGAAGCGGTCACGCAAGTGGCTGATTCGCGGAGGCGCGTACAGACCTGTGCCGGGCGCGCCGATGAAAAATGCCGCACGACGCGGAATTTTTCACAGACTCTGACGCCGGGATTCGACCCGGCGTCGCGTGTTTGATTCCGGATGCACGCGGCGGCGCGCCGCCCGGCCGTGCGTTTCAGCCGGCGGGGAAGTAGCTGAGTTCCTTGCTGGCGCGCCACACGCCGTCCCACTGCTCGGCGATGGCATCCATGAATTGCTGGCGGATGGCGGCGGCCTGTTCCTTGCCGTAGGACTTTTCCATCATTGCTTTCAGCGTGGGGTTGGAGTCCGCGCCGATCTCGGCCCAGGACGCATTGGGCCAGATCAGGGTGAAGTCGGACGCGCCATGCCCGCCGCCGCTGTTCTGGCGCACGAACCATTGCCCTGGCCACTTGCTGTCGCGCGCGGCGTCGGCGTATTTTTCCAATGCCTCCATCAGCGCCGGGCCCTGTCCGGGCTTGATGCGCACGCTGTACACGTAGGCGAGGGCGGGCACGCCCTTGCTGTCCTTGGCCATGTGACTGAGCTTGGGCATGCGCTCGGTGACCCAACTGGTCCAGGTGGCGGTGTGCGGCATGACGCTGGCATTGAAAACCGGGTCGCAGTCCTTGTCGGCCGGGTCCGTGATGTCGAGGCCGGCCCAGGTCTTGGCGTCCACCTCGAAGGCATAGCGGCCGACATCACCGGTCGCCGCGCTCCATGCCCACACGGTTTGCTTGAAGCCATGCTGATGCAGGCATTGCACGTAGGTCTTCATGCCTTCGCGGAAGGCCTGATCCTGCGCGGGCGTGACCTCGGCCATCCACATCCGCGACACCGTTCCGCTATCCGCGGCCTGCGCGGCACCGGCCGCCGCCGTTACCGCCAGACCCAGCATGAGCAACCATCGACACGCTGCATTGTTCTTGTTCATGGTGCGACTCCCCACATACGCGGCGCGCCCGGACGCGGAATTGCAGCCGGATCAGCCGTCGCGAGCACGCACAGCTACTCCGGGGTTGTTCAGGCCGCAAAAGAATGGGGCGAATTTCGGGCTTGTGTCGCCAAAACGAAACAATGCGCGCGCGTTGCAGTCAGGGCGGTCGCGCGGCGCTGCGCGAGGCGCGCCGCAACGTCGCTGCTGCCCGCGCTGGCCAGCATGATCGCCACGTGCGTCAAGCGTTGCATTGCGGCAAGGGCGATCGGCCATGCCTGCGATCCAGTCGCGTGCTTGGGCTGATCTTGCGGCAGGTCATCGGCTGGGCGATGCGTGATCACGCGGATACCGACTTGGTCTTGCAGGCGTTGCTCTCGGCGGCCTGGCGTCGCAAACCCAAACCGGGCGCGTTGATTCATTCGGACCATGGCTCGTCTACACCAGCCACGATTGGCGGAGGCAAAGAAGGACGACTTGATTCCGCGCATCATGAGTTCGTCTATCCCGTTCCGCGGTTAGCCTCACGGCTCCTGCTCTGACTTGCGCGAAGTGGCTCTGACCCGCTTTGATGCGCTTTGATCGGGGCTAGACCGATTCGGCCAATGCGGTGAGACAGCCACGCGCCTCCAGTTCATCGACGCTGTCCTCCCGCGCGCAGCGTCCGTGATCCATGGCTTGGGCAAGCTTGCCGGCGATCAGGCCGGTCCAGCGGTCGCGGCCGGAGGTCTTGGCGCGGTACAGCGCGGTGTCCGCCATGCGCAGGCAGAAGGCCCAGTCCCCGGTGGCCTCGGGCCATAGCGGAAACAGGCTGAAGCCCATGGAGACGGTGAGGGAAACACGGTCGCCGCGCAGGATCAGCGGCGTCTGCTGCAGTCGCTCGCGCACGCGTGCGAACAGATGCTGTGCTTCGGAGATCGGCGTGCCCGGGCACGCCCACAGGAACTCCTCGCCGCCCCAGCGCACCAGGACGTCCGACTGACGGCTGCACTCGCGCAGGATCCCCGCGAAGTGCTTCAGGGCGTGATCGCCGGCTTCATGGCCATGGCGGTCGTTCACCTTCTTGAAATGGTCGATGTCCAGCAGCATCACCAGGGCTGGCATCAGCGGACTGCCCTTGCGGCGTGCTTCCAGATGCGCGGCCGCAAGCCGCTCCAGCCAGGCCTGGCCGTAGCGGCGGTTGCGCAGGCCGGTGAGGGCGTCCTCTTCACTTTGCCGCGAGATGGTGTCGTGAAGCCGGGTCAGATCCCGATACTGGGTCTCGATCTCGGCATTCTTCATGGCCAGCGACTGGTTGAGGCACTTGCGCACGCGACTCTGGCGGATACTCAGCGCGGCCACGGCCGCGAGCAGCAGCAGCGCCGCCAGCATGGCCTCGGTGGTCAAAAGTTGCCGCTGCTCGAGCGCTTTCGCCCGGACCAGGGCGGCCTGCTGCCGATCGTGCTCGCGCTGCGCCTGGGCCAGCTCAGCATTTCTGCGCTCGAGTTCGATCACCGCTTCGAGCTTGGCCATCTGGGTGTTGGATTGCACCGTCACGTGCACGTCGTGCAGCTTTTTGTACGCGCGCATCACCGACAGGGCATCGCGGTAACGGCCCAGGGCCGCCAGGTTGTCGACCATGCGCGGGTACAGTTCCAGGCGACGCTGCACGTCGTCGGCCGCGGTGAACAGCGCCAGCGACTTCGCATAGGCCCGTTCGGCTGCCGCGTGCTGGCCCAGGCCGGCCAGGGCGGCGCCGATGTTGGAGTAGGCGGTGGCAGCCTCGCTGGTGCTGCCGGCGCGCTCGAATTCACGTGCCGCCTGCTGCAGCAGCGGCAGGGCCTGGGCCGGCTGGTTCTGCTTTTGCAGCAGATCGGCCATGTTGTTGAGCAAGCTGGGTGCCGGCAGCTGATGGGCACGGGCGATGCGCAGGGCATGCGCATAGGTGGCGCCGGCACGCGGGAAGTCGCCCAGCTCCTGGTAGGCGCCGCCGACGTTGGCGAGGATCGCCACCTGCTGCGCAGGGTCCGGCCCGGCAGCCATGGCGCGCTGGCCATACTCGATGGCCTTGGGCCAGTTCTTCGCGTACATGTACAGCGCGTTGAAGTTCAACATCAGGCTGACGCGGTCGGGCAGGCCCAGCGCCTTGCCGGCGCGATCGGCCGCCTGCAGCGCCGCGATGGCCTTGGGCAGTTCGTCGCTCTTGACGTAAACCACGGCGATAAGCTGGTTGGCCCAGTAATCGACCATGCTCGGATGCCGTGGCGCCGTGGCCAGGGCGATGCGCGCGGTGCGCAGGGCGTCGCGGGTATCGTCCAGCATCAGATACGAGCTGCTGAGCTTGCGCCAAAGTTCGGCGATGGCCTGGGCCTGGCCGGGAAGCTGGCTGCCCAGCGCCGTGATCTGCGGCTCCAGCGCCCGGACGCGCGCGAGATCCCGGGTCGCCCACATGCTCTCGCATAGATGCCAGAGCAGGCGCAGGCGCTGCGTCGGCGTCAGTGCGGCCGGCAGCAGGCGCGCCCCGATCGCCACGGCCTGCGCGGGTTGTTGCTGCGCATCCGCCGCGGCGATCAAATGCAGCCCCAGCTCGATGCGCGCGCCCTGCGGCGGACCGGCCTGCCATGCCGGCAGGCCGGCCTGCAGCGCCGCAGCGGGGTTCCTGGCCTGCAGCGCCTGGACCCGGGCCAGCACGATCGCAATCGACGTCGCATCCGCCGTGGCGGCCGAGCGCGCGGGTGCCGGTGCGGTGGAGGCCGCGGTGGCCGGGCCGGCGTACGCCGCCACGACCAGCCACGCACCCGTGATGGAGAGCGTGCGCCAACAGCGAAACATGTGGAGTTCCCGGCAAGTCGGTTCGGCTGCAAGCGACCCGGCTGGGTCTCTCGGACGGTGAGCATAACGAACACAAGCAAAAACGGGGCCGGCATCACTGGCCGGGATTCGGTGCAGTGAACCCGAGTCGTGCCAAAGCAGCAAAGCAGGGTCAGAGTGTACTTTCTCCCCAAGGTCGACTCTGACCCAGGTCTCGCATTGCCATCGAGTTGCCAGTATCTCCGCGGTACGCTTTCAAGCGCGCGGGCAGGATCAGCCATTTATGACTTTATTGACTTATTTACGACTATATTTGTCTGGAACAGCTGGTTGCAAAACCGCGGACTTATTCCACCGTCACCGATTTGGCCAGATTGCGCGGCTGATCGACATCGGTGCCGCGCAGTACCGCGACGTGGTAGGCAAGCAGTTGCAAGGGCACGGTGAGCACGGCGGGGGCGATCATTTCGCCGCCCACGTCCAGGCGCAACACGCGCGCCGGGTCTTCGCCATCCAGCGCCGAGTCGCGGTCGGCGATGAGGTACAACTCGCCGCCGCGTGCGCGCACTTCCTGCAGGTTGGACTTGAGTTTGTCCAGCAACGCGTTGTTGGGCGCCACGGCGATCACCGGCATGTCGCTGTCGACCAGCGCCAGCGGGCCGTGCTTCAGTTCGCCGGCGGGGTAGGCCTCGGCGTGGATGTAGGAGATTTCCTTGAGTTTGAGCGCACCCTCCATCGCCACCGCCTGCTGCGTGCCGCGGCCGAGGAACAGCGCGTGCTGACGCGGCACGATGCGCGCGGCCAGGGCCTCGATCTCGGCGTCGATGGCCAGCGCCTGTTCGAGCATGCGCGGCAAGTGTGCCAGCTCGGCGGCCAGTGCATCCAGGCGCGCGGTTGGCTGGCCGCGCGTGCGCGCCAGCGCCAGCGTCAGCAGCGCCAGCGCGGCGAGCTGCGTGGTGAATGCCTTGGTCGAAGCGACGCCGATCTCGGGGCCGGCGCGGGTCATCAGTTTGAGGTCGGCTTCGCGCACCAGCGAGGACTCGGGCACGTTGCACAGTGCCAGCGTGCCCAGATAGCCGCGTGCGCGGGTTTCGCGCAGGGCCGACAGCGTGTCGGCGGTTTCGCCGGATTGCGAGATCGCCACGAATAGCGTGCCGGGCGGCACCACCACGTCGCGGTAGCGGTATTCGCTGGCCACCTCGACGCTGACCGGGATATGCGCCAGCGCCTCGATCCAGATGCGCGCCACCAGTCCGGCGTGATAGCTGGTGCCGCAGGCGACGATGTGCAGGCCCGCAACGCGCGTCAGCAGCGCATCGCCGCCGGGGCCGAAGATGTTGGGCAGCGGGCCGTGCGCGCCGAGGCGGCCTTCCAGCGTGTCGGCCACGGCGCGCGGCTGTTCGTAGATTTCCTTGAGCATGAAATGGCGGAATTCGCCCTTGTCGATGGCGTCCGTGCTGAGGTCGGATTCATGCACGGCGCGCTGCACGTCAACGCCGCCGCGGTCGAACACCGCATAGCCATCTTGGCGGATCTCGGCCAGGTCGCCTTCTTCCAGATAAATCACGCGCCGCGTGACCTGGACCAGTGCCTGCATGTCCGAGCCGAGGAAATGCTCGCCGATGCCCACGCCCAGCACCAGTGGGCTGCCCAGGCGCGCGCCGATGATGCGCTCGGGGTCGTGCGCGTCCATCACCGCGATGGCGTAGGCGCCTTGCAGCCGCGCGACCGCGCGCAGAACGGCCGCGCGCAGGCCGATGCCGCGCGCCAGTTCGATATCGACCAGGTGCGCGATGACCTCGGTATCGGTTTCCGATTCGAACACGCGCCCCTGCGCCTGCAGCTCGCTGCGCAGTTCGGCGTGGTTTTCGATGATGCCGTTGTGCACCACGGTGGCGCGT
The DNA here is from genome assembly GCF_002077135.1 of Metallibacterium scheffleri. NCBI lineage: Bacteria > Pseudomonadati > Pseudomonadota > Gammaproteobacteria > Lysobacterales > Rhodanobacteraceae > Metallibacterium > Metallibacterium scheffleri. Next base: position 1,342,509 of record NZ_LDOS01000002.1, on the reverse strand, counting down.
CCGGACAGGTGCGGGTGCGCGTTGCTCTCGCTGGGCACGCCGTGCGTGGCCCAGCGCGTGTGCGCGATGCCGGTGCTGCCGGGGAACGGATCGGCCAGATAACGCTGCTCCATCTCGCGCACCTTGCCCTTGGCGCGCACGCGGCGCACGCCCTGCGGGGTGAGCACGGCCATGCCGGCCGAGTCGTAGCCGCGGTATTCCAGCGCTTTCAGTCCGGCGATCAGGATCGGCGCAACGTCACGTTGTGCCACGGCGGCGACGATGCCACACATGCGGCGTGCTCCAGTCAGGGGGGGCGGTGGGGGGTGATGATAAGGCGCATGGTCACTGTCGGTAGTAGTCGCGGTACCAGGCCACGAAGTGCGCGATGCCGTCCTCGATGCCGACGCGTGGCTGCCAGCCGGTGGCGGCGCGCAGTGCGGAAACATCGGCCCAGGTGGCCTCGACGTCGCCGGGTTGCATGGGCAGCAGGTTTTTCTGCACGCGCCGGCCCAGCGATTGTTCCAGCAGCTCGATGAAGTGCAGCAGCTCCACTGGCCGATCGCCGCCGATGTTGTAGATGCGGAACGGCGCATCGGAGCGGCCGGGGTGTGGGTGCAGTGCGTCGTAAGCGGGAGCGGGGGTGGCCGGCTGGTCGAGCACGGCCACGACACCGGCGACGATGTCGTCGATGTAGGTGAAATCGCGCTGGTGCCGGCCGTGGTTGAACACGTCCAGCGACTCGCCGCGGCGGATGCGCGCGGCGAACAGGTTCGGTGACATGTCCGGCCGCCCCCAAGGCCCGTACACGGTGAAGAAGCGCAGCCCGGTGGCAGGCAGCCGGTACAAATGGCTGTAGGCGTGCGCCATCAACTCGTTGGATTTCTTGGTGGCCGCGTACAGACTGAGCGGATGATCGACCGCGTCAGCCTCGCTGAAGGGCAGTTTGCGGTTGGCGCCATAGACCGAACTGGACGAGGCAAACACCAGGTGCTGCACGCTGCCGTGGCGGCAGGCTTCCAGCACGTTGCCGAAGCCGACCAGATTGCTCTGCACATAGGCCGCGGGATTCTGCAGCGAGTAGCGCACGCCGGCCTGCGCCGCCAGGTGCACCACGCGTTCGGGGCTGAAGGGTGCGAACGCCGCGTGCAGCGCCGCGCCATCGGCGATGTCGAGACGTGCATGCCGATAGCCCGGATGCGTGGCGAAACGATCCAGCCGCGCCTGTTTCAACGCCGGATCGTAGTAATCGTTGTGGTTGTCGATGCCCAGCACCTGCTCGCCGCGCGCCAGCAGGTGCTCGATCAGCGCGGCACCGATGAAGCCGGCCGCGCCAGTGACCAGAATGCGCATGGAATCAAGGCTCGTGAATTAGGCAAAGTCTAGCAGTGGCCGCGCGCGGGCCGTTGACAGGGCGGGGGCCGCTGGCTAGTTTGCCTTGCATCCGATGACTTTTCAGGTAACGCGCGGGCAACCGCCGTCGAGCGTGCGACATGAGCACTCCCCGCTGATTCCATCCGCACCGCGTCGCGCCGACCATCGGGGCGTTCGACGCCCTTTTTTGTTGCCTGCATTTTTGCCTGGCGATTGAACCCGGAAGACAGTCATGATCCAGATCACGCTCCCCGACGGCAGCCGCCGCGAATTCGAGAACGCCCCCAGTGTGCGCGAGGTGGCCATGTCCATCGGCCCCGGCTTGGGCAAAGCCGCGCTCGCTGGTCGTGTGGATGGCACGCTGGTCGATCTCGGCTGCGTCATCGAGCGCGATGCCAAACTCGAGATCATCACCGAGAAAAGCCCCGAGGCGCTGGAGATCATCCGCCATTCCACCGCGCATCTGCTGGCGCAGGCGGTGCAGCGCCTGTTCCCGGGAGCGCAGGTCACCATCGGCCCGGTGATCGACAACGGCTTCTACTATGACTTCGCCTACGAGCGGCCGTTCACGCCCGAGGATCTGCCGCGCATCGAGGACGAGATGCGCAAGATAGCGGCCGCGGCCATGCCGCTGACCCGCACGGTGAAATCGCGCGACGCCGCGGTGGCGTTTTTTCAGGGCATCGGCGAAACCTACAAGGCCGAGATCATCCGCGCCATCCCCGCGCACGAGGAACTGTCATTGTACGCGCAGGGCGAGTTCACCGACTTGTGCCGTGGGCCGCACGTTCCCGACACCGGGCGTCTGAAGGCTTTCAAGCTGCTCAAGGTGGCCGGTGCCTACTGGCGTGGCGACAGCAACAACGCCATGTTGAGCCGCATCTACGGCACCGCTTTCCTCAATGACAAGGACCTCAAGGCTTATCTGCTGCAGATCGAGGAAGCCGAGAAGCGTGATCACCGCAGGATCGGCAAGGCGCTGGACCTGTTCCATTTGCAGGAGGAAGGCCCGGGCCTGGTGTTCTGGCATCCCAGGGGCTGGTCGATCTGGCAAGTGGTCGAGCAGTACATGCGCCGCGTGTATCGCGACACCGGCTATGGCGAGGTGCGCTGTCCGCAGATCCTGGATGTGTCGCTGTGGCAGAAATCGGGCCACTGGGACAACTACAAGGAAAACATGTTCTTCACCGAGTCGGAGAAGCGCACCTACGCGGTCAAGCCGATGAACTGTCCAGGCCATGTGCAGATATTCAATCAGGGCCTGCACAGTTACCGCGACCTGCCGATCCGCTATGGCGAGTTCGGCGCCTGCCATCGCAACGAGCCTTCCGGCGCGCTGCACGGCATCCTGCGTGTGCGCGGCTTCACCCAGGACGACGGCCACATCTTCTGCACCGAGGAGCAGATCGAGTCCGAGGTGGCGGCGTTCCATCGTCAGGCGCTGAAGGTCTACGATGACTTCGGTTTCGGCGACATCCAGGTGAAGATCGCGTTGCGCCCGGACAAGCGTCTCGGCGACGACGCCACTTGGGACAAGGCCGAGCATGCGCTGCGCGCGGCGCTGCGCGGCGCCAGCGTGGAATGGCAGGAATTGCCCGGCGAGGGTGCGTTCTATGGCCCGAAGATCGAATATCACCTCAAGGACGCCATTGGCCGCACCTGGCAGCTGGGCACCATGCAGGTGGACTTCATGATGCCCGGCCGCCTGGGTGCCGAGTACGTGGACGAGCACAGCCAGCGCCGCCATCCGGTCATGCTGCACCGGGCCATTGTCGGCTCGATGGAGCGCTTCATCGGCATCCTCATCGAGCACCACGCCGGCGCGTTTCCGGCATGGCTGGCGCCGCTGCAGGCCATCGTGCTGAACATCACCGACGCACATGCAAGCTATGCTGCCGAGGTGGCGCAGACGCTGGCGCGACAAGGTTTTCGCGTCGAGGCCGATTTGCGCAACGAAAAAGTGGGCTATAAGATCCGCGAACACACGCTGCAACGCGTGCCCTATCTGCTGGTGGTCGGTGACCGCGAGAAGGAAACGGGTGCGGTCGCCGTGCGCGCTCTAAACGGCGCGGATCTGGGCAGCATGACGCAGTCCGGATTCGCCGCACGCCTGGCCTCGGAAGCACACCCTGCTTAGGGTGCCGAGCACGATGATCTCTGGAGAAACAACGATCGCTACGCCTACCGAAACCAAGTCACACCGTCGCAACAACGAAATCCGCGTGCCGCGCGTGCGCGTGATCGATGCCGAAGGCGAACAGCTCGGCATCCTGACCCGCGATGAGGCCCTGCGCGCGGCCGAGGACGTCGGCATGGATCTGGTCGAGATCCAGCCCACGGCCGATCCGCCGGTGTGCCGCATCATGGATTTCGGCAAGTTCCGCTTCGAGCAGCAGAAAAAGACTCAGGCGGCGAAGAAGAAGCAGAAACAGGTCGAGATCAAGGAACTCAAGTTCCGCCCGACCACCGACGTTGGCGACTACCAGATCAAGATGCGCAACCTGCTGCGTTTTCTCGACGAGGGCGATCGCGTCAAGGTCAACATCCGCTTCCGCGGCCGCGAGATGTCGCATCAGGAACTGGGCTACGAGCTGGCCAAGCGCATCCAGGCGGACGTGACCGAACAGGGCGTGATCGAGCAGTTTCCAAGGCTCGAGGGCCGCCAGATGATCATGATGATCGCGCCGAAGAAAAAATGACCGGCAGGGCCGCGCCCTGTTGCGCGGCGTCGCGCGACCGGCATGCGGCCCACCGCGCGGTTTTCGCGCTGGAACCCGTGCCGGTTTGCATATAAACTGTCCAATCCGATTCGCGGTCGAATCGGCATTCGCGGGTTCCGGCAGGGATGGCAAGCGCGGCAATCGCCGCCGCCGGGGTCAGTCCATAAAACCATTGGAGCACTCCATGCCCAAGATCAAGATCAAGACCAATCGGGCGGCGGCCAAGCGCTTCCGCAAGACGGCCAGCGGCAAGTTCAAGGCCGGCCACGCCTTCAGGAGTCACATCCTCACCAAGAAGTCCACCAAGCGCAAACGCAATCTGCGTGGACCCAACCATGTGCGCGCCTGCGACGCAGGCCATGTCGCGCGCATGCTGCCTTATCTCTGAGGATTGACCCATGGCACGTGTCAAACGTGGCGTCACTGCACGCCGTCGTCACAAGAAAATCATCGGCCGCGCGAAGGGCTTCTACAACGCTCGGCGCAAGGTCTTCCGCGTCGCCAAGCAGGCGGTTACGCGCGCCGAGCAATATGCGTATATCGGCCGCAAGCAGCGCAAGCGCCAGTTCCGCGCGCTGTGGATCGTGCGCATCAATGCCGCCGCGCGCATGCACGGCCTGTCCTACAGCCGCCTGATCAATGGTTTGGCCAAGGCCGGCGTCACCGTGGACCGCAAGGTGCTGGCGGATCTGGCGGTGCATGACCTCAAGGCTTTTGGCGTGATCGCCGAAAAGGCCAGGACCGCACTCGCCGCCTGAGCGCAATGGCCACCGGACTCGTGTCGGTCGGCATGACGCACTGTGGGGAGCGGGCTTGGGCTCGCTCCCCATTCGTTTTGCGGCTTGTGTTTTTTTGGGCTGCGCTGCGCGATGGCGTGTCCTGTTGGACTTACTTGCTTGAGTTGCTGGGGCATCGATGGACAGCTTGGCGGAACGCATCAATGCCGCGCGTGGCGCGATCGCCGCGGCGACCGATCTGCAGGCGCTGGAAAGCCTGCGCGTCAGCCTGCTCGGCAAGAACGGGCTGCTGACCGCGGCGTTGAAAGAACTGGGTGCGCTGGCGCCCGAGGTGCGCAAGCAGCGCGGCGCCGAACTCAACGTGTTCAAGGCGGAACTGGGTGATGCGCTGGCGGCGCGCCGCAGCGTGCTCGACACCGCCGCGACGCAAACCAGGCTGGCGCGCGAGGCCGTCGATATCAGTCTGCCCGGACGCGGCGCGATGCAGGGCAGCCTGCACCCCGTGGTCGAGACCGAGACACGCATCTGCGACATCTTCGAGCGCATGGGTTATCAGCGTGCCGAAGGTCCCGAGATCGAGGATGACTGGCACAATTTCGAGGCGCTGAATTTTCCGCCGCAACATCCGGCGCGCGCCATGCACGACACGTTTTATTTTGCTGGCGGCGAGCTGCTGCGCACACATACCTCGCCGGTGCAGATCCGCGCCATGCAGGGGCGCCAGCCGCCGCTGCGCATCATCGCGCCGGGGCGCGTATACCGCAGTGATTCGGATCAGACGCACTCGCCGATGTTCCACCAGGTCGAGGGCCTGATGGTGGGCGAGGAGGTCAGCTTTGCCGATTTGAAAGGCACGCTGGAGGCTTTTGTCGCGGCATTTTTCGGGCGCAGCTTCGCGATGCGTTTCCGGCCCAGCTACTTCCCCTTCACCGAGCCCTCGGCCGAGGTCGACATCCGCTGGGACGACGCCGCGGGCAACTCGCGTTGGCTGGAGGTGCTGGGCTGCGGCATGGTGCATCCGCGCGTGCTGGAGAACGGCGGCATCGACCCCGAGCGCTACACAGGCTTCGCCTTCGGTCTGGGCGTGGAGCGCTTCGCCATGTTGTATTACGGCGTGGATGACCTGCGCGCGTTCTTCGACAATGACGTGCGCTTTCTGGCGCAGTTCGGCTGAGGGCCACGACGATGAGATTCAGTGAACGCTGGCTGCGCGCGCTGGTGGGCGTCGCCGCCGATCGCGATGCCTTGGTCGAAGGACTGACCATGGCCGGGCTGGAAGTCGAAGCGGTGACCGCGCTCGGCGCCGGACTCGATCACGTGGTCGTCGGCGCGATCATCGAGTGCACGCCGCACCCCAACGCCGAGCGCTTGCGCGTGTGCCGCGTCGATGCAGGCCTGGCTGCGCCGCTGCAAATCGTGTGCGGTGCAGCCAACGCGCGCGCGGGTCTGAAGGCGCCGCTGGCGCTGGAAGGCGCGTTGTTGCCCGGCGCTGTGGCCATCCGCGCGACGGATCTACGCGGCGTGCGCTCGCAAGGCATGCTGTGCTCGGCGCGCGAGCTGGCGCTGGATAGTGATGCCTCCGGCCTGATGGAATTGCCCGAGGACGCCCCGCCGGGCCAGGCGCTGGCCGAGTATCTGGGCCTGCCCGACGCCAGCATCGAGTTGAAGCTCACCCCGAACCGTGCCGACTGCTTCGGCATGGTCGGGCTGGCACATGATGTCGCGGCGCTGTTCGGCGGCGTCACGCGCCTGCCGGATTGCGCGGCCGTGCCGGCGCGGACCGCGCGCGTGCGTACCGTGCAATTGCAGGCGGGCGACGCCTGTCCGCGCTACTGCGGGCGCGTGGTCGAGGATCTCGACGCGCGCGCCACCACGCCACTGTGGATGGCCGAGCGCCTGCGTCGCGCCGGGCTGCGTCCGCTCAGCGCCATCGTCGATGTCGGCAATTACGTGATGCTCGAACTGGGCCAGCCGCTGCATGCCTTCGACGATGCGCGGCTGCATGGCGACATCGCCGTGCGCACGGCGCATGCGGGCGAGCGTCTGCGTCTGCTCGACGGCAGCGAAGTCGAACTGGATGGGCAACTGGTGATCGGCGATGCGCGTGGCGCGCAGGCGCTGGCCGGTGTCATGGGTGGCGCCGACAGCGCGGTCAGCGCGGACACGCGCACGGTGTTTCTGGAAAGCGCGCATTTTGCGCCGGCCGCGATCATGGGTGTGGCGCGGCGTTTTGGTTTGCACTCCGACGCCGCGCATCGTTTCGAGCGCGGCGTCGACCCGGAGCTGCCTGCGCGCGCGCTCGAGCGCGCCACGGCGCTGCTGCTGGCCATCTGTGGCGGTCGCGCGGGGCCGCTGCAGTGCAGCGAATTGCCGGGCTGGAGCGCGCCGTGCGCGTCGATCCACCTGCGCCGCGCGCGGCTGCTGCGTGTGTTGGGTCTGGCCATCGCCGACAGCGAGGTCGAGCGCATCCTGCTGGCGCTGGATATCAAGCTCGCCCGCGAGGCCGATGGCTGGCTGGCACTGGTACCGACGCGACGCTTTGATCTGGCGCGCGAGGAGGATCTGATCGAGGAAGTCGCGCGCATCCATGGGTATGTGCGTGTGCCCAGCAGCTTGCCCAGCGCCGCAATGCCGTTGCCGCCCGCCGCCGCCACGGCGCGCCTGCCCCTGCCGCGCTTGCGTGCGGCGCTGGCGGCGCGCGATTACCACGAGGCGATCACGCTGTCGCTGGTCGGCGACGCGCTGCTGGCACCCTGGCACATGCTGGAAACCTCGTTGCCGCTGGCCAATCCGTTGTCGGCCGAGCTGGCGCGCATGCGTCCGTCGTTGCTGCCCGGGCTTCTGGCCGCGCTGCGCGCCAATCGCAACCGGCAACAGTCGCGCGTACGCTTGTTCGAGATCGGACGCAGTTTCCATCCGCTGCCCGCCGTGCCGCGCGAAGTCGAACGGCTGGCACTGGTGGCCTGTGGCACGGCGGCATTGGAGCAATGGGGGCTACCCGCGCGGGCGCTGGATTTTCACGACGTCAAGGGCGATGTCGAGGCGCTGCTGGCCTTGCGCGGTGGTGTCACCGGGGGTTTGCGCTTTGCGCCCGATGGCTTGCCGACATGGCTGCATCCGGGACGCGGCGCGCGCGTGTTGGCCGGGACCCAGGAGCTGGGTGTGATCGGCGCGTTGCATCCGCTGCTGGAGCAGGCGCTGGGGCTCGAAAGTAGCGTGTATGTGGCCGAGTTCGATCTGGATCGATTGCGCGAACAGTCCCCGCCGAAGCCGCAGGCGTTGCCGCGTTTCCCGGGCGTGCGCCGCGATCTGGCCATTGTCGTGGCCGAGGCGGTTACCTGGGCGCAGGTCGAGGCGCAGACCCGCGCCGCCGCGGGCAAGGTGCTGGCCGAACTGCGCCTGTTCGATGTCTATCGTGGTGCAGGACTCGATCCGGGGCACAAAAGCTATGCCATGGGCTTGATTTTGCAGGAACACTCGCGCACGCTAACCGATACCGACGCGGATGCTTGCGTGTCCCGGGTGCTGCAAGCACTGGCGCAAGCGTATGCGGCACGTATCAGGGGGTAATCGTGGCACTGACCAAAGCTGAAATGGCCGAGCGGCTGTTTGCCGAGGTGGGACTCAACAAACGCGAAGCCAAGGAATTCGTGGACGCGTTTTTCGAGACCATCCGCAAGGCGCTGGAAGACGGCGAGCAGATCAAGCTCTCCGGTTTCGGCAACTTCGAGTTGCGCAGCAAGAATCAGCGTCCGGGTCGCAACCCCAAGACCGGTGAGGAAATCCCCATTTCCGCGCGGCGCGTGGTCACCTTTCGCGCCGGCCAGCGCCTGAAGCAGAGGGTTGAGGCATATGCTGGACCCAGGTAGCAACAACGAGCTGCCGCCGATCCCGGCCAAACGCTACTTCACCATAGGCGAAGTGAGCGATTTGTGCGGCGTGAAGCCACACGTGCTGCGCTACTGGGAACAGGAATTCTCCGGGCTCAGTCCAGTCAAGCGCCGTGGCAACCGGCGCTATTACCAGCGCCATGACGTGCTGATGATCCGCCAGATCCGTGCGCTGCTCTACGAGCAGGGCTTCACCATCACCGGTGCGCGCCAGCGTCTTGAAGGCGGTCAGGCCAAGGTCGAGGCCAGCTATTCGGGGCAGGTTGCACGGCAGTTGCGCCAGGAGCTCGAGGAACTGCTCACGCTGTTGCGCTGAGGTGCGCCGCGCTTCTTTTTGCCGCGGCGACGCTGCTACAATCCCGCGTTCTGGAACCATGTCGGGGCGTAGCGCAGCCTGGTAGCGCACCACAATGGGGTTGTGGGGGTCGCGAGTTCGATTCTCGCCGCCCCGACCAGTTCCGGTCATCATGCGGCGCCACGGGGCGCCGCATGCATTTCGGGGGTCGAAATGTCGAGCGAGAGGTTCCGCACCATGTCCGACGCACGCCGCAGTCTTTACCCCGAGATCGAGCCCTATGGCACGGGCCAATTGCAGGTTTCCGCGCTGCATTCGCTGTACTACGAACAATGCGGCAATCCGCAGGGCAAACCCGTGGTGTTCCTGCACGGTGGCCCGGGTGGTGGCTGCAACGCGCGCTGCAGGCAGTTTTTCGACCCGGCGGCCTATCGCATCGTGCTGTTCGATCAGCGTGGCTGCGGGCGATCCACTCCGCACGCCGAATTGCGCGAAAACACCACCTGGGATCTGGTCGCCGACATCGAGCGCCTGCGCGCGCATCTGGGCATCGAGCGGTGGCAGGTATTCGGCGGCTCATGGGGTTCGACGCTGGCGCTGGCCTATGCGCAAAGCCATCCCGCGCGCGTCACCGAGCTGGTGCTGCGTGGCATCTTCCTGCTGCGCCGCTGGGAGCTCGAGTGGTTCTACCAGCAAGGGTGCGACGCGCTGTTTCCCGATGCCTGGGAGAAATATCTCGACGCCATCCCTGCGGTCGAACGAGGTGATCTGATCAGTGCCTACCACCGCCGCCTGACCGATGCGGATGCCGACGTGCGTCTGGCCGCGGCGCGCGCATGGTCGGTGTGGGAAGGCGCTACCAGCTTTCTGTATCAAGACCCCGCGCATATCGAGTCCAGCGGCGCCGACGCCTTCGCGCTGGCCTTCGCGCGCATCGAGTGCCATTACTTCATCCATGGCGGTTTTCTGCGCGCTGACGATCAGTTGCTGCAGGATGTCGGTCGCATCCGCCATATCCCGGCGACCATCGTGCAGGGGCGCTACGACGTGGTGTGCCCGCTGCGCTCGGCTTGGGATCTGCATCGCGCTTGGCCCGAGGCCAGGCTGGAGATCGTGCCCGACGCGGGCCACTCGGCGTTCGAGCCGGGCAATTCCGATGCATTGATCCGCGCCACCGATCGTTATCGCGGCTGATGGGTCAAGTCGTGGTCGTGGCGGTGGATGTGCCCGGCTGATCGATGCCGCCGCCGATGCCCGTCGGGGCAGATCCTGCATGCAGTCCTGCGCTTGTCGCCCATGGGGCGAGTGGTTGCGGCATCACAGCGCAACCCAGCCCTGCGTGCCCAGCACCTCCAGCGGGCGGAAGCGGCACTTGTAGTCCATTTTCGGGTGTCCGGCGATCCAGTAACCGAGGTACAGATGCTGCAGGCCGTGCGCGCGGCCGTAGGCGATCTGCTGCAGGATCGCCAGCGTGCCGAGGCTGCGCGCGGCCTCGGCAGGGTCGAACCACGTATACACGGCGGACAGCGCCGCGCTGCCGACATCGGTCACCGCCACGGCGAGCAGGCGCGTGCCGTCGCGCAGTTCGAGAAACCGCGTGGGGCTCCAGCTGGTCGCAAGAAACTCGCGAAAATCCTCGGCCGTGCCATCGTCCATGCCGCCGCCAGGATGCCGCAGCCGCTGATAACGCTGATACAGCGCCCAGCGTTCGGGACTGAAGCCTGGCTCGACATCATGCCAGTGCAGCGCCGCATTGCGGCTCAGACAGCGGCGTTGGCTGCGATCGGGGCGGAATGCATCCAGCGGGATGCGGCAGGCCACGCACGCCGTGCAGCGCGGGCAGTTGGGCCGGTACAAGTGCGGGCCGGCACGGCGGAAGCCGTGCGCCAGTGCCTGCGGATAGAGTGCGGCCAGGCCGTCGAGGCTGGGATCGAGCACCAGATTGACCGCGGTGCGCGCACTCCAGTATCCGCAGGCTTGCGGCAGCGTCTGGAAGAGGCGGACGCGCTCGGTTTGCATCGTGTCAGGGTTGCAGCACGCCGAGCCCGCGGCCGACGCGCGTGAATGCGTCGATGGCATGATCCAGATGCGCGCGCGTGTGCGCCGCGCTCATCTGCGTGCGGATGCGTGCCTGGCCCTGCGCCACCACCGGATAGAAAAATCCGGTGACGTAGATGCCTTCGTCCAGCAGTCGCGCGGCCATGGCCTGCGCCTTGGGCGCGTCGTAAATCATCACCGGCACGATCGGGTGAGTGCCGGGCCTGATGTCGAAGCCGGCAGTGGCCATGCGTTCGCGGAAGTAGCGCGTGTTCTCCACCAGGCGCTCGCGCAACGAGGCCGCGCTGCCCAGCATGTCGAACACCTTGATCGCCGCGGCCACCACGTGCGGCGGCAAGGAATTGGAGAACAGATACGGCCGCGAGCGCTGGCGCAGCAGCTCGATGGCCTCGCCGCGACCCGTGGTGAAGCCGCCCAGTGCCCCGCCCAGGGCCTTGCCCAGCGTGCCGGTGAACAGGTCGATCCTGTCCATCACCCCGTGCACCTCGGCCGAGCCGCGGCCGGTCGCGCCGAGAAACCCGGTGCAGTGGCACTCGTCGATATGCACCATGGCGGCATACTTTTCCGCCAGTGTGGTGATGCGGTCCAGCGGTGCGATGAAGCCATCCATCGAGAACGCGCCGTCGGAACTGATCAACTTGTTGCGCGCGCCGGCGGCGTCGGCTGCCTGCAGTTGCTTCTCCAGATCGGCCATGTCGCAGTTGGCGTAGCGGAAGCGTTTGGCCTTGCACAGGCGGATGCCGTCGATGATCGAGGCGTGGTTGAGCGCGTCGGAGATGATCGCGTCCTCCTCGCCCAGCAGCGGCTCGTAGAGGCCGCCGTTGGCATCGAAGCAGGCGGCGTAGAGGATGGTGTCGTCGGTGCCGAAGAAGCGCGCGATGCGCTTCTCCAGCTCCTTGTGCAAATCCTGCGTGCCGCAGATGAAGCGCACGCTGGCCATGCCGAAGCCGTGGGTGTCCAGCGCCGCCTTGGCCGCGGCGATCACCTCGGGATGATCAGCCAGTCCCAGGTAATTGTTGGCGCAGAAGTTCAGCACCCTGCGGCCATCGGCCAGGGTGATCTCGGCCGATTGCGGCGAGGTGATGATGCGCTCGCGCTTGAACAGGCCCTGCTGCTCGATCGCGGCGAGTTCGGCGGTGTGGCGCGCCTTGGCGGTGTAGGTCATGGCGGTGTGATTGGCGGTGATCCGATCATTGTGTCACGCCATGATTCGAGAGGTCACGGCGGAGCCATTCAGGACACGGCCACCATGCATTGGTATTGAAAGTGCAATAGTAACGTGATGCGTAACGTGCGCGCATGCACATGGAGAGGCGGCATGAACATCAGACTGGGGGTTGTGATACGAATGGTGGGCATGCGTGGATTAGGCATGTGGCCGCTTTTCGCATTACTGCTGCTGCCAGGTTGCGCGAGTGTCCCGGTAGGCGAGAGTGTTTACCCGCTGACGCGCGAAAGTGTTCCGACCGAGTTTTTCGAGATCATCGAACAAGGTGTGCCGATAGGCGATATTCACGGCACGCGCATCACGCGCAAAGATGGGGATACTTAACAGTGCGTCAGCCAATTAGGTGGCGGGCATTTTGCAGGATATCCCCGATGACAAGCCGCTTGGTACCTACCTGGCACAGACTTTGCCACATCTGCAGGTTGCGTTTTACGCCAACGGACCGACCTGCGCTGCGATTCCCGCCGCGACACTCGAGCGGGCCGTGACAGCGTTGGAACGACGCTCGCCGAGGCCGGCGACCCGGCCCCGCCCGGGATCGTCGAGATTCATCTTCTGGGTCCGGAATACGGCGTCTCGTCGGTGACGCTGGTGCGCGAGCCCGGCGATCGCGTCCATCTGAAGTACTACTTCCACTGTTTGCAGCGTTACCAGGACCTCGCCGTGATGATGGCGGTGTCCGGCACCCTGCACGAACTCTTCCACGCTGCGTTCCAGTGGCGTGGCATGACGGCAAGCGAGCAAGCGGCGTCGGGCGCGGAAATGTGCCTGCGTCAGCAGTTGCAGGTGTCGCCGCTGCGTGGCGCGGATTTCACCTATTTCCTCGAAAAGACGAATGCCAATCTGCGCCTCCTGCTTGGCAAACCGGACGACGCGGTGCTGGATGCGCGGGCGTTGTGCAGATCCTGGCAGCACAGCATGCACGCACTCGAACAACCCGCTGCGCCGTAGTGGCGACGCGGCCGCTGGCAGAGTAGGCGCCAGCGGCCGCGCGGCTCAGTTCCACGAGCACACGACCTTGCCGCAGTTGCCGGCTTCCATCAGGTCGAAGCCGCGCTGGAAATCATCGATGGCCACCTGGTGCGTGAGCGCCTTTTGCAGCGGGAAGCCGGTGAGCACCATTTGTGTCATCTTGTACCAGGTCTCGTACATGCGTCGGCCGTAGATGCCTTGCAGGGTGAGGCCCTTGAAGATCACCTTGTCCCAGTCGATGCCGGCGCCCTTGGGCAGGATGCCGAGCAGCGCGACCTTGCCGCCGTGGTACATCACCTCGAGCATGTCGTTGAAGGCGCGCGGGTTGCCGCTCATCTCCAGGCCCACGTCGAAGCCTTCCATGTGCAGGTCCTTGACCACGTCGGCCAGCGACTGGTTGGCGACATTGACCACGCGCGTGGCGCCCATGTCGGCGGCCAGCTTGAGGCGATAGTCGTTGACGTCGGTGACCACCACGTTGCGCGCGCCGACGTGTTTGGCGATGCCGGCGGCGATGATGCCGATCGGCCCGGCGCCGGTGATCAGCACGTCCTCGCCGATCAGGTCGAACTCGAGCGCGCAGTGCGCGGCGTTGCCGTAGGGATCGAAAAACGCCGCCAGCTCGGAAGGAATCTGATCCGGGATCGGCCACAGATTGCTGGCCGGCATGGCGATGTATTCGGCGAAGGCGCCGTTGCGGTTCACGCCGATGCCGATGGTGTGCGGGCACAAGTGCTGGCGGCCGGCGCGGCAGTTGCGGCACATGCCGCAGACGATGTGACCTTCGGCGCTGACGCGCTGGCCGATCTGGTAACCCTTCACGCCCGCGCCGATCTCGACGATGCGGCCGACGAATTCGTGGCCGATCACCAGGCCCGGCTTGATGGTGCGCTGCGACCACTCATCCCATTTGTAGATGTGCAGGTCGGTGCCGCAGATCGCGGTCTTCTCGAGCTTGATCAGCACCTCGTTGGGGCCGATCACGGGCAGCGGCACCTGTTCCATCCAGATGCCCTTGGCGGGCTCGCGCTTGACCAGCGCACGCATGGTTTGTGGCATGGTGGTGATACTCCGGCCTGAAAGCGCAATTATAGGCGCGCAGTTGAGTGTCGCGACGCACGCAGATTGTGCGAATGGCTCAGGTGCCGACCGGCATCCGGCGTACGTGTTCTGAAAAAGCATCGTCCAGCCACACGCGCATGAACTGATACGCGCGCTTGGCCACGGGGGCGTCGTAGACGCAATTGGGCGCGGGCTTTTGCGCGGCCTCGGTGAAGCAGTGCACGGCGCCGCCGAAATCCACCAGCGCCCAGCGCTTGACGCCGCCTTCACGCATCTCCTGCTCGAAAGCCGCACGCGCGCTGGGCGGCACGGCCTGGTCATCATTGCCGGTGAGCACCAGCACATCAGCCTTGATGTTTTTTGCCAGCGCCGGGTTGTCGGTGGACAGGATGCCGTGAAACGTCACTACAGCGGCAATCCGGGCGCCGGCACGTGCCAGGTCGAGTACTGCCGAGCCACCGAAGCAGAAACCGATCGCGGCGATGCGCGCTGGGTCGATCGGGGCATGTGCTTCCTGTGCGCGCAGTTCGCCGAGCGCCTTGAGCATGCGCGCGCGCATCAGCGCGCGGTCGGCATACAGCGGCTTGACTGCGGCCTGGGCCTGTGCGGTCGTGGTCGGACGCACATCGGCGCCATACATGTCGGTCAACAGGATCACGTAGCGGTCGCCGGCGATCATCCTGGCCTTGGCGATCGCATCGCGATTGATGCCGTACCAGTTGGGCACCATCAGTAGGCCGGCGCGCGGCGCACTGGAGGCATCGTCATAAACCAGCACGCTGTGGAAGCGCGTGCCATCCAGTGTCCAATCAATGCTGCGCGTGACCATGGCGGCACGCACGGCACAGGCTGGCATCATCAGCACGAAGATCAGGGCAAGCAGACGCTTCACGGCAATACTCCATGGGCTTGGGCAGGTTGAGCATAGTCCGGATGGCCAGCGCCAGACTGTGTGGATTGCGCTGCCGCTGGCCGGGTGCGCTGCGTCGCGATGCGGGTGGTCCAGCCAGCTGGTGCACCACATGAACTGTTCACTGCGCGGTGTCATCGCACCCGATGCGCATGCCAGCACCAGTGCCATGGCTCGTAGGCGATGCCGTGGCGGTTGCCACGCGGGTAGGACAGCGCGAAGCCGTGAATACGCGCGTGGTCTTGCAGCCAGGCAAATGCGGGCGTTTGCTCGAAAGCTTCCTCGAGCACCGCGCTGCCGGGACTGGCCAGGTCCAGCGCCCGCCCGCTGTGGTGTTCGCTATAGCCAGGCGCGGCGCTGACGGTGAGGATCGTGGCCATGTCCTGCCCGCGCTCGCATTTGCGCCGGATGATGCCGAGCTGATACTCGCATGAGCGCCACGCCGAGATGACTTGCAGTTCGATGCCATCCTGCATGGCGGCCCGCCGCATGCGCAGGAATGCCGCAGCTGCGCGCGGGCGCAACCAGGCTGGACGTTGTTGCGCGTCAAGTCCGATGGACTGCAACCGCGTCGGTTCACGCTGCGGACGCAGGCCGCGCCGGCGACCGTAATCCACCGGCACGCCCAAGGCCTCCGCGGCGCGCATGGCGCGCTCGCGCGCACCGACGCCGGAGGTCATGGGAGGAGGAACGCGTTGCATCTGCGCATGATCGCGCATCAGCGCGCGATGCGACATGAGCGGTCGTTACTGCCGGAACGGGCTTGAATCTCGATGCGCGTCCCATCATGCCGGGTGCCAAGGCACCCGGACATGGTGCCTTTCAGGTGCTCGTCGGACGCAGGAAGAAACCGGCGATCTGGCCGTGCGTGTTGCAGGCCACCTGCGCGTCGAGCGCGGTCTTGGCGAATTGCATCGGCGTGATCACCACGTCCATGCCGTTGACCTTCAGGGTGCGCGCGCTGCTTTGTGCTCTGAACTTGCCATAGTTGCTTTGCACCTCGCCCCACAGCTCGGACAGCTTGGCGGGCGGCAGCGCCGTGCGCATGTCGGTATCGAAAGCATCGGTGGCGGCCTTGCTGTCGCCTTTGAGCAGTGCACTCAGCATGTGCTGTGCCAGAACGCGGCACTGCGCCCCATCCGTGCTGTCCGCGGCGCGCGCGCCTGGCATGATCACGAGTGTCGCCGCGCAGAGCAGCAGGGCCAGTAGCGTTGAGGTCTTGCCGAAGTGCGTGAGATCGGTGCTTGCCATCGTCGTGGGCTCCCATCAGAAACCGGACACGTCATGCTGTGCACGAATGTTGCCGCCGGATGCTCTGCGACAATTCGTCGCGCGCTTGAAACTTACGCCGCGCGTATGCGGCCCGCAAGGATTTCCTGCGTTGCGCAGCAACATCATCCGTATCTGATATGCGTATCGGTGCCGACGCCACGACTCAGCCGAGTGCGGGACCCAGCGCTTCCAGCAGTGCGCGTGCAAAGGTGAAACGGGACTCCGCCGTGGCCAATTCGCGCGTGATGCGCAACTTGTCCTGCCCGTCGAGGCGATAGACCTTCGGTTCGCGCTGGAGCATGTGGATCACCTTGCGCGGATCAAGCATGGGTTGCGCGCGGAATTGCAGGCGCCCGCCAGGCTCGCCCAGTTCGAGCTTGCGCACACCCAACGCGTTGGCGGTCAGTTTCAATTCGGCCGCGGCGAACAGGTCGCGCGTCGGCTGCGGCAGCAGGCCGAAGCGATCGATCATTTCCACTTGCAGCTCGCGCAGCTCAGCTGGCGTGCCAGCGCTGGCGATGCGCTTGTACAACGTCAGGCGCGCGTGCACGTCGGGCAGGTAGTCGTCCGGAATCAGCAGCGGCGTGTGCAGCACGATCTCGGCCTCGTGCTCGGCGTTGAAGCTGTAATCGGGCACCTTGCCCTGGCGCAGCGCGCGCACCGCGCGCTCCAGCAGTTCGGTGTACAGGGTGAAACCGATCGCTTCGATCTGGCCGGACTGCTCCTCGCCCAGCAGTTCGCCGGCGCCGCGGATTTCCATGTCATGCGTGGCCAGGGTGAAGCCGGCGCCCAGTTCCTCCAGCGAGGCTAGCGCGGTCAGACGTTTTTCGGCGTCGCCGCTGAGCGCGGCGCGCTCGGGCACGATCAGATAAGCATAGGCGCGGTGATGCGAGCGCCCCACGCGGCCGCGCAACTGGTGCAATTGCGCCAAGCCGAACTTGTCGGCGCGGTTCACCAGAATCGTGTTGGCACTGGGAATATCGATGCCGGATTCGATGATGGTGGTGCACACCAGCGTGTTGAAGCGCTGGTGGTGAAAATCGATCATCACGTTTTCCAGCGCGCGCTCGGGCATCTGCCCGTGCGCGATACGGATGCGCGCCTCAGGCACCAATTCGGCCAGCTCGCGTGCGATGCGCTCGATACTGTCGACCTCGTTGTGCAGAAAATAGATCTGCCCGCCGCGCGCCAGCTCGCGCTGGAACGCTTCGCGGATCAGCGCCGTATCCCACGGCGTGATCACGGTTTTTACCGCCAGGCGTTGCGCTGGCGGCGTGGCGATGATGGACAAATCGCGCATGCCCATCATCGCCATGTTCAGCGTGCGCGGAATCGGTGTAGCGGTGAGCGTGAGCAGATCGACCTCGGCGCGCAGACGCTTGAGCTGCTCCTTGTGGCGCACGCCGAAGCGGTGTTCCTCGTCGACGATCACCAGGCCCAGGCGCGCGAATTTCACGTCGCTCTGCAAAAGCCGGTGCGTGCCGATGACGATGTCGATTTCGCCGCGCGCCAGGCGCTGCAGCGCCGCGCTGGCTTCGTTGCGCGACTGGAAACGGGTCAGCGCCTCGATGCGGATCGGCCAGTCGGCCATGCGGTCGCGGAAGTTCTGCCAGTGCTGCTGGGCGAGCAGCGTGGTCGGCACCAGCACCGCCACCTGACGCCCGGCCAGTGCGGCCACGAACGCGGCGCGCAGCGCAACCTCGGTTTTGCCGAAGCCGACATCGCCGCAGACCACGCGGTCCATGGGACTGGGCGCGGCCATGTCGGTCAGCACGGCCTCGATCGCGGTGTGTTGATCGGGCGTTTCCACGAAGCGGAAGCTGGCTGCGAATTGTGCGTACAAGGCCGGATCGGCACGCAGCTCGGCGCCGCTGCGCGCCGCGCGTTCGGCGTGCAGGCCAAGCAGCTCGGCCGCGGCATCGCGTACCTTCTCCGCTGCCTTGCGCTTGGCGCGCTCCCAGGCATCGCCGCCGAGGCTGTGTAATGGCGCCAATTCGGGCGCGGCTCCGCTATAGCGACTGATCAGTCCCAGCTGCGCCACCGGTACATAGAGCTTGTCGCCCTTGGCGTATTCCAGCGCCAGAAATTCGCCGGCACCGCCGCCGACATGCAGCGTGATCAGGCCGAGATAGCGGCCGACGCCGTGGTCGACATGCACGATGGGCGCACCGATGCTGAGTTCGGTCAGATCGCGCAAAACCGCCTCGGGATCGCGCGCCGCGCCGCGTCGGCGCGTGCGCTCCTGACGCACGCGTGCGCCGACCAGCTCCTGTTCGCAGAGTACGCAGATGCCGGCTCCGGGCAGGCTGAAGCCGGCGCTGAGCGCGGCGACGCCGAGTGCGAGTTGCGGCGCTGATTGTGCCGCAGACCGCGCGTTCCGCCAGGCCAGAAACGCAGGCCAGTCGGCCACTGTCTCGGCATCAAGCCCGGCCGTCGTCAGCAGCTCGCGCAGCATTTCGCGGCGCCCTGGCGAATCGACGGTCAGCAGCACGCTGCCGCGCAAGCCTTGCAGCAAGGTTTGCAACATTTGCGCGGGGCTGATGTGTGGCGCGGCTTGCACTTGCGGCGCCGCGGCGATGGCCAGCACCTGCGCGTGCGCGGCGCCGGCCGCGCACAGCTCGACGCGACGGCTGCGATTGAGCTGTTCGCGCAGCGCCTGTGGCGCCAGATACAGCTCGGCAGGCGGCAGGATCGGGCGCTCGATATCGTGTGCGCGCTGCGCGTAACGCGCGTCGGTCTGTTGCCAGAAGCGCTCGGCGGCATCCAGCGCCGCGTCAGTCAGCACGAACACCGCGCGCGCGGGTAGATACTCGAACAGCGTCTCGGTGGCTTCGAAAAACAGCGGCAGGTAGTACTCGATGCCGGCCGGCGTGCTGCCTTCGCGCAAGTCCCTGTAGACCGGACAGTGGCGCACGTCGATGGCAAAGCGCTCGCGCAGGCGCGCTCGAAAGCCGCGCACGGCATCCTCGGTCAGCGGAAACTCGCGCGCTGGCAACAGGTCGATGCGATCCAGCGTGTGCAGTGAACGCTGGGTTTCCGCATCGAAGCTGCGCAAGGATTCGATTTCGTCATCGAGCAGTTCGATGCGGTAAGGCAGTGGTGCGCCGCTGGGGTAGATGTCCAGTACCGAGCCGCGCACCGCGAATTCGCCCGGATCACCCACTTGCGCCACGCGCCGGTAGCCGCTGGATTGCAGACGACGCGTCTCGGTTTCCAGGTCGAACTTCTGGCCGCGTGTCAGTTGCAGACCGGATTGCGCCAGATAGCTGCGCGGCGCCAGGCGTTGCATCAGCGTGGCCGCCGGCAGTACCAGCACGCCACGCTGCAGCCCCGGCAGGCGATTGAGCGTGGCGATGCGCTGCGCGACGATCTCGCCGTGTGGCGAGAACAGCTCGTAGGGCAGGGTCTCCCAGTCGGGCAGCGCCAGGATCGGCAGTGCGTCGGCGAATACGGCCAGATCCTGCTCCAGCGTCAGCGCAGCAGCGCTGTCGGCGGTGATCGCCACCAGCGGCGCATCGCTGGCGCGCGCGGCCTCGCACAGGGCCAGCGCCAGGCCCGCGCCGGGTGGTAGTACCCAGCGCCGCCATTGGCGAGCATCAATGGGCAGCGGCGGCGTAGCCAGCAGGGGCACCGGAGGCTCGGAAGCGGTGGTCAAATCGGGCATGAGATGATGTACAAAGACCGCGATTTTAACCCGCTGCGCCGGTTCATCCCCGACACGTCATCAACGCGCGAAGCCCAGACGCTGTCCGCGCACGCTGTCGATCACGTGCGTGCCGTCGAAAGCCATCTGACCGTTGAGAAACGTGGCGGCGATCGAACTGCGCAAGGTCTCGCCCTCGAACGGCGACCAGCCGCACTTGGACAGGATTTCGGCGCGCGCGACCGCGTGCGGACGCGTCGGGTCCACCAGCACCAGATCGGCGTGGTAGCCCTCGCGCAGGAAACCGCGCTCGCGCACATCGAAGCGCAGCGCGGGCGCATGGCACGCCGCCTCGACCACGCGTTCGAGCGCGAGCTGGCCATCGAACACGCGCTCCAGCGCCACTTGCAGCGCGTACTGCACCAGTGGCAGGCCGGACGGCGCATGGTCGTAGTCCTGCGCCTTCTCGCTTTCCAGATGCGGGGCGTGATCGGTGGCCAGCACGTCGATGCGGCCCTCGGCCAGCGCGCGGATGATGGCCGCGCGGTCAGCCGCGGTCTTGATCGCCGGATTGCACTTGATGCGATTGCCCAGGCGCGCGTAATCGGCATCACAGAAGTGCAGGTAATGCACGCAGGTCTCCGCGGTGATCTGCTTGCCCTGGACCGGGCCCGGCGCGAACAGCGCCAGCTCGTCGGCGGTGGAGATGTGCAGCACATGCAGGCGCGTGCCATGGCGCCGTGCCAGCGAGATCGCCAGTGTGGTCGACTTCAGGCAGGCCTCGCGCGAGCGGATCAGCGGATGCTCGCCAAGCGGAATGTCCGTACCGTAGCGTGCATGCGCGGCGGCGAGGTTGGCCTCGATCATCGGCGTGTCCTCGCAATGCGTGATCACCGGCACCGGCGCGGCGGCGAAGATGCCATCCAGGGTGGCCGGGTCATCGACCAGCATGTTGCCGGTCGATGAGCCCATGAACACCTTCACGCCCGGCGCGCGCTGCGGATCGAGGCGCTTGATGTGCTCGAGGTTGTCGTTGCTGGCGCCCATGTAGAAACCGTAATTGGCACGGCTGACTTCGGCGGCGCGCGCGTATTTGGCCTCCAGCGCGTCGGCGGTCAGCGCCGGTGGGCGCGTGTTGGGCATGTCCATGAAACTGGTGATGCCACCGGCGATGCAGGCGCGCGATTCGTGTTCGATGTCGGCCTTGTGCGTCAGTCCGGGCTCGCGAAAATGCACCTGGTCATCGATCATGCCCGGCAGCAGCCAGCGCCCGCGCGCCTCCAGCACCTGCTCGCCGGGTTCGGCGGCAAGACTCGGTGCGATGCGCGCGATGCGTCCGTCGCGCACGCGCACATCGGCGTGCCAGCGGCGGCCCTCGTTGACCAGTTCGGCGTCACGGATCAGCCAGTGTTCGCTCATGTTCGGATTCCTTGGGATGACAGCGGGTGAGATGGAAGTGCTCGGGCACTGGATCGTGGCCGCCATGGCATAGCGGCTGGCAGCGCAGGATGCGCCAGATCGCCAGCACGCCGCCGCGCAGCGGGCCGAAGCGCGCCACCGCGATGCGCGCGTAGTCCGAGCAGCTCGGGTGGAAGCGGCAACGCTGCCCCAATAGCGGGCTGAGCAGCCGCTTGTACAGTGCCAGCAAGGCAAGAATGAGGCGGGTCACGCCGATATAGGACCAGAAACGGCGAGCGCGCGCGATGACGCGCTTATTGCCGGGGCAGAGCGACTAGGCTATAACACGCCGCCTTCGAGCCTCAACCGCCGAAGCCCGCGGCCATGAAGTCCGCATCGACCGGCGTGCGGCAGGTATCGCCCGCCTCGGGGAGGAGATGATGAAAACGCATAAGCTCGTCAGCAAGGCCAGGACCGCCACCAAGGCGGCGGCCAAGCCGGCGAAATCGGCAAAGAAACCGGTCGCGGTGAAGAAACCGCCTGCGGCGAAAAAGGCTGCGCCGGCCAGGAAAGCCACCGTCGTGCACAAGCCTGCACCCGCCAAAAAGCCTGCCGTGGCAGTCAAGCCCGTGGCTAAGAAGTCGGTGACCAGGAAGCCCGCCACCAAGAAGTCCGCGGCCCCCAAGGCAGCCCGCGCGCATCCGGTGGTCAAGAAGACACCCGCGAAGAAATTGCCAGCCGGCAAGGGCGCTGCGAAGAAGCTGCCCGCGCACAAGCCTGCCGCCAAACCGGTCAGCAGGTCGGCGGGCAAAGCTGCTGGCAAGCCCGCGCCCAAGCACGTCAAGCAGCCCGCCGGGCACGGTCACGCAATCGTCAAATCCGGCAAGGCCGGCAAGTCCACCACAGTCAAACCCATGCAATCACACGCTGCCAAGCTGCCAACTCCCGCGGCTGGCAAATCCATTGGCAAACCAAGCAGCTCCGTGAATTCAATCAAAGCCCCTCCCATCAAATCCATCGACGACGTCGCGTTCACCCGCGACGACGGTCGTTACGCATTACCCGCCTCCACGCACATCGACCTGCCCAAGGGCTACAAGCCCAAGGTCAGTGAGGAGTACATGAATCCTCGGCACCTCGCCTATTTCCGCAACAAACTGCGCGACTGGCGCGAGCAACTGGTCGAGGAATCGCGTCAGACCATGGACAACCTGCGCGAGGAAGTGCGCGATGTCGGCGACGACGCCGAGCGCGCCACGCGCGAAACCGAGAACTCGCTGGAGCTGCGCACGCGCGATCGCTACCGCAAGCTCATCGCCAAGATCGACAAGGCGCTGCGCCGCATCGAGGAAGGCCGCTACGGCTTTTGCGAGGAGACCGACGAGGACATCGGTCTGGAGCGCCTGGAAGCGCGCCCCATCGCCACGCTCAGCCTTGATGCGCAGGAGCGCCGCGAGCACCTGCGCAAGCAGATCGGCGAGTAGGCGAGCTCGTTCGCCGCGCCATCAGCCGCTGGACAATGAAGCAAACCCCGCGGATGCGGGGTTTTCATGCCTGCGCCCAATCCACGATGGCGCGCACCGCGCGCAGGCAATCGGTGTACCGGTTGTACAGCGGCACCGGCGCCAGGCGGATCACGTCCGGCTCGCGCCAGTCGCCAAGCACACCCTGCGCGACGAGGTGCGCGAACAGCCTGCACCCTGCCTCGCGCCCGGCGCGCACGCGCAGGCTGAGCTGGCAGCCGCGCCGGGACTCGTCGCCGGGGGTCAGGATCTCGATGCTGTTCGCCGCATGCGTGCGCAGCAGTTCATCGAGATGGCCGGTCAGGCGCAGTGCGCGCGCGCGCAGCGCCGGCATGCCGATGCTGGCGAACGGTGCCAGGCTGGCACGCAGCGGCGCCATCGCCAGGATCGGCGGATTGGACAATTGCCAGCCGCGCGCGCCCTGCTCGGGCACGAACTCGGCCGCCATCTGGAAACGCGTGGCCTGCGCATGGCCCCACCAACCTGCCAAGCGCGGCCGCTGCGCATGGCGCGGATGCACGAACACGCCGCCGGGCGCGCCGGGGCCGGCGTTGAGGTATTTGTAGCTGCACCATGCGGCGAAATCGACGCCGCAGTCGTGCAGGGCCAGCGGGATATTGCCCACTGCATGCGCCAGATCGAAGCCGGCGATGGCGCCATGGCGATGCGCCAGATCGGTCAACCCGGCGATGTCGAACACCTGCCCGTTGCGATATTGCACGCCAGGCAACAGCGCCAGCGCGATGCGCGCGCCATGTTGCGCGAACGCAGCAGCGAAGGCCTCGCTGCTGAAAACGCCGTGTGCATCGGGGGCGACCTCGATCAGCGCGGATTCGTCCAGGCCATGCCAGGCGAGGTGTGAAACCACCACGTGCCGGTCCGATGGAAATGCGCCGCGCTCGACCAGAATGGCGTTGCGCGCGCCTTGCGGCCGATAAAAGCTGGCCAGCAGCAATTGCAGGTTGACGCTGAGCGTGTTCATCACCACCACGTCGGCGGGCGCGGCGCCGACCAGCGGCGCCAGCATCTGCTGCAGGTCGTCCTGCACATCCATCCATGGCTGCGGGCCTTCGAAGTGGCCTTCCACCGCGCGCCGCGCCCAACTGTCCAGTTCGGCATCCAGTGCGGCGCGCACGGCGCGCGGCTGCAGGCCCAGCGAGTTGCCGCAGAAATATGCCTGCTCACCCGCGCCATGCGGTGGGATCAGAAACGCATCGCGCCATGCGCTGAGCGCATCATTCGCGTCCAGCGTCAGCGCGCGCGTCTCCTCGGCGGCCAGTGCGACCACGTTCAACCGCCTTGTTGCAAGCTCGCGGCAATCGCGTCGCAGCCCTTGTCGAAACTGGCCACCCAGGCCGCGTCGACCTCGCCGCGATTGGGGCGCAGGCAGCGCAGTTGCACGCCTTCCAGACCCTTGAGGAAATAACGCTCGCTGTAGCTCATGCGCACGCCGCTCTCCAGCGCGGTATAGCGCACCACGTTGCTGCTCGAGCCAGGCTGCGCCACCGATTCATAGCCAGGCAATTGATGGCTGTGCTGCACGCGCTGGTTGACCCACTGCTGGAACGCGGGGCCATTGAGCATCTTCACCACGGTGACGGTGACACGCGCCAGCACGCGCTGGCTGACCGGCGCTGGGTCGGGCACCTGAAATGCCATGAACTGCGGATTGCCGCTGGTCTGCATCATGATCTGCGGCCATGCGTCAGGGGCACTGAAGCGCACCCGACCATCGGCCAGCTGATAGTCGGTGGCGTGCGCGCTGAGGGTGGCGGCGGCGAGCAGCAGCGCGCTGAGCAGTACGGGAGCGGTGCGAATTCCGGGCTTGGACATGGGCGTTCCTGACATGGCGGACTCGGGAGAGATTGAAGTGTAGCGCCGCGTCGCACCGGTGCCGTGGACGTGAATCTCAATCTGTGCCGGCGCCAGCCGCCACTGCCGGCTGCAAAACATTTTGCAGCGCGCGCAGGGCGTCGGTGAGGCGCTGCAGAACCATACCCTCGCCGGGCGCAGCGGGCGGGGGCGGTAGCGCTACGTCACGCACACCATCCAGGTGGCGCGCGCAGGCGTTGACACCTTCGGCGCATTGTCGCAACCACGCCGCTGCCGCGGGCGCCGCACGTTGCTCCACGGGCAGCAGCTCCAGACTCATCGCGCTGCGCACCAGACGATTGGCGTGCGCGAATACACGCTCGGCGCGCATGCGCAGTTCCGCTGTGGCGAAGGGCTCGCCGCGCAGGCGCTCCAGCGAGGCCAGCGCGTTGACCCGCGCCAGACGCGATGCGGCGCGCATGTGCGCGAGCCGACGCGCATCGGCGCCGGTCAGGGCCGCGAGGTAATCGGCATACGCGTGCAACATCGCCGCCAGTGCCGGTTGAATGCGCGTGCGTTCCCAGGTCGGCCACAGCAGATAGCCAGCCAGCGCGGCACCGCAGGCCAGGAAGGTGGCGATCAGGCGGTCGTGCATGGACTGCGCCGCTGATTCGCCCGCCAATGCCAGCAGAATGACCACGGCCCCGGTCAGCGCGGCTACCGCCAGCAGGTAGTTGCTGTTGCCCAGCCAGCGAAACAAGAACGCCAATGCGCCCAGCAGCAGGATCGCGGCCAGGCTGCTGCTGCTGAGATTGAGCAGCAGCGTCGTCAGCAGCAAGCCCAGTACCGTGCCGAGCGCACGCTGCACGCCAAAGCTGAGCGTGGCGGCGAAATCCGCGCGCAGCACGATCGCCAGCGTCATCGGCAGCCAGTAGCCGTGTGCCAGCCCCAGGTAGCGCTCGACGGCCACGCCCAGTGCCAGCGCGACGCCCATGCGCAGCGCGTGGCGGAATGCCGCTGATTTCATGTTGAGATTGGCGCGCAATTGCACCCAGGGTGAATCGCCGCGCAGTGCGGGTGGCAAGCTGCGTTCGGCGACCGCCGCGCGCAGCTCGCCAGCGCTGCCGGCCCAGTTGGCATTGCGCACCGCGCGCGCCAGTGGCGCCAGCATGGCAGCCTGCGTCATGCCGGCCACCGCGGATTGCTGCTGCAGGCGCCGCAGCGCATTCACGGCCGCACTGCCTGGCGCGCCGGTCTGCAGTGCCGCGGCGATGGCATCGAGCACAGTGGCCGTATCGTGGCTCAGTGCCGGTGTGTGCATGGCATCGTCCGCGGCCAGCACATGCAGGCGCAATTGTTCCGCCGCGTCAAGCAGCACCAGCAGCGCTTCGCTGGCGCGTCCATGCGCATCGCGCTCGCCAAGCAGCATGGTTTGCGCATCCAGCATGCGCTCGCTCAGCGGAGGTGCGACATCATCTCCGGGACGCTGCCGTGTCAGCTGCGCCAGCTCGCGGTAGATCTGTGCCAGCAGCATGCGCTGCGGGCGGCAGCGTCCCAGCGGCCAGGCCGCCACTGCCAGCAGTGCCTGCAATAACCCGCCGGCGAGCAGCAAGAGCCCGTCCAGCGTGGCTTGCGCCAGCGGCATGGGCGAGGCGCCGGCGATCACCAGCAGGATCATGCTGGTCATGCCGATGCGCGATGCAGCCGCGCCGAACTGCACCAGCAGGCCACCGCCGAATCCGAGCAGCAGGGCCAGCGCGATCATGATTTCGCGCTGCGCGCCGAACACGAACCCCGCCCAGCCCGCCAGCGCTGCGCCCAGTGCAGCCAAGGCGATGTGCGACAGCCGCTGCCGGTATGGGCCGGGCTGATCAGAGAACATCACCACCAATGCACCCAGCGCCAGCCAGATGCCGATACCGAGCTTGCCCAAGGCCAGACCAAGCAACAGCGGCAGCACCACGCCGGCGGTGTTGCGCGTGGCCACGACCAGCGGTACGTCGGGGCGGCTGAAGCGCAGCAGCTTGCTGTCCAACGCAGCGCGCAGTGACCAGCGCGAGTTCACCGGCATGTTGCAGCGCGCGCTGAATCGCCGGGTGCACCCATTGCCATCGCCACGCGGCTCAGGCGCGACCGGCGAACTCGCCGGTCAGCGTGCTGACCAATACCTGGTCATCGACGCCGATGTAATCCGGCACCTGGATTTCCAGCCCGGTTTCCAGCCGTGCAGGTTTGGGGCGCTTGGTGGCCGAGGCGCCCTTGAGTTCCGGCGCGGTCTCGACCACGCGCAGACTCACGCTGGGCGGCAACTGCAGACCCACCGGCTGTTCGTCGATCAACTGCACGTAGCAGCCATCCAGCCCATCGATGATGTAGCCGGCGTTGTCGCCGAGCAGTTCGCCGCCGAGGATGTATTGGGTGAAATCCTCGGCGTCCATGAACACATAGCCGTCGGCATCCTTGTACGAGAAATGCGCCTGGCGGCGACTCAGTTCGACTTCGCGCAGTTCGTCGTCGGCGCGCAAAGTCAGGTCCAGACGCTGGCCGCCGGGGATGGCGTACAGCGCGAAGCGGTACGTGGTGTTGCCGCCGCGCGCGGTGGGCGAACTTTTCTCGACCTCGCGCACCTGCCAGGTCTTGCCCGCGTGTTCGACGGCATTGCCGCGCTTGATATCTGAGGCTTTCATCGGAGCACTCGCAGGAAGCTGTAAAAGGTCATTTCGGTTGCAGGCGGATCGCGCCATCGAGGCGGATCACGCTGCCGTTGAGATAGCGGTTGCCGAGGATGAAGGCCACGGTTTCGGCGAACTCCTGCGGCTGGCCCAGGCGTGGCGGGTAGGGCACCTGCGCGCACAGGCTGTCATAGACTTGCGGCGGCATGCCATCCACCATGGGCGTGTGGAACACGCCGGGCGCGATGGTCATCACGCGCACGCCGATGCGCGCGAATTCGCGCGCCATGGGCAGGGTCATGCCGACCACGCCGCCTTTCGATGCGGCGTAAGCAGCCTGGCCGATCTGCCCTTCATAGGCGGCGATCGAGGCGGTGAGCACGATCGCGCCGCGCTCGCCATCCTCACCCGCGGCGTTGTGCTGCATCAGGTTGGCGGCAGCCTTGGTCAGGTTGAAGCTGCCGATCAAATTGACGCCGATGGTGCGCGCGAAGGTGGTCAGCGGCATGGGACCGTCCTTGCCCAGCACGCGCCCGGCACCAAGGATGCCAGCACAGCTGACCGCGGCGTTGAGGCCGCCCATGGCCTCGGCTGCGCGCGCGAGATGGGCGGTGACCTCCTCCTCGCTGCCGACATCCGTGCGCAGGAACTGCGCCAGCGGTCCCAGCGCTTGCGCGGCCTGTGCGCCGCGTTCGGCATTGACATCGAGCAGGCATACGCGGGCGCCGTGCTGGATCAGATGCGTGGCCACGGCGTGGCCGAGGCCGGAAGCGCCGCCGCTGATGACGGCCTTGACTTGATCGAGCTGCATGGGAGGTTTCACTGCAATCGAAAGCGTGATTTTAACCGCGCGCGACGGCTTGCGTTTGCCGATCGCGCAGGGGCGATCGGCGTGCACCGATCCGGTGCGTCAATCCAGCCTGCGCAGGTAGTAGCGGTCACAGGCATGGTGGCCAGTGCCGCCCAGCGGTGCGTCGATGCGCGTGAAGCCCGACCGCAGATACAGCGCTTGCGCCGCGTCCATGCCGGTGAGGGTCTCGATGTAGCACTGGCGGAAGCCGAATCCGCGCGCGGCATCCAGACAGCGCGTCATCAGCGCACGGCCCGCGCCCAGCCCGCGCAGCGTCGGCAGGAAATACATCTTGCGCAGCTCGCAGGTGTCAGCGCTGCCGCCGAGCAGCGGCGCGACACCGCCACCGCCGGTGACGCAGCCATCCTGTTCGACCACGAAATAGGCGCTGCGTGGCGCGGTGTAGGCGCGGCTCAGCCAGTCCACTTCCGGGTCATGCAGGGCAAAGCCCGGGCCCATGGCGCCGAACTCGGGCATCACGATACGGATCACCGCCGCCATCGCCGCGTCGTCGGCCGCCGTGATCGGGCGAATTCGCCATGGCGCGCTCATGCCGCCGCGCCGCGCGCCTGGCCGACGCGGCTGCCGTTGCCGCGGCCAAGCTGCGTCGCCAGCCACTGCCCGGTGGCGATGAGTGCATCCAGGTCAACCCCGGTTTGCAGGCCCATGCCGTGCAGCATGTAGATCACGTCCTCGCTGGCCACGTTGCCGCTGGCGCCGCGCGCGTAGGGACAGCCGCCGGTGCCGGCCACGGCGGCATCGACCACGCGCACGCCGTCCTCCAGGCAGGCGAGGATGTTGGCCAGCGCCTGCCCGTAGGTATCGTGGAAGTGCACCGCCAGCGCGTCCATGGGCACGGCCTCGGCGACCGCGCGCAGCATCGCGCGCGCCTTGCCCGGTGTGCCGACGCCGATGGTGTCGCCCAATGAAATCTCGCCACAACCCAGTGCGTGCAGCCGCGCCGCCACGCGCACTACGTCGGTCAGCGGAACCGCGCCCTGATAGGGGCAGCCGAGGACGGTGGAGACATAGCCGCGCACGCGCACGCCATCGGCGTGCGCCTGCGTCAGCACTGGCTCGAAGCGCGCGATGGATTCATCGATCGAGGCGTTGATGTTCTTGCGGTTGAAGGCTTCGGAGGCTGCGGTGAACACCGCGATCTCGCTGGCACCGGCGGCGCGCGCACGTACATAGCCCTGCAGATTGGGCACCAGCACCGGATAGCGCACGCCGGGCTTGCGCTGCAGGCCGTGCATCACCGCTTCGGCGTCGGCCAATTGCGGAATCCACTTCGGGCTGACGAAGCTGGTGGCCTCCACGGTGTCGTAGCCGCAATCCGCCAGGCGTTCGATCAGCTCGATCTTGATCGCCGTCGGCACGCTGGCCGGCTCGTTTTGCAGGCCGTCGCGCGCACCGACCTCGACCACGCGCACCTGTTCGCTCATGCCGCATCGTCCGCGAAGCCCAGCACCACGCGGCGATTGCGCGCGCCCTTGCTTTCGATCTTGAGCACGCGCACCGCGCCGATTTCGCCGGTGCGCGTGACGTGCGTGCCGCCGCAGGGTTGCAGGTCGGTGTCCTCGATTTCGATCAGGCGGATCTGCGGCAGATGCATGGGCGGTTTGACCGAGAGTGTCTTGATCAATTCGGGCTGCGCGGCCAGTTCGGTGCCGCTGATCAAGCGCACGCGCAGCGGATGGTCTGCTTCGATCAGCCGCGTCAGCTGTGCTTGAATCGTCGCGGCATCCAGTACAACGCCCTCGGCGTCGAAGTCCAGGCGGCCGCTTTCGGCGCTGAGGTTGCCGCCGGTGACGCCGTGCCGTACCACGGCCGAAAGCAGGTGCAGGCAGGTGTGCATGCGCATGTGGCGATGGCGTCGCGCCCAGTCGATTTCGATGCGCACGGCACTGCCGGTTGGTGGAACCTCGGCGCCGGTTTCGAACTGATGCAGGATCGCGCCTGTTTCACGGTCGCGGCGCGTGTCGGTGATGCGTGTGCGTCGCCCTCCGCTGTCGATCAGCCAACCACTGTCGCCCGGCTGTCCACCGCCCAGGGGATAAAACACGGTCGCTTCAAGTTCGATGCCTGTTGCGTGCACCGCAGTAATACGTGTTTCACACTGCTGCAGGTACGGATCTTCGGCGTAGAGCATGCGACTCATGGCAGGTCTCGGGAGTAGGCGCGTGGCGCCGGTCAAGTCCGCATCGTAGCGGCGCGGGGTCTCAATCGAGGCGAATCAGCACGCTGTCAGCTTCGACGAACTCGCCGGCAGCGGCCTGAATCGCCACCACCATGCCCGCACGCGGCGCGCGCAGCGACAATTCCATCTTCATCGCCTCCATCACCAGCAACACGGCGCCGGCCTCCACCGCGCTGCCCACGCTGGCTTGCACCAATACCACGCGTCCGGGCATGGGTGCGCGCACGGCATCATCGTTGTTGGTGCTGCTGGTTGCATCGACATAGGCCGGCGCCAGCGCGAAGGCGTGGCGCGTGCCGTCACGCTGCACTTCCAGCGTGTAGCCGGCGCGGTGCACACGCAAGCGCAGTGCGCGATCATCGAGACGCAGGCTGAGCACATCGCCATCGTGCCGCGCACCCGCCACGACGAAAGCAGCAGTGTGGCCTTGGATATGCAGCGTGTAATCACCATGGTGCCCGGTCGCCAGGATGCGCAGGCGCGTTTCACCTTGCTGCAAGTACAACTCGCGCGGCGCGGCGCCTTGCATGCGCCAGGCATCGGGGGTCGCCCAAGGCGAATGATCAGCCAGGGCTGTGGCCTCGGCATGCAGCAGTACGGCCACCGCTGCCGCGAGCACCGCCGTGGCATCGAATTGCGCCGCAACGGGCAGGAACTCGTCCAGCGCACGATCGAGGTAGCCGGTGTCGATGCGCCCTTCGCGCACCGCCGGATGCGCGATCAGACGTTCGAGAAACGCGACGTTGGACTTGGGGCCTTGCACATGACAGGCGGCCAGAGCTTCGGCCATGCGCGCCAGCGCACGCGGGCGATCCTTATCCCGGACGATGATTTTGGCGATCATCGGGTCATAGAAAATGCTCACCGTATCGCCTTCGATCACGCCGCTGTCGACACGCACGCGCGGCGAGGGTGCCGGCAGCGCCAGGTGCTCGATTCGACCTGAGCCGGGCAGGAAGCCTTGCGCCGGATCTTCGGCGTACAGGCGCAACTCGATGGCATGGCCATTCTGCGCCGGCGCGCCATCCAGCAGCGCGCCGGGCAGCGGTTCACCTGCGGCGACGCGCAATTGCAGCTCGACCAGATCCAGGCCCAGGGTCCATTCGGTGATCGGATGCTCGACCTGCAGGCGTGCGTTGAGCTCCATGAAATAGAACCCGCCCTGCGGATCGACGATGAACTCCACCGTGCCGGCGTTGCAGTAATCCAGCGCCTTGCCCGCGGCGATGGCGGCGGCGCCCATGCGCGCACGCAGTTCGGGCGTGAGGAAGGGCGATGGGGTTTCCTCCATCACCTTCTGATAGCGGCGCTGCGCCGAACATTCGCGTTCGTTCAGATGGATGACGTGGCCATGGTTGTCGCCGAAAATCTGGAATTCAATGTGTCGCGGATGCTCGATGTAACGCTCGACCAGTACGCGTGCGTTGCCGAAAGCCCCTTGTGCCTCACGCTGGCATGAGGCCAGCGCCGCGGCGAATTCATCCGCGCTGCGCACGATGCGCATGCCCTTGCCGCCGCCGCCGTAGGCAGCCTTGATCATCAGCGGATAGCCGATGCGCCCGGCCTCGCGCGCGAGCAATGCGGCGTCCTGGTCTGCGCCGGTGTAGCCCGGCACCACCGGTACGCCGTGCGCGGCCATCAGCGTCTTGGCGCCGGCCTTGGAACCCATGCGCCGCGTGCTGGCGGCGCTGGGGCCGATGTAGCTAAGCCCGGCTTGCGCCACCGCCTCGGCGAAATCGGCGTTCTCCGAGAGAAACCCGTAACCCGGGTGGATCGCCTGCGCGCCACAGGCTTGCGCGGCGGCGATGATGGCATCACCGCGCAGGTAGCTGTCCTGCGGGCGCGGCCCGCCGATTGGCACGGCCATGTCGGCCAGGCGCACGTGCTGCGCATCGGCATCGGCTTCGGAATACACCGCGATGCTGCGCAGCCCGAGCCTGCGCAGCGTGCGGATGATGCGGCAGGCAATCTCGCCGCGGTTGGCGATGAGCACGCTGTCGATCGGGAAACTCACGTTCCGCTCCCGCTGATCCAGCGTGGCGGGCGCTTGTCGAGGAACGCCTGCAGGCCTTCCTGACCCTCGGGCGAAACGCGCAGGCGCGCGATCAGCGCGGCGTTGTCGAGATCGATGGCATCGCGCGCGCGCGCGGCATCGCCCGCGCCACGCCGCAGCAGCGCCTTGGCCTCGGCCTGCGCGCGTGGACCGCCCTTGCCCAGCCAGTGCAACTGGCGTTCGACAGCGGCATCCAGTGCAGCGCCGGGAACCACGGCGTGCAGCAGACCGATGCGCTGCGCCTCCGCGGCGTCGAAGATCTCGCCGCTGAGAAAAAAGCGCCGTGCCTGGCGCGCGCCGATCGCCGCCGCCACGTAAGGCGAGATTACCGCGGGGACCAAGCCGAGCTTGACCTCGCTGAGCGCGAACTTCGCTTCGGGCACGCCGATGGCGATGTCGCAGCAGGCGATCAGACCCACGCCGCCGCCATAAGCCGAGCCGTTGACGCGCGCCAGCGTCGGCTTGCCGAGTTCATCCAGAGTGCGCATCAACGTTGCCAGGCGCATCGCATCGGCGTGATTTTCGCTCTCGCCTGCGCTGGCCATGGCGCGCATCCAGTTGAGATCGGCGCCGGCAGAAAACGTGTTGCCGGAGCCGCTGAGCACCATGGCGCGCGTTCCGGCGTCGGCATCGAGCCGGCGCAGGACATCGGTCAGCTCGCTGATCAGCGTGTCGTCGAAGGCGTTGTGCACTTGCGGGCGATCGAGCGTGAGGTAAGCAACGCCGTCGTGCTGATGCTGCTGCAGGGAACTCATGGCGGTCGCCTCACATGCGGAACACGCCGAAGCGCGTGGGTTCGATGGGCGCATTGAGGCTTGCCGCCAGGGCCAGGCCGAGCACGCGGCGCGTGTCGGCCGGATCGATGATGCCGTCGTCCCACAATCGCGCCGTGGCGTAATAGGGATGGCCTTGCTGCTCGTACTGCGCGCGGATCGGCGCCTTGAACGCGGCTTCATCCTCGGTGCTCCACGACTTGCCCGCGGCCTCCAGGCCGTCGCGGCGCACCGTGGCCAGCACGCTGGCGGCCTGCTCGCCGCCCATCACGCTGATGCGAGCATTCGGCCACATCCACAAAAAGCGTCCGCCATAGGCGCGACCGCACATGGCGTAGTTGCCGGCGCCGAAGCTGCCACCAATCACCACGGTGAACTTGGGTACGTTGGCGCAGGCCACCGCGGTGACCATCTTGGCGCCGTCGCGGGCGATGCCGCCGTGCTCGTACTTCTTGCCGACCATGAAGCCGGTGATGTTCTGCAGGAAAACCAGCGGCACGCCGCGTTGCGCGCACAGCTCGATGAAATGCGCGCCCTTGAGCGCAGATTCGGAAAACAGGATGCCATTGTTGGCCACGATGCCCACCGGAAAACCGCACAGGTGCGCGAAGCCGGTGACCAGGGTCTTGCCGTAGCGCGCCTTGAACTCGTGCAAGTCGGAGTCGTCCACCAGGCGCGCGATGATCTCGCGCACGTCATAGGGTTGGCGCGTGTCCTGCGGCACGATGCCGTACAGTTCCTCGGCGGCATGGCGCGGCAGGCGCGGCGCCTGTGCCGGCTGTGGCGCGGTTGCCCGATTGAGCTGCGCGACCGCGTCACGCGCGAGTTGCAGGGCGTGACGGTCGTTCTCGGCGAAGTGGTCGGCCACGCCCGAGATCGCGGTGTGCACGTCGGCGCCGCCCAAAGTCTCGGCATCGACGACCTCGCCGGTGGCCGCCTTGACCAGCGGCGGGCCGCCCAGAAAGATCGTGCCCTGTTCGCGCACGATGATGGTCTCGTCACTCATCGCCGGCACGTAGGCGCCACCTGCCGTGCATGAGCCCATCACCACGGCGATCTGCGCGATGCCTTGCGCGCTCATGCGCGCCTGGTTGTAGAAGATGCGGCCGAAGTGCTCGCGATCGGGGAACACTTCATCTTGCAACGGCAGGAAGGCACCGCCGGAATCCACCAGGTACACGCAGGGCAGGTGGTTTTCCAGCGCGATTTCCTGCGCGCGCAGGTGTTTTTTCACCGTCATCGGGAAGTAGGTGCCGCCCTTCACCGTGGCGTCGTTGGCGATCACCAGAACCTCGCGACCGTGCACGCGGCCGATACCGGCGATCAACCCGGCGGCCGGTGCCTGGTCGTCGTACAGGCCATGCGCGGCCAGCGGCGCGATTTCGAGGAACGGGCTGCCGACATCGAGCAGCGCATTGACGCGCTCGCGTGGCAGCAATTTGCCGCGCGCACTATGTTTTTCGCGGGCTTTGGCATCGCCCCCGGCGGCAGCGCGATCAAGTTGTCGACGCAAATCCGCGACCCATTCGCGCATGCGCGCGGCATTGGCGATGAATTCGGGGGAGCGCGCATCGATGCGCGAGGTGAGGATGCCCATGCGTCCGGCCGTTTGAAGGCCTGCGCATGATAAAGCGGCGGTGGCGTTGGCGATACCCGCGC
This sequence comes from Metallibacterium scheffleri, assembly GCF_002077135.1. Taxonomy (NCBI): domain Bacteria; kingdom Pseudomonadati; phylum Pseudomonadota; class Gammaproteobacteria; order Lysobacterales; family Rhodanobacteraceae; genus Metallibacterium; species Metallibacterium scheffleri. Next base: position 1,307,429 of record NZ_LDOS01000002.1, on the reverse strand, counting down.
GCGCATTCCGCAGGCGAAAAAAAACCGGCCGCGACTGCGACCGGTTTTTTCGCGATCGGAATGAACCGATCAGCCGCCGTGGGCAGCGGTGCCGGCTTCAGCCGGGGCAGCCGCGGTGCCGCTGGTAGCCGGAGCCGCCGCCGTGGTGGCCGGAGCCGGCATGGCGGTGCCGGCTTCAGCCGGAGCCGCCGTGGTGGCCGGGGCCGGAGCTTCGGCCGGTGCCATGGCTGCCGAACTGGCGGCGGCCGGAGCCTGCTCGCTGGATTCCTGATGGCTGCAAGCAGCCAGCAGTGCAACCAGCGAAGCCGCAAAAATGATGCGGGTGAGCTTCATTGTGTGTCTCTCCTAAAATGCCGTGAGTGCCAAGTAATTGATGGCCGCCATATTAAAACGCGACTTTAATGCGGGCGCCAGTAGGGAGCATGCCACAACTTCACTCCCGGCCAGCAATCCGGATTGTAATCGCACTGCCGAGCCGGCGCGGGCCTGACACCGACTTGGAAAATCCACCACCGTGAAACGTTACCGCAATCAGCGCTACTTTGCAGCATCGGCCTGGGTCAGGCCAATTCGATGGCAATGGCCGTGGCCTCGCCACCGCCGATGCATAGCGACGCCACGCCACGCTTGGCCTTGCGCTGGATCATTGCATGAATCAGCGTGACGAGCAGACGTGCGCCGCTGGCGCCGATGGGGTGACCGAGCGCACAGGCACCGCCGTGCACGTTGAGGCGACCATGCTGGATGCCCAATTCGCGCATCGGCGTCATGGCCACGACGGCGAAGGCCTCGTTGACCTCGAACAGGTCGACGTCCTCGACGCGCCAGCCAGCCTTGGCCAGCACCTTCTGGATGGCGCCGACCGGGGCGGTGGTGAACCACTCCGGCTCCTGCGAATGGGTGGCGTGCGCGACGATGCGCGCCAGCGGCTTGATGCCACGACGCATGGCGTCCTCGGCGCGCAACAGCACCAGTGCCGCGGCACCGTCGGAAATGCTCGATGAAGTGGCCGCGGTGATCGTGCCGTTGTCCTTGCGGAACGCCGGCTTGAGGCTTGGTATCTTGGCGATGTCGCAACGGCCGGGCTGTTCGTCGGCGCTGAACTCGACCTCGCCCTTGCGCGTGGACACCTTCACCGGGACGATCTCGCCGGCGAAGGCGCCGCTCTGCTGCGCGGCCAACGCGCGACGCACCGACTCGGCGGCGAACGCGTCCTGCTCGGCGCGGGTGAAGTGGTACTTGTCGGCGCACAGCTCGCCGAACACGCCCATGGCCTTGCCGTCATAGGGGTTGGTCAGGCCATCCCAGGCCATGTGATCGACCAGCGTGCCCTCACCGTAACGGATGCCCACGCGCGCCTGCACCATGTGCGGTGCATTGGTCATCGATTCCATGCCGCCAGCGACCACGATATCGGCGCTGCCGGCGCGGATCAGGTCGTGCGCCAGCATCACCGCCTTCATGCCCGAGCCACAGACCTTGTTGATCGTGGTGCAGCCGGCGCTGGCCGGCAGCCCCGCGCCCAGCGCAGCCTGGCGCGCCGGTGCCTGGCCGAGATTAGCCGGCAGCACGCACCCCATGATCACCTCGGTCACCTGATCGGATGCAACGCCCGCATGCTCGAGTGCGGCACGCATCGCGCTGGCACCCAGTGTCGGCGTGGGTACGCCGGTGAACTGGCCGAGGAATGAACCAATCGCGGTGCGCTTGGCGCCGGCGATGACGATGTCGGACATGCGGGACTCCGTGCGGCATGGGGCGCCGCGAATCGAGGGAAGGCGCGATTATCGCGCTGCCTGCTGCGCTGCCGCAAACGCGCGACGTGCATGGATCAGGACTTGCCGTGGAACAATTCGCGACCGATCAGCATGCGGCGGATTTCGTTGGTGCCGGCGCCGATCGCGTACAGCTTGGCGTCGCGCAGGATGCGTCCGGCCGGATAGTCGTTGATGTAGCCGTTGCCGCCCAGCGCCTGGATGGCCTCCAGCGCCACCTGCACGGCGCTTTCGCTGGCCAGCAGCAGGCACGAGGCCGGATCGATGCGCGAGCGCTGCTTGCGATCGAATTGCTGCGCGACCATGTACGCATAGGCGCGGCTGGATTGCAGCGCGGTGTACATGTCCGCGATCTTGGCCTGCATCAGCTCGAAGGTACCGATCGGCGCGTTGAACTGCTTGCGCTCGCGCACGTAGGGCAGGGTGATATCCAGCGCCGACTGCATCAGCCCGATGGGACCGCCGGACAGCACCAGGCGCTCGCTGTCCAGTCCGCTCATCAGCACGCGCACGCCTTCATTGACCTCACCGATGCGGTTGGCATCCGGGATGACGCAGTTATCGAACACCAGCTCGCAGGTGTTGGAGCCGCGCATGCCGAGCTTGTCCAGCTTTTGCGCAGTGCTGAAGCCGGGCATGCCCTTCTCGACGATGAAGGCGGTCATGCTGCGACTGCCCGCCTCGCGCCCGCTGGTGCGCATGTACACCAGCAGCACGTCGGCGTTGGGGCCGTTCGTGATCCACATCTTGTTGCCATTGGCGATCCAGACATCGCCCTTGCGCTCGGCGCGGCAGGCCATCGAGCCGACCACGTCCGAACCCGCACCCGGTTCGCTCATGGCCAGCGCACCGATCCATTCGCCGCTGCACAGCCTGGGCAGGTAGCGCGTGCGCTGCGCGGCGCTGCCATTGAGGTAGATGTTGTTGACGCACAGGTTGCTGTGCGCGCCGTAGCTCAGGCCGACCGATCCGGAGGCGCGCGAGATTTCCTCCATCGCCAGCAGATGTGCGAGGTAACCCATGCCGCTGCCGCCAAACTCGGGCGCCACGGTGATGCCGAGCAGGCCCAGTTCGCCGAGCTTGCGCCACAGGTCCTCGGGAAACTCGTTCTCGCGGTCGATGCGGTCCGCGCGCGGTGCGATTTCCTTGTCCGCGAACGTGCGCACGCTGTCGCGCAGCAGGTCATTGTCTTCGTCGAGCGAGAAGGGGCGCATGGGAATCAGCCGGTAATCAGGAATGAGAAATCAGTAGCCGGAAACGGGAAACCCGCTGCGGAGTTCCATGCTGCTGAACGGCAAGTCGAAGCCCGCGGCCGCACGGCCAAGTCTGCGTCATCCAGTGTGACGGCTGCCGCGGCAGCACGGGTTTCATGTCCGTGTTGGTCGCGCAGCGTCACTGCCCGCGCATGCGTCCGAGGAAGCGCGGGCCATTGCCCATGGTCGGCAGCTTGATCTTGCCAATGGTGGTGATGCGCTCCTCGGCCATGCGGTCGGCGGCCTTGTAGGTGGCGATACCGTCGCGGTCGGCGATCTGGAAGATGCGCCCGACGTTGTAGTAGATCGTGCGCATCATGCGCATCGCGCGTTCGCGGTTGTAGCCATCGATCTCCAGCGATACGTTCATCACGCCGCCGGCGTTCACCGCGTAATCCGGCGCGTAGAGAATCCCGCGCTTGCTTACCTCATCGCCGATGGCGTCGGTGGCCAACTGGTTGTTGGCAGGGCCACAGATGATCTTGCACTTCAGCCGCGGCAGCGTGTGCTCGTTGATGGTGCCACCCAAAGCGGCCGGGCTGTAGACATCGGCATCGACGTCGTAGATATCGTCCAGGCCCACGGCCTCGCAGCCGAATTCATCCACGCAGCGTTGCACGGCGGCCTTGTTGATGTCGGTGACGAAGACCTTGGCGCCCTGTTCGCGCAGCAGCTTGACGAACTCCAGGCCGACATGCCCCACGCCCTGCACGGCGTAGCTGAGCTTGCCCACGTCCTCGTGGCCGTACTTGTGGTTGAGCGCGGCCATCAATCCCTGCAGCGTGCCAAAAGCGGTGAACGGCGAGGGATCGCCGGAACCGCCGTGCACCTGGTGCACGCCGGTGACGAATTCGGTTTCGCGGAATACGTACTCCATGTCGTTGACGTCGATGCCGACGTCCTCGGCAGTGATGTAGCGCCCGCCCAGCGATTGCACGAAGCGGCCGAAGGCGCGGAACAGCGCCTCGGACTTGTCCCGCGTCGGATCGCCGATGATCACCGCCTTGCCGCCACCCAGGTTCAGGCCGGCCACGGCGTTCTTGTAGGTCATGCCGCGCGACAGGCGCAGCACGTCGTTGAGCGCTTCCTGCTCGGTCTTGTAGGCCCACATGCGCAGCCCGCCCAGGGACGGCCCGAGCACGGTGTTGTGGATGGCGATGATGGCCTTGAGGCCGACATCTTTCTGATGGCAAAACACCACCTGCTCATGGCCGTAGGTGGCGAGGGTTTCGAAGATCATCGATGACTACTCCGGGAGGGTGAAACCGCCGGGACCGGCGGGAATATGCCAAGCAGGAGCCATGCTTACGCGCGCCGCGCGCAGTGGCGAATGGCCGCACAGGGCCGTGATCGGAAATGCATTTTACTCTGCCCACGCGTCGATGCCAGCTGCGGCGCAACGGTCGCGCATTACTTCAGCCCGTGAGCTTGGCCAGCAGCGTGCGCTGCGCCGAGTGCGATGGGCCATCGCCGCGCGCGACGCGCTCGTAGTGCCCATCCGGCTGCAGAATCCAGGCTTGCGCGTTGTCACTGAGGTAATTGGCCAGTGTCTCGTCGTAGACGCGCTGCGCCAGCGTGGCGTCGAGGATCGGGAAGCACACCTCGATGCGCTGCATCAGGTTGCGCTCCATCCAGTCGGCACTGGAGCAGAACAGTTCTGGCGCGCCATCGTTGGCGAACCAGTACACGCGGCTGTGTTCCAGAAAGCGCCCGACGACGGAGCGTACGCGGATGCGCTCGGAGATGCCCGGCAGACCCGGGCGCAAGGTGCAGGCGCCGCGTACGATCAAGTCGATCTCGACGCCCGCAGTGGATGCGCGATACAGCGCTTCCACGACGCTCGGCTCGTTGAGTGCGTTCATGCGCGCGATGATGCGCGCCGGCTTGCCCGCGCCAGCGTGCCTGATCTCGCGCTCGATGCGCTGCATCAGCCCCTTGTACAGCGTGAACGGCGACTGCAGCAGGCGCGTCAGTTTGATCGTCGGCCCCAGCCCGGAAAGCTGCTGGAACACCTTGTGCACGTCCTCGCCGATTTCCGCCTGCGCGGTCATCAGGCCGATGTCGGTGTACAGGCGCGAGGTGATCTGGTGGTAATTGCCGGTGGCCAGATGCACATAGCGGCGCAGCTTGCGGCCCTCGCGGCGCACCACCAGCAGCATCTTGGCGTGGGTCTTGTAACCGACCACGCCGTAGACCACCTGCACGCCGGCGCTTTGCAGGCGATTGGCCAGGCGGATGTTGGCCTCCTCGTCGAAGCGCGCGCGCAGCTCCACCACCACGGTCACGTCCTTGCCGGCGCGTGCCGCCTCGACCAGATGCTCGACCAGCGGCGAGTCGCTGCCGACACGGTACAGCGTCTGCTTGATCGCCAGCACATCGGGATCGGTCGCTGCCTGGCGCAGCATTTCCATCACCGACTGGAACGACTCGTAGGGATGATGCAGCAGCACGTCGCGCTTGCCGATCACCTCGAACACATTGGCGCCCTGCACCAACGACGGGCTGAGGCGCGGGGTGAACGGCCGGAACTTGAGATCGGCGCGATCAACCTGGTCGAAGATCGACACCACGCGGCTGAGGTTCACCGGCCCGGCGCAGCGGTACACGTCCTGCTCGGTCAGTTCAAAATTGGCCATCAGCAGATCGGTGATCGGCTTGGGGCAGTTTTCGGCAACTTCCAGGCGCACCGGGCGCGCGAAGCCGCGCTCGATCAGCTCGGCAGTCAGCGCGCTGGCGAGGTTCTCGACTTCCTCTTCCTCCACGGTCAGCTCGCTGTTGCGGGTGACGCGGAACTGATAGGAGCCCTGCACCGTGAACCCGGGAAACATCTCGGCGGCGAACTGTTGCAGCAATCCGGCCAGAAACACGAACTCGCACGGCGCATCGGAAACCTGCGCGGGCAGGCGGATCAAGCGCGGCAGTGAACGCGGCGCGCGCACCAGCGCCATGTGTCCGGCGCGGCCGAAGGCGTCGCGACCTTCCAGCACCACGGCGATATTCAGGCTTTTGTTGAGAATGCGCGGAAACGGGTGCGCCGGATCCAGCCCCAGCGGCGACAGCACCGGCAGGATCTCGTTGCGGAAGTAGCCCTGCAGCCAGCGTTTCTGGCGCGCGCTCCAGCGGTCGCGGGTGAGAAAGCGCACGCCTTCCTCGGCCAGTGCCGGCTGCAATTCCTCGGCCCACACCAGATATTGCTCGCCGACCAGCGCCAGCGCGCGCTCGCGGATGCGAGCCAGCACTTCGCCGGGGGGCAGGCCGTCCGGACCGGGGCGTGCGTCGCCGTAGCTGATGTGCTGGCGCAGCACGGCCACGCGCACTTCGAAAAACTCGTCGAGATTGCTCGATGAGATGCACATGAAGCGCATGCGTTCCAGCAGCGGCATGCGCGGATCACGCGCCTGCGCCAGTACGCGGAAATTGAATTCCAGCGCGGCCAGCTCACGGTTGAGGTAGAGCTCGTTGCGGGAAAGGTCGTTCAATGCGTCCATGGATCGGTCCGTGTGGCCCGCCAGCATCGCGCGCGCAGCGGGTTGCGGCAAGCGTGCGGCTCAGCCGCGCGGCGTGGCGTTGTCGCTTGCGCCCGGCAGCAGCATGCGCGCGGCCGGGAACAATGCGGTGAAGGTGGAGCCCTGGCCCGGTTCGCTGCGGATCTCGATGCGTGCCTGGTGCATGCTCAGCGCATGCTTGACGATCGACAGTCCCAGGCCGGTACCGCCGCTGTCGCGCGAGCGGCTGGACGATACGCGATAAAAGCGCTCGGTGAGACGGCTGATGTGGTGCGCCGGGATGCCGTAGCCGGTGTCGATCACCGAAAACGCGCCACTGCCGTCCTCAAGTTGCTGCCAGCGGATGCGGATGCTGCCGCCGCTGGGCGTGTAGCGCACCGCGTTGCTGACCAGATTCGAACAGGCGCTGTGCAGATCCTTGAGTGAACCGAACAGGTTTGCCGGAGTCTCCACCTCCAGGGTGATGCGATGCCTGCCCTGGCTGAGCGCTTCGGCTTCGCGCCGCAAGGTGGCCAGCAACGGCGCCATCGCCACCGGCTCCTCGCTGGCGCCGGATTGTGTTTCCAGACGCGACAGGGTGAGCAGATCCTCGACGATTTGCGCCATGCGCTTGGACTGCGCGCGCATGTCGCCGAGCACGCCGGCCAGTTGCGGTACGTCTTCGGGATCGAGCAATTCGAGGTAGCCGTGGATCACCGTCAGCGGCGTGCGCAACTCATGCGAAACGTTGGCCACGAAATCGCGGCGCATCTGCTCAAGTCGCGCCAGCGTGCTGATGTCGCGTGCCAGCAGCAGGCGCTGCGTTGCGCCCACAGGAATCAGCGACAGCGACAGGCGGCGTTGCGCGTCGTGTGGCGCGGGCATGTCATGCAGCGGCTCGCTGGCGCCTGCGGCCAGCCAGTCGCCGATGAGCGTGCCGCGTAGTCGTTCGCGCAGGTCGCAGCGCAGTTCCCGCGGTCGCCGCAGGCCAAGCAATGCATCGCTGGCAGGGTTGAACCACAGTGCGTGACAGTGCTCGTCGAGCAGCACCACCGCATCGGGCAGCGCCGCCACGGCATTGCGCAGCGCACGGAATTGCGCCGCCAGCCGGCGCACGCGGCGCGGATCGTGGCCAGAGGGTGTCGGCGGCGCGGAGGGCGCAAAGCCTGGCGTCGGCAGGCAACGCAATCGATGCATGGACCAGGACATCCAGATGAGTGCAAGTGCGGCGGCCAGGGCGAATCCGGCCAACGCCTGCTGCACGAGACCGGCAAGCAGGGTGACTGCCAACAGCCACGTCCCGAGCAGCAGGGCGCGGATCAGACTGTGGCGCGGCGATGCTTCACGCATCGGTGGAGAAGCGGTAACCCGCGCTGCGCACGGTCTGCACCATGGCGTCCAGACCGAAGGGTTCAAGCGTCTTGCGCAAGCGGCGGATATGGACGTCCACGGTGCGCTCCTCGACATACACGCTGCTGCCCCAGACGTGATCAAGCAATTGCGTGCGCGAGTACACGCGGTCCGGGTGGGTCATGAAGAAGTGCAGCAAGCGGTATTCGGTGGGACCAATCGGTACCGGTTGCGTCCCGGCATGCACGCGGTGCGCGGGGCCATCCAGACGCAATGCGCCGGCTTCGATCACGCCCTCGCCATCCTCGCCCTGGCTGCGGCGCAGCACCGCGCGGATGCGCGCGATCAGTTCGCGCGAAGAGAATGGCTTGACCACGTAATCGTCGACGCCGGCCTCGAGGCCGCTGACTCGATCCATTTCCTCGCCACGCGCGGTGAGCATGATGATCGGTACTTCGCGCGAGAGCTGCTCCTTGCGCAAGCGCCGCGCCAGATCCAGGCCGCTGAGCCCGGGCAGCATCCAGTCCAGCAGGATCAGGTCGGGCACTTTTTCCGCGATCGCCAGCTGCGCGGCACGCGCATCGGCGGCGTGGACCGGATCCATGTCCGCCTTGCGCAGGGCGAAGGCGACCATGTCGCGGATCGATGCCTCGTCTTCGACGATCAAGATGCGTTTGTGCATGATGCGACCCCCGGCGGTGACCGGATTATTACAGTCATCCGGTGTTGCAGCGCGATGACAAAAGCGCGCCTGAATCGAGCGTTGTCTTGCATGGCAAGGACTTGCGGCAGCTTGCGAGATCTGCATGCGTGCCGGCAGCGGCGCTGCGCCAGCGCCCGAACGTCGCCTGACAGCCCGTCGGGCTTTGCTGGTGGAGGCGAGCAGGCTGCTAGAGATCGTCGCTGCCGCCCGTGGCCCCCGAGTTGGCGCGCAGGCGCCGCTGGTCCAGCACGATGGGAGTAAGCCAGGCGATGCGCGCATCGATGCGCGCGCGCTGTGCGTAATCCAGGTCGGCGCGCTGGCTCAGGCGCGTGAGCTGATCCAGTGCCGCTGCGGCGTGGCCGGACAGGAATGTGGCATCGGCAAAGGCCTCGGCAGCGCGGATTTTCAGTCCGGCTAGTTCGGCGGCGCGGCCATAGATGCGGTACACCTCGGGGGCATCGCTGTCGTCCAGTTGCGGGCGCAACAGCGCTTCGGCCTTGGCGCCTGCGGCCTGGTCCGCGTCGAGGATCAGGGCACTGGCATAGTCCAGCGCGACGGCCTGGTTGCGCGGCCAGTCGTGGCTGATGCGCGCATAGTCCGCCAGTGCGCGCGCGCGCTGACCCGCCAGCAGTTCAGCATGCGCCATGGCCAGACGCAGCGGCAGGTTGTCGGGATCTTGCGCGAGCAAGGGGGCGAGTTGCTCGCGTGCGGCGTTGGCGTGCCCACTGCGCATCAACACCAGCGCGTAGCCGTAGTGGTTGGACGGAATGCCGAAGGCGGCATGGCGTGCGAGATTGTCGGCGTAGTAGCGCGCAAGAGCGCTGAGATCAGTGCTGCTGAGCACGCGCACGCGCTCACGCATGAGCAGATAGTCATCGTGCGCGCGCTTGCTGCCGGGTGCATCGCTGCGCTGCGCGGCGCTGAACAAATTGTCTGGCTGGCGCAGCATCGGCACCGGTATCAGGGTGGTTTCCCAGGTCGGCAAGCGTACGCTGGATGCGGGCAGCGCTTGGCGCTGCGCCATCTGCGCCTTGAGCGTGTGCGCGCGCGCCTCGGCTTCGGCGATGCGCAGCGTGGTCACCGGGTGGTCCTGCAGCAACGCCGGTACCTGGTAGCCGCCGCTGTCGGCGCGCAACAGCAGCTGCATGCGACCGAAGAATTCAGCCATGCCATCCGGATTGAAGCCCGCGTTGGCCAGCGTCTGGATGCCGACGCGATCCGCTTCGGCTTCGTCCTTGCGCGTGAAGTTGATCTGATGCTGCACCACCAGGCCCTGACTCAGCGAAGCGATGGCCATGGGTGCATTGATGTTGCTGCCGCCGACCGCTGCGGCCAGTGCCCCGAGCATGGCCAGTGCGTACAGTGGCGTGGTCTTGCTGGCATCAGCAAAGGCGCGCTGCAGATGATGCTGCTCGATGTGACTGATCTCGTGCGCCATCACCGCGGCCAGTTCGTCCTCGCTTTGCGTCACGGTGATCAGGCCCGAGTTGATGCCGACGTAGCCGCCTGGTGCGGCGAACGAGTTGATCACGTCCTCGCGCGGGATGAAAAAAGTGAAGCGGGTCTTGGGTGATTCGCTGCTGGACACCAATCGGTAACCCAGCGCGTTGATGAATTGCGTGGCCAGAGGATCATCGAGAACCAGGCCCAGCGCGCGCATCTGGCGCAGCATGGAGGCACCGTAAGCTGCGGCCTCGGCCTGGGTGAAGGCTTGATCAGCACTGCTGCCCAAATGTGGCAGGCGCACATCGTCACTGGCGCCGGCGGCGGGAATCAGCGCGACGGCGAGGCACAGTGACAGCAGCAGAGACAGCAGCAGAGGATGCAAACGCATGGTCGAGGCAAAGCCGGAAGTGTGCATTACGTTAGCCGCAGCCCGTTGCGCCCGCTAGCGTGGTACGACGATCATAAAGCCGTGCTTTGGCGAATACAGTCGCGTTTTGTGCATGCATGGCTTGATGTTTCGCGCCAGCAACCTCATGGTGCCTGACGCGCACGCGGTCCCGTCTGCGCATGCAGTACAGGATTTCCATCACCCCAATTTTCCTCGAACAGGTCCGCCTCGCAGGAGTCCGCAGTGTCGCAGCCCCCCATCCTCATCTACACCACGGCGGTATGCCCTTATTGCGTGGCCGCCAAGAACCTGCTCAAGGCGCGTGGCCTTGGTTACACCGAAATACGCGTGGACAGCGACCCCGAGGCGCGTGACACCATGCTGGCGCGCAGTGCCGGGCGGCGCACCGTGCCGCAGATCTTCATCGGCGCGCAACACATCGGCGGTTTCGATGAACTGGCCGCGGCCGACCATGACGGGCGGCTCGCTGCATGGCTGGTGGAGCAAGGCGCATGAGCGAGCGCATCCGCCAGTTCACCGAATTCCGCCAGCGCATGAACACGCGCATTCTCGAGCACGACAATCAGGTTGTGCGGCGCTTCTTCGCACTGGATACGCAGTGCTACAAGGACGGTGTGCTGGACGTGAAAACCAAGGAGATGCTGGGTCTGGTGGCGTCCCTGGTACTGCGTTGCGATGACTGCGTGAGTTACCACGTGGCGCAGTGCCGACAGGCCGGGGTCAGCCGCGATGAGATGCTGGAGATTTTTCAGGTTGGTCTGCTGGTAGGTGGGTCGATCGTGATTCCGCATCTGCGTCGCGCGGTGGATTTTCTCGATCAGATCGAGGCCATGCCGGCAGCCGGCGTGGCCCCGGCGGCGCCGGATTGAGAGTTGCAAGCGATTGACTTGGCGCCATGCGCTGCTACCATTCCGCCTTCATGTCCGCGCATCTGCCCGAGTCGGTGGACGCCTGGCGCATGGTTTCGGCGCGGCGGTCCTTTGCCGGATCCTTTCCGGTTGCCAGGCTGGCGAGGTTGCGGTCGCAGCTGGCCGGTGACTCGGGGGATGTGGATTATCAGCTCGAATTCGGTCGCGATGATCTTGGCGTGGCTTATCTCGAGTTGCAGGTTCGCGCGGTGGTCGATCTGTTGTGCCAACGCACGCTGGAGCCCTTTCGCACCACGCTGGCACTGGACCTGCGGCTCGGCCTGATCCGCGACGAGGCCGATGAATTCGCCTTGCCGCCAGGTTACGAGGCGCTGCTGGTGCAGGACTCGTTGCGGCTGCAGGATGTGGTCGAGGATGAATTGCTGCTGGCGTTGCCGCTGGTGCCGATGCGTCCCGGCAGCGAGGACGCGATCGCGCCCTGGCAAAACGAAGCGCTGGAACCCGTTGCAACGCCCCCGCATCCGTTTGCCGGATTGCACAAACTGAAACACGACTGAGAATTACCGGAGATACCCCATGGCAGTGCAAAAAAGCCGCAAGACGCCATCCCGGCGTGGCATGCGTCGCTCCCACGACGCGCTGGTGCCGGTGCAATTGGCGACCGATCCGACCAGCGGCGAAGTGCATCGTCGCCATCACGTCACCAAGGACGGTTACTACCGCGGCAAAAAGGTCATCCAGACCCAGGCCGCCGTCGTCGACGAAGATTGAGCCAGCATTCCTTCGCGCGCGCATGGCCGCTCGGAGCGACCGTGAACAACTCGAATCTTCCGGGGACAGGTCTGATGTACTCACGCATCGCCGGCACGGGCAGTTATCTGCCCAGCCACGTTGTCACCAACGCCGACCTTGAGCGCCTGGTCGAAACCAGCGACGAGTGGATTCGCTCGCGTACCGGCATACGCGAGCGACGCAAGGCCGCCGAGGGCGAAACCACCGGCGATCTGGCGTTTCATGCCGCCAACGCGGCGTTGGCCAGTGCCGGTGTCGAGGCGCGTGACCTGGACCTGATTATTGTTGGCACGACCACGCCGGATCTCATTTTCCCGTCCACCGCATGCCTGCTGCAGAATCGCCTGGGCGCCAACGGCTGCGCGGCGTTCGATGTCAACGCGGCCTGTTCTGGATTTCTCTACGCGCTGGGCGTGGCCGATAATTTCATCCGCGCCGGCAGCGCGCGCAAGGCGCTGGTGGTTGGCGCCGAGACCCTGACGCGCATGGTCGACTGGGGCGATCGCGCCACCTGCGTGCTGTTTGGTGATGGCGCTGGCGCCGTGGTGTTGGAAGCCAGTGCGGAGCCCGGCGTGCTGGCCACCAAGCAGCATGCCGACGGTGGACACAAGGATCTGCTGTACAGCCCGGTCGGTGTGTCGGTGGGTTTCCATCCTGGCGAACCCAACGCTGGCGTGTGCATCCGCATGAGTGGCAACGAAGTGTTCAAGGTCGCAGTGCGCACGCTGGATCGCATTGTGGGTGAAACGCTGGAAGCCGCGGGTGTGGATGAAGCACAGGTCGACTGGCTGATTCCGCATCAGGCCAATCTGCGCATCATCGAGGCCACCGCCAAACGCCTGCACCTGCCGATGGAGCGCGTCATCGTCACGGTTGACCGCCACGGCAACACTTCGTCCGCTTCGGTCCCCCTAGCGCTGGATGAGGCGGTGCGCTCGGGCAAGGTACAGCGTGGCCAGACCCTGCTGCTGGAAGCCTTCGGTGGCGGCTTTACCTGGGCTTCGGCGCTGATTCGCTACTGAAAAGCGGGGATTCGTGGCGCGGGATGGCGCGGGCCTGGCCGATTTCCCGCATGCATAATATCCGTTGGGCGGCGCACGTCATGAATGCAGTTTCTCCAGTCCAGAATCCGGAATCCCGAGTCCCGAACCTGGCCTTTGTGTTTCCAGGTCAGGGTTCACAGGCAGTCGGCATGCTGTCCGCACTGGCCGCGCAACATGCCGAGATCAAAACAGTGTTTGCCGAAGCCTCGGCTGCCGTGAGCCATGATTTGTGGACGCTCGCGCAGCACGGGCCCGAAGACCAGCTCAATCGCACCGAGCACACCCAGCCGGCACTGCTGGCGGCGGGCATCGCGGTCTGGCGTGTCTGGCGCAAGCTGGGCGGCGCGCTGCCCGAACTGATGGCCGGGCACAGTCTGGGCGAGTACACCGCACTGGTCGCCGCCGAGGCGCTCGAACTGGGCGAAGCCGCGGCCCTGGTGGCCGAGCGCGGGCGCTTGATGCAGGAAGCCGTACCGCAAGGTGAAGGTGCCATGGCGGCGTTGCTGGGCGGCGACGATGCCGTGATCGCCGAGGTCTGCATGCAAGCCGCCGAGGGTCAGATCGTGGCGCCGGTCAACTTCAACGCGCCCGGCCAAACCGTGATTGCCGGTCAAACTGATGCGGTGGAGCGCGCGCTGGTGCTGCTGGCCGAACGTGGCGTGCGCAAGGCTGTGCGTCTGCCGGTATCGGTACCCTCGCACTGCGAGCTGATGCGCGATGCCTCGGCGCGCTTGGCCGAGCGCATGGCCAGCATCGCCTGGCGCATGCCGGTGGTTCCGGTGATTCAAAACGTCGAGGCGCGCGCCTATGGCAGCATCGAATACATCCGCGCCGCGCTCGAACGCCAGTTGTATATGCCGGTGCGCTGGACCGATAGCATGCAGGCGCTGGCCGCGCTGGGCGTCACGCGCGTGGCGGAGTGCGGGCCGGGCAAGGTGCTGAGCGGTTTGCTCAAGCGCATCGACAAGTCCATCGACGCACGCGCGCTGGGCATGCCTGCCGATCTGGACGCGGCGTTGGGAGCGTGGCGGGTGGCGCATGACTGAGCGGCTGGATGGCGGGAATCGCGCGGCGGTGGAGAGTGGGTGGTCGGGGCTTGCCATTGCCAGCCTGATTTTATGCAGTATTTCACGCGAACATATTGATGTATTGCATTGATTTTAAAGTTTTATAAAAATAGTTCTGGCACATGAGCGTAGCGGTATTAGCCTGCAGAACCCGTTGCCCGCACGCCGCGGCAGGATGCCTGGTTTTGCCTATCGATCACTGGGAGTTTCGATGAACATTTCCCTTGCCGGTGAAATTGCACTGGTGACTGGCGCCAGTCGCGGCATCGGCGCGTCGATTGCCGATACCCTTGCAGTCGCCGGCGCACAGGTGATCGGCACGGCCACCAGCGCCGCTGGCGCTGAGGCCATCAGTCAGCGTCTGGCCGCGCACAGGGGCCAGGGGCGCATGCTCGATGTCACCGATGGGGCGGCCGTGGAGGCGCTGATCGAGTCCATCATCAAGGAACACGGCGCACTGTCGATCCTGGTCAACAATGCCGGCATCACCCGCGACCAACTGTTGATGCGCATGAAGGATGATGATTGGCAGGCGGTTCTCGATACGAACCTCAGCTCGGTGTATCGCACCAGCAAGACCGTGCTGCGCGGCATGATGAAGGCGCGCAAGGGGCGCATCATCAGCATCGCCTCGGTGGTCGGCGTCACCGGCAATCCCGGGCAAACCAACTATGCCGCCGCCAAGGCTGGCATCATCGCGTTTTCCAAATCCTTGGCGCGCGAGATCGGCTCGCGTGGCATCACCGTCAACGTGGTCGCGCCAGGCTTCATCGACACCGACATGACGCGTGCACTGGGCGAAGAGCAGCGCAAGATGCTTGAAGCCACCATCGCGCTGGGTCGCCTTGGCAAGCCCGAGGACATTGCGCAGGCGGTATTGTTTCTGGCCTCGCCGGCCGCGGCCTACATCACCGGCGAGACCCTGCACGTCAACGGTGGCATGTACATGCCCTGATCGGCTCCACGGGGCGCTGCGCACGGCGAGTAGCGACACCCTTGCTTTCACACTACAATGCGCCGGCTTTTTTACCGCGAGGCTATGCAACCCATGAGCACCATTGAAGAGCGCGTCAAGAAGATCGTTGTCGAGCAGCTGGGCGTGAAAGAGGACGATGTCACCGCCACGGCTTCGTTCGTGGACGATTTGGGTGCCGACTCGCTGGATACCGTCGAGCTGGTGATGGCCCTCGAGGAGGAGTTCGAGTGCGAAATTCCCGACGAGGAAGCCGAGAAGATCACCACCGTGCAGCAGGCGGTCGATTACATCAAGGCGCACGTCAAGGCCTGAGCCTGACGGTGCTGGCGGCCATGGCCGCGGCAAAAACATGAAAGCTGCGTCGCAAGGCGCAGCTTTCGTTTTGTATACGTCCCTGCGCGCGCGTATGGCACAGGGTGGGACTAGCAAGCAGCGGGCGCGGCCCGAGGGCAGGTAAAGCGTGAGCAAGCGACGCGTCGTGATCACCGGCATGGGCATCAAGTCGCCGGTCGGCAATGATCTGGACAGCGCCTGGCGCGCGATCCGCGAAGGTCACAGCGGCATCGGTCCACTGACCCAGTTCGACGCCTCCACGTTTCCGACGCGCATCGCCGGCGAGGTGCGCGATTTCGATCCCGCTGCCTACGTGCCGGTCAAGGACGTCAAGAAGATGGACCCGTTCATCCACTACGGCATTGCCGCCGCGGTGGATGCGCTCAAGGACGCCGGCCTGCATCCGCACGAGCATGACGCCGAGCGCATCGGCGTGGCGGTGGGTGCCGGCATCGGCGGCATCGCCACCATCGAGCGCACCAGCGTCACCTTCCACGAGGCGGGTGTGCGCAAGATCTCGCCGTTCTTCGTGCCCAGTTCGATCATCAACATGATTTCGGGCAACCTCTCGATCATGCTCGATCTGAAAGGCCCCAACATTGCCTGCGTCACCGCCTGCACCACCGCCACGCATAACCTCGGCCTGGCGATGCGCATGATCCAGTACGGCGATGCCGACGCGATGGTCGCCGGCGGCGCCGAGTACGCCACCACGGGCACCGCGGTCGGTGGATTCTGCGCGGCGCGCGCGCTGTCCACGCGCAATGACGAGCCGGCTCGGGCCAGCCGGCCCTGGGATCGCGACCGCGATGGCTTCGTGCTGTCCAATGGCGCCGGCGTGCTGGTGCTCGAAGACTACGAGCATGCACGCAAGCGTAGCGCGCGCATCTATTGCGAACTGGTCGGCTTTGGCATGAGCGGCGATGCGTACCACATCACCGCGCCCAGCGAGAGCGGCGAGGGCGGCGCGCGCTGCATGAAGAATGCGCTGCGCGATGCCGCACTCAATCCCGAGGATGTTGATTACATCAACGCGCATGGCACCTCGACGCAGGCCGGCGATCTGGCCGAGGTGCAGGGCATCAAGAGCCTGTTCGGCGCGCATGCCGGCAAGCTCATGGTGAGTTCGACCAAATCCATGACCGGGCATTTGCTCGGCGCGGCCGGCGGTGTCGAGGCGATCTTCTCGGTGCTGGCGCTGCGCGATGGCGTGGTGCCGCCGACCATCAACCTCGACCACCCGGGAGATGGCTGCGATCTGGACTTCGTGCCCAACATCGCACGCCAGGCGCCGTTGCGCGTGATCCTGTCGAACTCGTTCGGCTTCGGCGGCACTAACGGCACGCTGGTGTTTCGCGCGTTCTGAACCACGACAACGCCCGGGCGCAGCATGAATCGTGGCGCATTGGTGCGCGCATGGAATCCGGTTAGGCTTTCGTGGCGCGGCTGTTGGCGCGCCTGGAATGCCGCGCCACAGGCCATGTCCGCCGCGCGCGGCGTCACTACGGGTGTGAGGTCATGAAGAAAGCGCAAGGCTGGCGTGTGGTTGTGGTGGCGATCAGCGCGTTCGTGCTGCTGGTCCTGGTCGCGGCGGCATGGCTGTATCGCGATTACCGTCATTTCGCCGGCACGCCACTGATGCAGACCACGACGCACAGCATCGACATTCCACGCGGCGCGACATTGAAGTCGATCATCGTCATGCTGCAAGCGCGCGGCACCACCCATGCGCCCGAGCTGTACTGGCGCGCACTGGCCGCCGGCATGGGCGTGAGCGATCGCCTGCACGCCGGCGAGTACGCGCTTGATCCAGGTTTGACCCCGCGCACGCTCTTGTCGCGCATGGCCGAAGGCCGCGTAGTGCAGCACATGTTCACCCTGGTCGATGGCTGGACCTTCGCCCAGGTGCGCGCAGCGCTGGCGCAAGCGCCCAAGCTGCGCCATACGTTGCAACATCTCAGCGACGCGCAGGTGGCGCAACGCCTTGGCATTGAAGCTCCCAATCCAGAAGGCTGGTTGCTGCCGCAGACCTACGCCTACGTGCTGGGTGATTCCGACATGGACGTGTTGCGCCGCGCGCACGCGGCCATGCAGCGCACACTGGCCGCGGACTGGGCGGCACGCGCGCCGGGCCTGCCGCTGCAGACCCCGTATCAGGCGTTGATCCTGGCCTCGATCGTGGAGAAGGAATCCGCGCTGGCCAGCGAACGCCCGCGCATCGCCGGCGTGTTCGTGCGACGTTTGCAGATCGGCATGAAACTGCAGACCGATCCCAGTGTCATCTACGGTCTGGGCGTCGCCTACCACGGCGCCATCACCTACAAGGACCTGCAAACCGATACCGCGTACAACACGTACACGCGCTATGGTCTGCCGCCGACACCGATTTGCATGCCGGGTGCGCCAGCGCTATATGCCGCATTGCATCCGGCGCCGGGCAAGGCGCTGTACTTCGTCGCCCGAGGCAACGGCACGCATCAGTTTTCAGACACCTTGCAGGAGCAGAACGCGGCCGTGGCCAAATACATTCTGCACCGCCAGCCATGATGCGCGGACGTTTCATCACGCTGGAAGGTGGCGAGGGTGCTGGCAAGAGCACGCTGCTCAGTGGTCTCGAAGACTGGCTGCGCGCGCAGAGACTCGAGGTCGTGCGCACGCGTGAGCCAGGTGGCACCGCCCTGGGCGAAGCGCTGCGCATGTTGCTGCTCGATCCCGCGCAGGCCGGGCTCAGCGCCGAGGCCGAGCTGCTGCTGATGTTCGCCGCGCGTGCCGAGCTGGTGCGCAAACTCATCGAACCGGCGCTGACGGCGGGGCGGTGGGTACTCAGCGACCGCTACACCGATGCCAGCTACGCCTACCAGGGCGGCGGACGCGGCCAGCCCGTGGCGCGTATCCGCGCGCTGGAACAATGGGCTGCGCTGGATCTCAAGCCCGATCGGACGCTATTGCTTGATCTGCCCGTGGCGGCGGGGCGCGCGCGCGCCGCGGAGCGCGATCATCCTGATCGGATCGAGCGCGAGAACGATGACTTCTTCGAGCGCGTGCGCAGCGTGTATCGAGCGCGCGCCGCGGCCGAGCCATGGCGCTTCAGCCTGCTTGATGCGAATGCAATGCCCGAGGTCGTGCTCGCCGCCGCGCAAGCTGCGTTGCAGCCGCTGCTGGCGGCCCGCGCATGAGCGCCGCGCCGGCTTGGCATGTCCCGCACTGGCAGCGTTTGCAACTGGCGCTGGAGCAGGAGCGCATGCCGCACGCGCTCCTGCTGCTTGGTCCGGGTGGCTTGGGCAAGCGTGCGTTCGCCCAGCGCTGGGTTGCGCGGCTGCTGTGCCACGCGCCGCAAGCCGGCGAGGCCTGTGGCGAGTGCCATGGCTGTCGTCTGCGCATGGCAGGAACCCATCCCGATTTCTATCGCGTGGAACTCGCGCCCAACCGCGAGGGCAAGCTGCGCAGCGAGATCGTGATCGACCAAGTGCGGACGGTGTGTGAAAAACTGACCCTGGCCAGTCAGCTCGGCGGTTGGCGCATCGTGCTGATCGATCCTGCCGACGCACTCAATGCCGCCGCCGACAACGCGCTGCTGAAAACCCTGGAGGAGCCGCCCGCCGCCGCGCTGCTGATCCTGCTGGCTGATCATCCCGAGCGCCTTCCGGCCACGGTACGCAGTCGCTGCCAGCGCGTGCACTTTCAGTTGCCGGCGCGTGCCGAGGCCAAGGCATGGCTTGATGCGCAGGCTTTGCATGGTGACAGCGTGCAGGCGCTGGAGGCCGCAGAAGGCAACCCCGGACTGGCCGCGACCTATCTGCGCGAGGGTGCGCTGCCGCGACGCGAGGCGGTGCGCAGTGAGCTGGCACAATTGCTGGCGCAACGCGCCGATGCACTGGCGCTGGCGCAAAGCTGGAGCCAGGACAATCCCGCGCAGCGCCTGCAGTTCGCCGCGCAGTGGCTGGCGCGCGAGTTGCGCGCGCAGACTGCGGGTGAGCGTGGACCACTGGCCGCGGCGCGCACGCTGCTGCAGTTGGCGCAATGGTTCGAGCAGGCCAATCGCGCGCGCGAGCTGTTGCGCGGACCGCTGCGTGTTGATTTGGTATTGCTCGACTTCCTCAGCCTGCGCAATGCCTGAGGACCATCAGGCAGTATTCTTGAGCACACGCGCCGTTGCGCCGCAGCGGCAGCAAATGGGCGCTGGCATATGATGCAAGAGTATTGATGACAGCAACGATGAACCCACTCGACCAACAACTTGCGCGGCTGCTGGCCGAGCCCGGGGCCAGCGTGGTGGTCGTCGCGCCACATCCGGATGATGAAACCATCGCCAGTGGTGGCCTGCTGCAACGTGCGCAGGCGGCGGGCGCGGCGGTGTCGGTATTGTTGCTGACCGATGGCGACAACAATCCATGGCCGCAGCGCTGGCTGGAGCGGCGCCTGCGCATCGGCGCTGATGCGCGCGCCGCATGGGGGCGTCGCCGCCGCGCGGAGGCGATCGATGCGCTCGCGTGTCTTGGCCTGCCAGCCAGTTGCCTGCACGCCATGGGTTGGCCTGACCTCGGCCTCACTGCACGCATTGCCGATCAGTTGGCGGCAAGCCTCGTGGCGCTGCGCGCCGCGCTGTTGCCGTTGCGTCCGACTCTGATCGTGGCGCCGATTCTTGAAGACCGGCATCCCGATCACAGCGCTGCGCGCGTGCTCACCGAGCTGGTCCTGGCGCACTGGCCCGCGCCGCGTCCGGCACTTTGGGGTTTCGCCGTGCATGGATCCGCGACCCAGGCGCAAGCTTTCATGCTGAGTGCCGACGAGCGCGCGCGCAAGGGTCGCGCGCTCGAGGCCCATGCCAGCCAACTCGCGCTGGCGGGCGGGCGTTGGCGGCGGCGTGTCGCCCATGGCGAGTCGTATGTGCCTGCCGCCGCGCCGGTCGGTACCGGCATGCGTTTGGAGTTGCCGTGGCTTCCCGCCATGCCGCAGTTCGGTGCCTGCGCGCTGCTCGTGGTCTGCGGCGAGCAGGCATGGCAACTGCCTTGGCGCGAAGGTGCCGTTAGTGGCCCGCTGCACTTGCAACTGCATCCGCAGCCAGCACTCGGCTTTGCACAGACGCCGCGCGCACCGGTATTCGTCAAGTTGTACAGCCGGCGCCCCGGTTTGTGGATCTTCGATCACTGGGGCTGGCGCCAGGGCGGCCAGGAGCCTGCCTTGACCTTGTCCAGTGATTCCGCCAGTCTGGCTTGAATCATCCCGGATACCGTCGAGGTCATCATGGCCGCACCCGCCCAGCCCGCCGCCAGCGCGCGCCAAAGCATCCTGCCGGTCGCGATCAAGGACGAGGCCACGCTGTATCAAAGCTACATGCCTTTCATCAAGGGTGGCGGACTGTTCGTGCCCACCACCAAACGCTACAACCTTGGCGATGATTTGTTCTTGCTGGTCAACCTGCTCGAGGACAAGGAGCGCTTGCCGGTCACCGGCACCGTGGTGTGGATCACGCCGCAGGGCGCGCAAGGCAATCGTGTGGCTGGCATCGGCGTGCAATTCTCTGAATCACCCGAGGGCGAGGTCGCGCGGCAGCGCATCGAAGCACTGCTGGGCGTCCGACTGGCTTCGGAAAAACCCACCTACACCCTTTGAGTGGAACTGCGCGGAGCGGGCGCGTGGAAAGCACGCGCGAAGTGGCACTTCTGTACACGTGCGTGCCGGTGTGAGGGGGCGTCTGCTTGCCTGGAGCAACTGCAAACGAAAAGGCCCGATTTTTGGTCGGGCCTCGCGCGTAATTCATTGAAATTGGTCGGGGTGACAGGATTCGAACCTGCGACTTCTACCTCCCGAAAGTAGCGCTCTACCAGGCTGAGCTACACCCCGACGAAAGGCCGCGCATGATACAAGCGCCACCGCGCCTGCCGCAAGCCGCCACGATGCTTCGCGGCGCGGGCGCGGCGGTGCAATCCGCTAAACTGGCGCGCCATTCCACGACCGCCAGCGAACCCACGATGACGCTCACGCTTGCCCGCACCATGCCCGGTGTGCTGGAACTGCTGCCACCCGAGCAGATCGCGTTTCAGGACATGCTCGATACGATCCGTGGCAATTTTCAGCGCTTCGGATTTCTGCCGATCGAGACCCCGGCGATCGAGTTCGCCGACATCCTGCTGACCAAGCAAGGCGGCGAGACCGAGCGCCAAGTGTATTTCGTGCAGTCCACCGGTGCATTGAGTGCACTTGACAGGGACGCAGACGAAAAGCCCGAACTGGCGTTGCGCTTCGACCTCACTGTGCCGCTGGCACGCTATGTGGCCGAGCACGAACGCGACTTGAGCTTTCCATTTCGCCGCTACCAGATCCAGCGGGTGTATCGCGGCGAGCGTGCGCAGCGCGGGCGTTTTCGCGAGTTCTACCAGTGCGACATCGACGTGATCGGCAAGGATCGTCTGTCGGTGCGCTACGACGCCGAGATGCCGGCGGTGATTCACAGCGTATTCCGCGACTTGCGCATCGGGCCGTTCCAGATCCAGCTCAACAACCGCAAGCTGATGCGCGGCTACTTCGAGAGTCTGGGCGTGACCAGCGATCAGCAGATGCTGGTGCTGCGCGAGGTCGACAAGCTCGACAAGCGCGGCGCCGAAGCGGTGCGCGCCACGCTCATCGGCGCACCGCTGGGGCTGTCAGATGCGGCCGTGGCGCGCATCATGGCATTCGTCGAGGTGCGCTCGCATTCGCATGCCGATGCGCTGGCGCGGCTGGATGCGCTCGAAGGCGGTGGCGACCTGTTCGAGCAAGGTCGCAGCGAACTCAAGGAAGTGCTGCAGCTGATCCGCGCCTTTGGTGTGCCCGAATCGCACTACGCGCTGAACCTGTCCATCGCGCGCGGGCTGGATTACTACACTGGCACCGTATACGAAACGCACCTGCTGGAGCATCCGCAGATCGGCTCGATCTGCTCCGGCGGGCGTTATGACAACTTGGCCGGCAACTACACCACCTCGCACTTGCCCGGCGTGGGGATTTCCATCGGCGCCACGCGCCTGTTCTGGCAACTGCGCGAGGCAGGCTTGCTGGGCGCGGCCAGCAGCACGGTGCAGGTGCTGGTGACGATGATGGACGAGGCGCAACTGCCAGCCTATCTGGAACTGGCCACGCAACTGCGCAATGCCGGCATCGCCACCGAGGTGGTGATGGAGCCGGGCAAGCTGGCGAAACAGTTCAAGCACGCTGACCGCGCCGGCGTGCGCTTCGTCGCCGTGCTGGGGCCGGACGAGCAGGCCAAGGGCGTGGTCACGCTCAAGGACATGCGCAAGCAAGAGCAGTTCGAGGTCGCGCGCGGCGAGCTGGTCAGGACCCTGCGCGTGGAGCTGGAGCAGGCCCAGGTGATGGGCTGAGGACGACTCCTCGTGGAAATCTGTGCCGCGTGCGGTGCCCTGCTGAAAGACAAGGCTGTCGGCTGCGAGTTCGATGGGTTGGAAGCGCAGGCGCCATGGCTCGGAGACTATGACGCCATGGCACGCGGCCAGATGAGTCATTCCGATCACCGGATCGTGGTCGCTCGCTGGGTGTTCCATCACCGTGATTCCCATAGCGAACGCGTGCTGAGGCACTTCGACGAGATCGCCAGAACCGCTTGGGGCAGACCCATGGAAGTACCCCGGCTCCCCGCACAGCCGCCGAACGTTGACTCGGAGGGACACTCAGCGTGACTTCAAAGAAAGTTCTTTTGGACGGCTACGGCCTGAGCCGCGCCGGTCTGTTGGCCATCGCCCGCGACGGCGCGCAGGTGGCACTGGATGCCGCGGCGCTGCAGCGCGTACGCCGCACCGCCGATTTTCTGGCCGACAAGGTGCGTTGCGGCGAGCCGATCTACGGTGTCACCACCGGCTTCGGCAGCAACGCCGACAAACTGCTGGGCGCGCATCGCGCGCGCGACGAGCTGCCGGGCGGCAATCCGGAGACGCGCGAGGGCAGCTTGCTCGAGGAGCTGCAGCACAACCTGATCGTCACCCACGCCGTCTGCGTCGGCGAGCCGTTCGCACCCGACGTGGTGCGCGCGATGCTGGCGATCCGCATCAACACCCTGATGCGCGGGCACTCCGGCGTGCGCGTGCAAACCCTGGAGGCCCTGACCGCGATGCTCAATCGCGGCGTGGTGCCGGTGGTTCCGCAACTGGGTTCGGTCGGCGCCAGCGGTGATCTGGCGCCGCTGTCGCACTTGGCCATCGTCTTGCTGGGCGGCGGCGAGGCGTTCTTCGCGGGCGAGCGCCTGCCCGGTGCCGAGGCCCTGCGTCGCGCCGGGCTCGAACCCGTGCGGCTGTCGTACAAGGAGGGCCTCGCGCTCAACAACGGCACCGCGCAAATGCTGGCCTGCGCGGCGCTGGCGCTGGACCGGCTGCAGCAGCAGGTCGAGCTGGCGGATCTCGCCGCGGCGATGACCCTGGAGGCCTTCGCCGGCCGCAGCGGCGCGTTCCGTGAAGACGTGCACGCGCTGCGCCCGCATCCCGGCCAGGTCGAGACCGCCGCGCATCTGCGCGAGCTGCTGGCCGGCTCGACCTTGATCGACATCCCCTACCACCTGGTGCCGCATTTCGCGACATGGACGGCGCAGGCCTGGCGCGAGCCCGAGGACCAGGCCCTGCATTTCGATCTGTCTTGGGACTGGGTGCCGGTGCAGCGCCGCCACGGCCGCGAGGCGTTTTACACGCGCTTCCTGCCGTTTCGCGGCGGCAAGAAGCACCAGCCGCAGGACGCCTACAGCCTGCGCTGCATCCCGCAGGTGCATGGCGCGGTGCGCGACGCGCTGGCGCAGGCCGCGCGCGTCATCGAGATCGAACTCAACGCCGTCACCGACAACCCACTGCTGTTTCCCGATGTCGAGGGCGCGCAGGTGATCGAGGATCAGGTCGTCTCCGCCGGTCATTTTCACGGCATGCCGCTGGCGCTGGCGATGAGCTACGTCAAAGCCGCCATCCCGGTGCTGGCCTCGATCAGCGAGCGCCGCATCGCCAAGCTGGTCGATCCCGCCACCAACGACGGCCTGCCGGCTTTCCTCACCGGCAACGAGGACGCCACCGATTCCGGCTTCATGATCGTGCAGTACACCGCCGCCGCCCTGGTCAACGACCTGGCCAGCCGCGCGCATCCGGCCAGCGTGTACTCCATACCCACCAGCGCCAACGCCGAAGACCACGTGTCGATGGGCGCCAACGAGGCGCGCCACGTGCTGGCGATGTGCGAACAGCTGGGGCAGGTACTGGCGCTGGAGCTGTACACCGCCGCGCAGGCGCTGGACTACCGCCGCGACATGCTCAATGCCGCGCGGCGACTGGCGCGGCACGGCGACTGGCGCGCGCTGGCCGCCAAGATCGGCGGCGCGCCCGAGCCCGGCCACCCGCAGCATGCGCAGTTCGAGCAGGAGGCCCGCGCGCTGATGCAGGCCCTGGCCGGTGCGCCCGAGTTTCGCCCCGGTGCTGCCGTCGCCCGCGCGCTAGAGGCCATCCGTCGCGAAGTCGCCTTCATGCCGCGCGACCGCGCCATGGATGGCGACATCGCGCGGATGGTGGCGCTGGCGGGGCGGGGGTTGGGCTGAGGCGGGGCAGGTGCGCGCCCACGTCGGGCTTGGCTTCGCCTGATGCTGTCCGCCTTCGTTGACATGGTGAATTTATTGCACCATGATCAGTCATGCCAAAGCTCAGGCAGTTCGCCGATTGTCATGTCGCGATCTATCCGCGTGATCATCGACCGCCGCATGTCCACGTGGAGTTCCGCGACGGCAGCCGCTGCACGGTCGAGATCGAGTCGCTGAAGGTGTCGGGCACGATACGGCCGGCCGCCAGACTCGCATTGGCCATGGCCTGGATCGAAGCGAACCCGGCGATGCTGCTGGCAAAGTGGAAGGAGATCGTGCGATGAACAAGCCGCCCCTGATCCGTGCCGTCAAGGCGCAGCCGCCGCTGACGCTCGTCATCACATGGAGCACCGGCGAGACCCTGCCGGTGGACGTGTCGCGTCTGGTCAGGCGCTACAAGCTCTACGGGCCGCTGCGCGACCCGGCGCATTTCCGCAAGGCCAAGGCCGATGCCTGGGGTCATGCCGTGCAGTGGCCGGGCGACGTGGACATGGGCGCCGACCCGCTCTACGAGATGGCGCGGGAGCAGGCGGGCGAATGGGGCCCCGAGCGCTTTGCCGCGTGGATGGCCCGGCACGATCTATCGCTGAATACTGCCGCCGAGGCACTCGGCCTGAGCCGCCGCACGATGGCCCATTACCGCACCGGCAGTCGCCCCATTCCGCACGTCGTCGCCTTGGCGTGCGAGGCCTTGTCGGCACGCTGGGCCGCGAAAGCGGCGTAAGCGCTGGGGTGGTCGATGGCCAGATCGTCCACGATCGTGGACAAGACATTGGAGCAGAAGCTCGCAAAGCACATTCGCAGAACGCCCATTGCCTGCTAACGCACAAGCTCAGCCGCGAGCCACGAGTGCAGCAAGTGGACCGTCGACTGGAGCACCTTGTTGGGCGTCTTCAACCGTTGCCCCTTTTCCGAGGTTGCACTTGAAACAGAGCGTGCGCAGATTCTTCTCCGTATTTTGACCGCCGCGCGACCACGGATGAATGTGGTCCACATGCAGCTCAACGGCTACGTCCTTTGCAGGGGAAGCACCACATGTTACGCATCTGAACTTGTCGCGCGTCAGTACTCTGTAGCGCAGGGCGAGGCTGATAGAGCGTGGTGCGCCGCCAGCGTTCGGTTCTTGGGCTTCAACTTTTGAAGGTTTGGCCGTTTCGATTTGCTGGGGCAACTCCGGCGCCTCCTTGACGTGCCTCACAAAGGCTGCGAGTGCCGCTCGCCAGCCGCCCCAACGACGGACATAAGCTTTTGGTCCCATTACGGAGGGCGGCCGTTTGAGTTCGCCAAATATCGGTTGGCGTCCATAGTGAGTCCACAGCGTAAGGATGTTTTCAAAACACTCCTCGTCCGTATATCGGCGCCCGAGGAGCGACTGGTTCAGGCCCGCTGCTTCAAGCGCTTTTCTCCACGAGCCGAAGTGCCGGCGCACCGACGCACCTGAAATTCCTGTGTGCGCTTCAAATTCCTGAAGCGTCAGGACGCTCTTCTGAAGCTCTTGTGCCGCTCTTGCGATGGCCTTTAGAGCTTCGTCCAGGGACTTGGCGACGTTGCCGCTGTCGATTCGTTCGCTGAGGCCCGCGACTTTCAAGGCTTTTTTCCAACCGCCAAATCGCTTTTGTAGCGTGGAGCCGTGGACCTTTGCGATGGAGCTGAACTGACTGATGGTGAGCTTCGGCGTTTTAACGATGGCAGCGACGCGACGAAGCTCGGCGAGAAGCGCTTCATCGCTGTATTCCTCCAAGGTTGTGAGCTCGAACTTCACGGTCAAGACGTCCAACAAGTGTAGACCCCAGAACCGGGGTGTAGCGCAGGATGTTCATCCTTGCGCTGCATGGCGTCAATCAGGTAGTTCCATAGCTGACGCAGTCAGCGGCGCCTCGCTCGCGTTGCCCAGCAGCTGTCGGGCTTGCAGCCCGTCCCTTCCATCGGTTAGCATCACGTACTAATGCATTAGTACGTGAGAGCAACGATGAAGAGGCGCTCGCTGGAACCGCTGCAGCCGCGTGCCCTGGCCGAGGAGGGCCTGTGCCGCGCGCTGCTGGCCATGCGCGACGTGGGCGAGATGCGCGCCTTCCTGCGCGATCTGTGCACGCCGGCCGAGGTCGAGGCGCTGGTGGACCGCTGGTCGGTGGTGCCGCATCTGCTGGCGGGGACGCCGTACCGCGAGATCCACGACCTGACCGCGGTCAGCATCACCACCGTCGGCCGCGTGGCGCGCTACCTCAACCATGGCAACGGCGGCTATCTGGCGGCGGCGGCGCGCGCGCAGCAGTCGCGCCGGCCGCGCCGTGCAGCAGGCGTGAATCTTGAACCGTGCCTGTCGCGCCGTGCGGTGGACACGAGCACGAAATCCGGCAAGCCACGCCGCGCCACGGGCGCGAGCACGAAGCCGGGCAAGCCGCGCCGCGCAACCGTGGTGCCGGCATGAAGCCGCGCGAGCGCCTGCGCATCGCGGCGCAGAAGTCCGGACGGCTGGCGGAACCTTCGCAGGACCTGCTGGCGCGTTGCGGACTGAAGTTCCGGCAGAGCCGCGACAAGCTGTTCTGCTTCGGCGAGACGCTGCCGATCGATCTGCTTTTGGTACGTGACGACGACATCCCGGGCATGATCGCCGAAGGTGTGTGCGATCTCGGCGTGGTTGGCAGCAACGTGCTTGAGGAACAGCGCTTGGCCGCCATCGCCGTGCACCGCGAGCCCGGATTTCGCGCATTGCGCACGCTGGGTTTTGGCCAGTGCCGGCTGACGCTGGCGATTCCGCATGAACAGGAATGGAGTGGCGCGCGGCAGTTGCAGGATTTGCGCATCGCCACCACGTATCCGGCGCTGCTGGAGCACTGGCTGGGCGCGCAGGGCGTGCGCGCGCGCGTGGTCACGCTGTCCGGTTCGGTGGAAATCGCGCCGCGGCTGGGCACCGCCGATCTGATCTGTGATTTGCTGTACACCGCCGCGCAGGCGCTGGATTACCGCCGCGACACGCTCAACGCCGCGCGCGAGTGCGACGCCGGCTGGCGATTGTCTGCCGGGTCTGCGGCGAGTGTCAGGGATGCGCGGCCGGATTCACCTCGCGCAGCGGCACGGCATTGACCCAGTCCCATGAGTTGCCCAGGTAGATCGTGCCGCCGACGATGGTCGGATTGACGATGCCGAAGCGGCCACCGACGTGCACGCTATGCAGTTCCCGGCCGGTCTTCGGATTCAGCGCGTACAGATTCGGCCCGGTGGCCACGTACAGCGTGCCCGCATAGTACGTGGGGGCGCCGCGCCCGGCGCCAGCGGCACCGGCGTTGGGCACCGGCCAGCGCCAGTAGGGTTTGCCGGTTTTCAGATTCAGCGCGACGTAGGCCGAGGTGACCGGGCTGCCGACGTACACCACGCCGTCGTGGATCATCGGCACGCCGCCCTTGAACGCCGGCACCTTGTGACCCCGACCCATGTCGTAGGTCCACAGCACCTTGCCGGTGCTGGCGTCGAAGGCGCGCACCAGGGTTTCCAGCGTGGGTTTGCCGGCGATGTCCATGGGATTGGCCACGGCATCCTGCACCACGATGCCGTCGCTGACCGCCGGCGAGACATCGCCCATGCCGGTGTTGGCCGCGCCGGGGATGGTGCCGCGCCACAGCACCTTGCCGGTGCGCGCATCCAGCGCGTACAGGAAGGGTTTGACCGACATGGCCACATACACGCGGCCATCGGCCACCGCCGGGCTGGACATGTTGGCGATGCCACCCAGGTGGTTGCGCCAGATCAGCGCGCCGTTGGTGGCGTCGATGCACACCGCGCTACCGTTGCCGGTGGTGATGAACAGGCGTCCCGCATCGTAGGCAGGCGTCGGCATGGCGTCGCCACGCGTGGGGAAATACCAGTCCAATGCGCCGGTCTTGCGGTCCATGGCATAGATGCCGTTGTAGCTGATGTTGACGCCGCGTCCGGCGCTGGCGGGGTTGTTCTTGAAGCGCATCACGTTGGCGAAAT
This sequence comes from Metallibacterium scheffleri, assembly GCF_002077135.1. Lineage (NCBI taxonomy): Bacteria > Pseudomonadati > Pseudomonadota > Gammaproteobacteria > Lysobacterales > Rhodanobacteraceae > Metallibacterium > Metallibacterium scheffleri. The sequence continues at coordinate 1,278,361 of NZ_LDOS01000002.1, read as the reverse complement.
TGAAGCCGACATTGCCGGCCGACAGGTACACCTTGTCGCCCACGACCAGCGGGTTGCCCATCAGCGTGTTGCCCACCGGGCTGCTGCGCCAGATCAGTTTGCCGGTATGCGCGTTGATGGCGTAGGCGAACATGTCGTCGCTTTCGGCGAACACCACGCCGCCGACCACCGAAACGCCCAGTGCATTGCCGTAGAACTGCGTCTGCACCGGCAGCGCTTCTTTGATGCCGTAGACCCCGGCGCCAAAGGGCTTGTCATCGCTCAGCGGCCATGCGCGCGCCTCGGGAAAGTTCCAGTGCACGCCGGCACGCGCCCACAGCGGTGCCGAGGCCGGCAGCGGGAATGCGGCATTATGCTGCGGGCTGCCGTAGGCGTGCGTCCACGCGCTGGGGCCGACGCTGGCGTCCGCGGCGCTGGGCAGGTTTTCCGGCAGGTATAGCGTGGCGAACGGACTTTGCGGATTCAAAGCATTGCCGGGTGGCAGCATGGGCACGCGCGTGCCGGCGACGGCAGCGGTGCTGCCCAGGCAGCATAAGGCGGGCAGCAACGCGCAAACCAGCGGGCGCAGGCGAGGCGAACGGTTCATGGTCGGATTCCTTGGATCGGGAAGGGATGATCGGCACCAGAAGCCGTAACGCGCCGCCGTGTCGTGGTGGTGCGGCGTATACGGAGCGTAGTTTAGAGAGTCAGCATGTGCGCGAAGTTCCCGCACACGCATCACCCGACGCTCATTGCCGGCATCGGGCGCTGCATGTACTGATCGTGCGGGTTCCGCGCAGGTGGATTCGGCGGCGTTATCAATATCGCGAAACCGTGATTCATGCATCGGTTTGACTTGCGCAGCCAGCGGGAAAGGCAGGTTAAGGCGTGTCGCCACCGGGTTTTGGGGCGGCGTTGGCTTGCCCAAGCCAGTGAATGCCGGCTTGCAAGCGGCGGGCACATGCGCGTATGATTGCGTACTAATGTGATAGTACGTGAATGCAATCATGAAACGTCGATCCATCGAACCGCGGCAGCCGCGGACGCAAACCGAGGAAAGCCTGTGCCGCGCCCTGTTGAGCATGCGTACCGTGGCCGAGATGCGGGATTTCCTGCGCGATCTGTGCACCCCGGCTGAGGTCGAAGCGCTGGTCGATCGCTGGTCGGTGGTGCCGCACCTGCTGACAGCCACGCCATACCGGGAAATCCATGAGCTGACCGCGGTGAGCATCACCACCATCGGGCGCGTGGCGCGTTATCTCAACCAGGGCAACGGTGGCTATCTGGCCGCGGTCGCGCGCGCGCAGCATGCGCGCAAGCCGCGCCGTGCAATTGGCGCGAGCAGGGAACAGGGCAATGCGCTGCGTGTCACGAACACCAGCGCGAAGCCAATTCGGCCGCGGCGTTCGCCTGAGGTGCGGGCGTGAAGCCGCGCGATCGCCTGCGCATCGCGGTGCAAAAGTCGGGGCGCCTGGCCGAGCCTTCGCAGGACCTGCTGGCGCGTTGCGGACTGAAGTTCCGGCAGAGCCGCGACAAGCTGTTCTGCTTCGGCGAGACGCTGCCGATCGATCTGCTTTTGGTACGTGACGACGACATCCCGGGCATGATCGCTGAAGGTGTGTGCGATCTCGGCGTGGTTGGCAGCAACGTGCTTGAGGAACAGCGCTTGGCCGCCATCGCCGTGCACCGCGAGCCCGGATTTCGCGCGTTGCGCACGCTGGGTTTTGGCCAGTGCCGGCTGGCGCTGGCGATTCCGCATGAACAGGAATGGAGTGGCGCGCAGCAGTTGCAGGATTTGCGCATCGCCACCACGTATCCGGCGCTGCTGGAGCACTGGCTGGGCGCGCAGGGCGTGCGCGCGCGCGTGGTCACGCTGTCCGGTTCGGTGGAAATCGCGCCGCGCCTGGGCACCGCCGACTTGATCTGCGACCTGGTGTCCAGCGGCGCCACGCTGGCCGCGAATCAGCTCAGGGAAGTGGCGGTGCTGCTGGACAGCGAGGCGGTTCTGGCGGTGCCTGCCGTGCTGCCCGCGGACGCGCGTGCCGAGATGATCGAGCTGTTGCTGCGGCGCATCGATGGTGTGATCCAGGTGCGTGAGTCCAAGCTGGTGATGCTGCATGCGCCGCGCTCGGCGCTCGATGCGATTGGGCGCATTCTGCCGCATGGCAGTGTGCCGATCCTGCTGCCGATCGAAGGACGCAAGGATCAGGTGGCGCTGCAGGCGGTGTGTCATGGCGCGATCACCTGGCAGCACCTGGAAGACATGAAGCGCGCTGGCGCCAGCTCGATGCTGGTGTTGCCGGTGGAAAAAATGCTGGCCTGACGATCGCGGAAGCCCATCCTCATGCAAAGTCTGATCTGGAACGATTTGAGCGCCGCGCAGCGCGTGCAAGCACTGCAGCGCCCGGTGCGCGCGCGCAGCGCCGCCGTGCGCGACGGCGTGGCGCGCATCATCGAACAGGTGCGCGCGGATGGCGACGCCGCGCTGCGCCTGCTCACGCGCCGTCACGATGGCGTGACACTGGATGTGCTGGAAGTCAGCGACGCCGAGTTCGACGCCGCCGAGGCCGTACTCGACACCACGCTCAAAACCGCGATCGCCGAGGCCGCCGCGCGCATCGAGCAGTTCCATGCCGCCACCGCGCCGCAACCGGCACGCGTGCAGACGGCGCCTGGCGTGGTCTGCGAGCGCATGCTGCGGCCGATCACGCGGGTTGGTCTCTATGTGCCGGCGGGCAGTGCGCCACTTCCCTCGACGGTACTGATGCTGGCCGTGCCCGCGCGGCTTGCCGGTTGTCCGGAAGTGGTGATCTGCACACCAGCGCGTGGCGACGGGCGTTGCGATGCGGCCGTATTGCATGCGGCGCGCCGCTGCGGTGTGCGGCGTGTGTTCAAGCTGGGCGGCGCGCAGGCGATCGCCGCGCTGGCGCTGGGCAGCGCCAGCGTGCCGCGTTGCGACAAGCTGTTCGGGCCGGGTAACGCCTGGGTCACCGAGGCCAAGCAGCAGGTCGCGGCCTTGCCCGGCGGCCCCGCCATCGACATGCCCGCCGGTCCATCCGAAGTATTGGTGATCGCCGACGCCGCGGCCGATGCGCGCATCGTTGCCGCCGATCTGCTGTCGCAGGCCGAGCATGGCCCCGATTCGCAGGTACTGCTGGTCGCGCCCAGTGCGGCGCTGATTGCCGCGGTACAGGCCGAGGTCATGCGCCAATGCGCGTTGCTGCCGCGCGCGGCCATCGCGCTCCAGGCGCTGGCGGCCAGCCGTGCCATCCAGGTGCAGGATCTGGCGCAGGCCGTCGCGGTGAGCAACGACTACGCACCCGAACATCTGATTCTGCAGGTGCGCGCGCCGCATGCGCTGCTGGCGGCGGTACACAGTGCCGGCTCGGTGTTTCTTGGTGCATGGTCACCCGAATCGGTGGGTGATTACTGCAGCGGCACCAATCACGTGCTGCCCACCGATGGCCATGCGCGCGCGTGGAGTGGCGTCTCGGTGGCCAGTTTCCAGAAGCAGATCACCGTGCAGGAGTTGGATCGCGAGGGCCTGCGCGGCATCGGCCCCTGCGCGATCACGCTGGCGCGCGCCGAGGGGTTGGAGGCGCACGCACGCGCGGTCAGCCTGCGTCTTGAATTGCTTGCGGACGCGGCGCCATGAGTGTGCTGGATCTGGCGCGGCCCGAGATCGTGGCGCTGGCGCCGTATTCCTCGGCGCGCATGGAGGCACAGGGCGGCGCGATTTTCCTCAATGCGAACGAGTCGCCATGGCCGCCGCCGCAGGACGCAGGGCGCGGCCTCAATCGCTATCCGGAGCCGCAGCCACGCGCGCTGATCGATGCGCTGGCGCGGCTTTACGGAGCGCGCGCCGAGCAGATTCTGGTCGGGCGCGGCAGCGACGAGGCCATCGACCTGCTCACGCGTGCTTTCTGCCGCGCGGGCGCGGATGCGGTGCTGATCTCGCCACCGACCTTCGGCATGTACGCGGTGTGTGCGCACACGCAGGATGTGGCGATCGTGGAAGTGCCGCTGCGTGCGGACTTCTCGCTCGACATCGAGGCCGTGCTGGCCGCGCTGACACCCGCGGTGAAACTGGTGTTCGTATGTTCGCCCAACAATCCCAGTGGTGGCCTGGTGGCTCCGACCGACATCGAGCGCCTGGCGGAAGCTCTCGGTGGGCGTGCGCTGCTGATCGTGGACGAGGCTTACATCGAATACGCGCAGGCGGCCAGCGTCGCGACGCTGCTGGATCGCTACGAGAATCTCGGCGTATTGCGCACCCTCTCGAAAGCCTGGGCGCTGGCTGGCGCGCGCATCGGCGCGCTGCTGGCGGCACCCGAGGTCATCGCGCTGCTACGGCGAATCATGGCGCCGTATCCGCTGCCCACGCCCAGCGTGCAAGCGGCATTAGCCGCGCTGGAGCCTGCTGCGCAGGCACAGACCGCAGCGCGCATTGCCGCGACGCGACTCGAACGCGAGCGCATCGCCGCTGCCTTGGCGTTGATACCTGGCGTGCGCAAGGTATTGCCCTCGCGCGCCAACTTCATTGCCTTCGCCATGGATGCGGCGCCTGCGGTGTGTGCGCGCCTGCTCGCGCAGGGTGTGCTGCTGCGCGATATCGGGCGCCATGCCCAGCTCGCCGGATTCCTGCGCCTGAGCATCGGCTTGTCCGAGGAGAACAATCGCGCGCTGGCCTTGCTCGCAGCGGCTGCGCGCGACGAGGCTGCGGCATGAGCGGTGCACGCAAAATCCTGTTCGTGGATCGCGATGGTTGCCTGATCGAGGAACCTGTCGACGAACAGGTCGACAGGTTCGAGAAATTCGCGCTGATGCCTGACGTCATCGTCGCGCTGCAGCGCTGCGTGGCAGCGGGTTTCGATCTGGTCATGGTCAGCAATCAGGATGGCCTCGGTACGGCCAGCTTTCCAGAATCTGATTTTGCTGGTCCGCAGGCGTTACTGCTGCAAATTTTGTCCTCGCAGGGCATCGCCTTTCGCGAAGTGCTGATCGATCGCAGTTTTCCAGGCGAAGGGCTGGATACGCGCAAACCCGGCGTCGGTATGCTGCGTCATTATCTGGCCGATGATGGCTGGAGCCGTGCCGCCTCGGCCGTGATCGGCGATCGCGAAACCGATCTGCAACTTGCCGCCAACCTCGGTGTGCGCGGTCTGCGCATGGGCGTACACGGCATGACCTGGAAGCAGGTCGCGCACCTGCTGTGCGATGCGCCACGCGTGGCATCGGTCGAGCGGCATACGCGCGAAACCCGCATCCGCGTGCGCGTGGATCTGGACTGCGAGGCAGCGCCCAGCGTGCGCACGGGGCTGGGTTATTTCGACCACATGCTCGAGCAGATCGGCAAGCACGGCGGTTTCGCGCTCGAGATCGATGCAGCCGGCGATCTGGCCGTTGACGAGCACCACACCGTCGAGGACTGCGCGCTGGCGCTGGGGCAGGCGCTGCGCCAGGCGCTGGGCGACAAGCGTGGCATCGGCCGTTACGGCGACGCCGAGGTCGCGGCCGGTGCGGACGCGGTCACGGCGCAGGCGGTGCGCGTGCGCCTGCCGATGGACGAGGCCAGTGCGACGGCGCTGCTGGATTTGTCCGGACGGCCATGGTTCGTGTTCAGCGGCAGCTTCCCGCGCGAGCATGTGGGCGACCTGCCCACCGAACTGGTACCGCACTTCTTCCGCTCGCTCTGCGACACGCTGGGAGCCACGCTGCACCTGGAAGTGCGCGGCGCGAACGCACACCACATGGTCGAGATCTGCTTCAAGGCGGTGGCGCGCGCCTTGCGCATGGCACTGCGCCGCGAGGGCGACATTCTGCCCAGTACCAAGGGCATGCTGTGAGCGCAGGGGTGCCCGATGTGGTGCTGGTCGATGCCGGCGGCAGCAATATCGGCTCGCTGCGCTACGCGCTGCAGCGACTTGGCGTGGATGCCAGGCTGAGCAGCGACGCCACGCGCATCCGCGCCGCCAGTCACGTGATCCTGCCAGGCGTCGGCGCCGCCGCGCCGGGCATGCAGCGCCTGCGCGATGCGGGACTGGTTGAGGTGCTGCGCGCGCTGCGCCAGCCGATGCTGGGTGTGTGTCTGGGCATGCAGCTCCTGTTCGAGCATTCCGCGGAAAGCGACACGCCGTGTCTTGGATTGCTGCCGGGCAGGGTGGGCCGACTTGCCGGTGATGACCATGTGCGCGTACCGCACATGGGTTGGAACGCGCTGACGCCATTGCGCGATGACCCGTTGCTTGCGGGCATGCCGCACCCGGCCTACGCCTATTTCGTGCACAGCTATGCCGCACAGCCGGGTGCATGCACGCTGGCCAGTGCGACGCATGGCGCAATGTTCAGCGCCGTGGTGCGCCAGGGCAACGTCTGCGGCATGCAGTTTCATCCCGAGCGCTCGGCCGCGGTGGGCGCGCGCCTGCTGCGGAATTTCATCAGCCTATGAATTTCACGATCATTCCCGCGATCGACCTGCGCGACGGCGGCGTGGTGCGCCTGCGCCAGGGCGACTACGCACGCGAGACGCGCTACCAGATCGCGCCGCTGGATCTGGCGCAGTCCTACCGCGATGCCGGCGCGCACTGGTTGCACGTGGTCGATCTGGACGGCGCGCGCGCGGGTGGCTTCACCCAGTTGCCGTTGCTCGAAGCGCTGGCGCGCTGCGGGCTGTCCGTGCAGGCTGGCGGCGGCGTGCGTACCGCGACGGACGTGCAGCGCCTGTTCGATGCCGGCGCCGCACGCGTGGTCATCGGTAGCATCGCCGTGCGCGATCCGCAAACGGTGCGGCGCTGGCTGCGCGACTTCGGCGCGGAGCGCCTGGTCCTGGCGCTGGATGCACGCCAAGACCAGGGCGTCTGGCAATTGCCCAGCGCGGGCTGGACACGGGCCGAAGCCGTCACGCTGGATGAACGCGCGAGCGTCTACGCCGCGGCGGGCGCGCGTCATGTGCTGTGCACCGACATCGCGCGCGATGGCATGCTTGACGGGCTCAACATCGACCTGTACCGGTATCTGGCCGAGCGTGCGCCGCAGGTGGGCGTGCAGGCATCGGGCGGCGTGCGCGATCTTGATGACATCCGTGCCGCACGCACCGCGGGTGCGGCGGCGGTGATTCTCGGGCGCGCGTTGCTTGATGGCCGCTTCAACCTGAGCGAGGCGCTGGTGTGCTGACCCGGCGCATCATTCCCTGCCTCGATGTGCGCGCTGGCCGTGTGGTCAAGGGCGTACGCTTTCGCGACCACATCGACATGGGCGACATTGTCGAGTTGGCGCGGCGGTACCGCGATGCCGGTGCCGACGAATTGGTGTTCTACGACATCACCGCCAGTCCGTCGCGGCGCCGCGCGGAGGCGGCGTGGGTCGAACGCGTGGCGCGTGAACTGGATATTCCGTTCTGCGTGGCCGGTGGCATCCGCAGTGTCGCGGATGCGCGCGTGCTGCTGCACGCGGGCGCGGACAAGATCTCGGTGAACTCGCCGGCGCTGGAGCGGCCCGAGTTGATCGATCAACTGGCCGCGGCCTTTGGCGTGCAGTGCGTGGTGGTGGGTATCGACAGCCTGCGTGACGACGACGGCGAATGGCGCGTGCGCGTCAATGCGGGCGATCCCGCGCAGACCCGCGCGCTGCCACGACGCACGCTGGACTGGATCGTCGAGGCGCAGCAGCGCGGCGCTGGTGAGATCGTGCTCAATTGCATGGGCAGCGATGGCGTGCGCAGCGGCTACGACATCGAGCAACTGCAGGCTGCGCGCGTGCTGTGCCGGGTGCCGCTGGTGGCCTCGGGTGGCGCCGGCGCTGTCGCGCATTTCATCGATGTATTTCGCACCGCCGATGTCGATGCCGCGCTCGCGGCCAGTGTGTTCCATGGCGGCGTCGTGGCGATTCCCCAACTCAAGCTGGCGCTGGCCACGGCTGGCATCGAGGTACGTCCATGAACAGTGCATTCGATCCCGGGCAACTGGACTGGAGCAAGGGCGACGGCCTACTGCCGGCCATCGTGCAGCATGCCCGCGATGGCCGCGTGCTGATGCTCGGTTACATGAACCGCGCGGCGCTGCAGGTCACGCTGGACAGCGGCAAGGTGACGTTTTACAGCCGCAGCAAGCAGCGCTTGTGGACCAAGGGCGAGACTTCGGGTCACACACTGGAGCTGCAAGCGCTGCATGCCGATTGCGACCGCGACACGCTGCTTGCATTGGCCTTGCCGCAGGGGCCGACCTGCCATCTCGGCAGCGATACGTGTTTCGCCGCCGCCGCGCCTGCGCTGGCCTTCATCGGTCAGCTCGATACGCTGATCGCCGAGCGTGAGCGCGCCCGCCCGCAGGACAGTTACACCACGCGCTTGTTCGAGGGCGGCGTGCGCCGCATCGCGCAGAAGGTGGGCGAGGAGGGCGTCGAGACCGCGCTGGCGGCGGTGGCGCAGGATGACGACGCACTGCTGGGCGAGGCGGCCGATCTGGTCTATCACCTGATCGTGCTGCTGCGCGCGCGCGGGCTGGGCCTGGATGACGTGGCCGCCACGCTGGCCCTGCGTCACGCCGGACGCTGAAATTTCAGGTCAGGCTGGTGGTGCGCTGGCCTGCATGGAAGCACGCGCTGCAGCCCAGATCTGCCATGCGGACAGGCGCATGGCGTCCTTGCGCCAGTGATATTCGGGCAAGCGAAAATCGAGGTAAGCCAGAGCCACGGCGACGCCGATGGCATCCAGCGGAAATGTCGCGCGGCTCGCGGTGAACTCGTGTTCCAGCGCTGCCACACTGCGCTGCAGACTGGCCTTGCGGCGCTCGATCAGCGCCGCGGATTGCTGTCCCGGTGTGCGTCGCCGCTCCAGCACGATCTGCACCGTCGCCTCGAGCATGCCTTGCGCGATCGCGCCATGGCGCAATGCGCTCGCATGTTCCGGCGCCGTCACCGGCAGCAGCCCGGGATTCGGATGCGTGCTCATGAGCCAGGCCAGAATCGTGTCGCTGTTGCCCAGCGCAAGGCCGGTGTCACTGACCAGGGTGGGTACTTGCGACAGCGGGTTGACAGCCGCCAGTGCGGGTGGCGTGGCCCACGGATCGACGCGGATTTCCTCGAACGGCAAATCCATTTCCAGCAGCGCGACCTTGACCTTGCGCGCGAACGGGGACGTGGGGCTGAGATAGAGCTGCATGTACTGCGTCTCGTGATGCGCCAGGCCAACTACAGCGCAATGGCGGTGAAGTCGTGCGCGCAGGGGTACCGCGACTCGGCCGCACACGCGGCGGGCGGGCGGCACAGCAGGGTGGTGTGCATGCCGGCACTGTGCGCGGCGTCGAGTTCGGCTTCGATGTCGGACAGGAACAGGACCTGCGCGGGCGCCGCATCGATGGCCGCGGCGATACGCGCATACGCTGCCGCCTCGCGTTTCGCGCCGATGCCGGTATCAAAGTAGCCGCTGAACAGGGGCGTGAGATCACCGGCCTCGCTGTGCGCGAAAAGCTGCTTCTGCGCCTCCACCGAGCCGGATGAATACACGTAGAGGCGCACACCACGCGCGCGCCAGGCACGGAGCGCCGGGGCGACATCGGGATAGACATGTGCGACGAAATCCCCGGCGGCGTAACCCTCGCGCCAGATCATGCCCTGCAGCGCCTTCAGTGCGGTCGATTTGCGATCGGCGTCGCTCCAGCCGAGCAGCAGCTCGATGATTTCCTGCAGGCTGGCCTCGATCAGACCCGCTTCGCGCGCGGCCTCGCTCAGCCAGTGCTGCACCTCGGTCAGGTCGCGATGGGTTTCGATCCATGCCGGCAGGCGCTTGCGCGCATAGGGAAACAGCACGTCGTGCACGAAGTGGATGGCGCTGGTGGTGCCTTCGATGTCGGTGAGAATCGCGCGAATCTCGCCGCGCGCGTTCATGCCGCGGCTGCCTGGCCGGCTTCGTAGCGCGGGAAACGCGCGGCGATGTCGTCACCGGTGAAACGCGCGACCCAGCCTTGCGGATTGCCGAACAGTCGGATTGCGACGAAATGCGGTGCCGGCCCCATGTCGAACCAGTGTCGCGTGCCATCGGGCACGCCGATCAGATCGCCCTGTTCGCACAGCACTTCAAGGATGCGCGTGCCGATGTGCAGGCTGAACAGACCCGAGCCGGCGACGAAGAAGCGCACCTCGTCCTCGGCATGGGTGTGCTCGTCGAGGAACTTCTTGCGCAGCGTTGCGCGGTCGGGATGGTCGGGCGCGAGGCTGATCACATCGACCGCCCGATAGCCCGCGGCGGCAATCAGGCGGTCGATGTCGGTGCGGTAGGCCGCGATGACCTCGTCCTGTGTGGCATCGGGTTGCAGCGGCTGCGCGGCCTGCCAGCGCTCGAAACGCACGCCAGCTTGCGCCAACTCGCGCGCGATGGCGGCATGTTCATGCAGGGTGAGCAGCGCTTGCTGCGGTTGAGTCTCGCTGAAAATGCGCAGGCGGCTCATGTGGGCAGTTTCCTCAGTTCGAGCTCGCAGGCGAGCATGAAATCGATGGCTTCGAGATGGCGCAGCGCCGCGGTAATGTCGCGGCCCCACGCGTACAGGCCGTGTCCGGCGATCAGATAGGCATGCAGTGGCTGTCCCTGTGCGCGCCAGACATCGACGTGGCGTTCGATTTCGGCCATGTCCTGGCTGTTGGGAAACACCGGCAGCGACAGATCCTGCTCGTGGCTGCGCAGGCCCTCGATGGCCTTGACCAGCTCGTAGCCATGCAGACGCACGACGCCCGCCGCGGCGAAATGCAGGGATGCCACGGTTTGCGTCTGCGAATGCGTGTGCAGCACCGCGCCGGTCTGCGGCAGCATGCGGTAGATCTGGGCGTGCAGGCGCGCTTCGGCGGATGGGCATTGCGCGTCCAGCGCACGCGCCTGATCGTCCATCAGCATGATGTCGGCCGGCGTCAGCCGGCCCTTGTCGCGGCCGGAAACGGTGATGGCGATACACCCGGCGTCGAGACGCGCCGAGAAGTTGCTGCTGGTGGCGGGTGTCCAGCCGCGTCGAGCAAGATCAGCGGCGGCGCGGCAGAGTTGCTGCGCCAACTGCTCGAATGCGGTGGATGGCGGGTGACTCGCGGGTGATGCAGACATCGTTTGGCCGTCCAAATCGTCAAGGACTATAGCATGCGCGGCCATTTGCTCCGGACCATGACGTTGGCTTGATAGCGGCGTACCATGCCCCGCCATGAGTCTTTCCCACGACGGAGGTTTGCCAATGTCGCAACATGAGAATGATCCATCGCGTCGCCACTTCCTGAAGATGGCCGCGGGTACTGCCGCGGCTGCCGCAGTCGTCGGCGCTTTGCCCAGACACGCGCACGCCGCCGGCTTGCCGCATCTCAGTCCCACCGATCCGGCTGCGCAGGCGCTGGGCTACGTCGAAGATACGGCACAAGTCAGCCAGGCCAAGTATCCCAACCACAAACCTTCGCAGGATTGCAGCAACTGCAATTTCTATCAGGGTGCCGCTGGTGCGCCGTGGGGTCCCTGCCAGTTGTTCCCCGGCAAGGATGTGAATGCCAAGGGCTGGTGCTCGGCACACGCCACGCGCAAATAAGTTTGCCAGCGCCGACGCACGCTGCGGGATGCCGGCCTTCAAGGCCGGCTTCTTTTTGGATTGCCTTGCAGGGCTGCGCGACTCGATCCGTGTGGTCTTGGCGACCAGTACGCGGTCGCGGCGGATTGGCGGACGCGGATTAAAAGGCGGCCCGAGGGTCAGGCGGGAGCTGATCGCCGTTCCGTTCGGGCCGCGCATCGGGGTCCACTGCCATGGAAACCACCGAGGCTTGAGCATAGCGCGGGGTTGGACAGGTGCCAATCGCGACTTGGCGCCTGCGGCGTTATGTAGACATTAAACTCCATAAAAACAATGCAATGTACTTTATTACGGCGAATGAGTCGAAGTAAAAACGATAGATACCATACCGTATGGTATTGATTTGGAGCAGGCTCTGCCGCAGTTGGCGAGGGCAACTGATGCGGTTTGAGTGGCGATCAAAACGGTCGGTGGCGCAACACGTGGTCGCCTCGCCCGCAAGACCACGCGTGACGCTTGGCGCTGAGAGCCGATGTAGTGCGCTGGCGCCGGTCAGAATGCCTGGGTGCGAGGCCAGTGCCAGATCCCAGCGCCAACGGGCCGCGCAACGCACGCGGCCCGCATGATCGGAGTAGGAGTGATCAGCGCGGCTTGCGCGCCATATCGCTGTGGCGCATGCCGTAGAGGGCGTAGATCACAAGGCCGACTGCAGCCCAAGCAAAAAAGATCAATTTTGTTCTGATGTCTAGGCTCATAAAGAGCACAACGCATCCGACCACAGCGCCAACACAAATCGGCCAAACCAGAGCATTGGGGATCCGGAAAGGGCGATGACGATCAGGCTGCGTGTATCGGAGTATCAAGACGCCAAGTGAAACCATCGCAAAGGCGAATAAGGTTCCCGCATTGGATATGTCGGCCAGAGCACCAACAGACAGCTGGGAAGCAAAGAGTGCGACAAAGGCTCCTGTGATCATCGTTATGACATGGGGCGTGCGGAAGCGTGGGTGCACTTTGGATAGGCGTTTTGGTAGTAGGCCATCACGCGACATGGTGAAGAAGATGCGGGTCTGCCCGTAGATCATCATCAGGATCACCGAAGGCAGGGCGATGCTGGCTGCCAACGCGACCATGTAACCCAGCGAGGGGAAGCCCAGGTCCCTGAGCACGAAGGACAGCGCCTCCTTGCTGCACACCAGGTTATGCACGCCCTGGCAAGCGGCGGCCATCTGCGGGCTGCCGGGTTGCAGTGCATGGCCGTTGACCATCATCGGCTGCGCGCCGTCGGCACCGATCGCGCCATAGCCCACCAGCAGGTAGTAAACGGTACATACGATCAGCGAGCCGATCAGGCCGATGGGGATGTTGCGGTTGGGATTCTTGGTTTCCTCGGCCGCGGTGGATACCGCGTCGAAGCCGACATAGGCGAAGAAGATCGAGGCCGCCGCGCCCAGCACGCCGAGTCCGCTGCCGCTGAGCGGGCTGCCCCAGCCGGTGGGCAGGAACGGGGTGAAGTTGGCGGTCTTGGCCGCCGGCACGGCGACCACGACGAACACGGTCAGCGCCGCGACCTTGAGCAGGACCAGAAAGGCATTGACCCGGGCGCTCTCGGTGGTACCCAGCACCAGCAGCGCGGTGATCAGCAGCGAGACCGCGAACGCCACTAGATTGAACGCGCCGCTACTAAAAAAACCGACACGCAAATACTCAGGCAATCTGAGTCCCATTGACTGCAGCAGCCCGTTGAAGTAGCCCGACCAACCGACTGCGACAGCAGAGGCCGACACCGCGTATTCGAGGATCAGCGCCCAACCCACCATCCAAGCAAGTGCCTCGCCCATCACCGCGTAGGTATAGGTGTAGGCGGAGCCGGACACCGGCACCATCGCCGCGAGTTCGGCATAGGCCAGCGCGGCGAGCGCACATACCGAGCCGGCGATGATGAACGAGATCATCATGCCCGGCCCGGCTTTCTGCGCGGCTTCGGCGGTCAGCACGAAAATACCCGTGCCGATAATCGCGCCGATGCCCAGCATGGTCAGTTGGAAGGCGCCCAGTTGGCGGGTGAGGCTATGCTTTTCAGCCGTGGCGATGATGTCATCGAGCGGCTTGACGCGGAACGAATTCATGCGGTCTCCGGTACATGCGCAGCGCCGCGAACGGATGCGCGAGGGATGCAGTCGCTGTCACAGGCAATGCCTGCGCGTCACGGCGCGCGACGTGAACGGCGACTGACCGCTGCCGAGCGCTCGCGTAACATACGCGAGCCTCCCCAAGCGCAGCAAGGCCCGATGCAGCAGCCAGTCCTGTCCGCCCGCGCCATGACGCCGGATCAACAGCTCGTTCTTGCCAGCCTGATGGCCTACCGCGCGGATGACGCCGAACAACGCGCGGCGCAAGCCCGCTTCGCCGCCTTCGCACGCAGCCATCCTGACTGCTGCTTGCGCAGCCATCCGCCCGGTCACTTCACCGGCTCGGCCTGGCTGGTGAGCAAGGATGGTGCGCGCGTGCTGCTCACCCATCACCGCAAGCTGGGCCGCTGGCTGCAACTGGGCGGCCATGCCGACGGCGATGCCGATCTGGCGCGCGTGGCGCTGCGCGAGGCCGAGGAGGAATCGGGCCTGTCCGGTCTGCATGTCGAAGGTGGCATCTTTGATCTGGACTGCCATGCGATTCCCGCGCGCGGCACTGATCCCGAGCATCTGCACTGGGACGTGCGCTACGTGGTGCGCGCTGGCGCGGACGAGCGCTATGCCGTCAGCGCCGAGTCGCTGGATCTGGCCTGGCGTTCCATCGCCGCGATCGCCGCTGACGAAGCCGCCGATGCCTCGCTGCGACGCATGGCGCTGAAGTGGCTGCAGGCGCGGTGAGAGGCAAGTCGGGGGGAATGTGGGGCTGCGATGCTGTCATCCTGAAGCTGAAAGCCGCAGGCTGAAGAACCCCGGCGCAGCAGCTTGCTGACCGCGTCAGGCGTGCTCTCGCCTTCGGCTCATGCCATCACCCACGTCGTTTCGAGCTGGATCGCCTGCGCACGCGCCTCCTCGGGTTTGAGGGTGCCCTGCGCCAGCGCGCGCACGAAGGCCTGGCTTTCGCGCGCGCGCAGCGCGAACAGCGCGGCGCCGACTTCGTGCGCGACATGGAACAGCAGTTCGCGCTCGTCGGCGGCGTAGTGCTCGCCGGGTCGCTGGCCCACCACGAGGGCGCCGAGCAGGCTGCCGCGCAGCATCAGCGGAAAGGCGTAGCCGTCCCGGCCGAGCTGGCTCTGGGTGTCATCCAGATCGAGCTCGGCGTTGCGCGCGCGCAGCTTGACGAAGGCGAGATCGTCCAGGGCGACCTGCGCCGGCAAGGCCGGCTCGCCGTGCTGGCGAATGCACACGTACGCGTCCGCCGTGCGCTCGTACAACGCCACCCGCGGTGCGCCGGCATGGCGGACGATCTGCGCGACGGTCAGCTCGAACAGGTTCTCGGGCTGGGTGATGTAGGCGCAGTCCTCGGCGTAGCGGCGCAGCGCGGCCTCGGCGCGGTACTGGCGACGGAAGAAAAAGCGCTCGACCACGGCATCGATGCGCCGGTGCACGGTGCTCAGCGCGGCGCCCAGCGCCAGCGGCACGGCGAACTCCAGCGCCAGGCTGGCACCGTGGCCCAGCGCACTGCGCTCGATCAGGCTCTCGAACAGGGCGAACAGGCCCAGCACCAGGCTGGTGGTGGCCGCGTACACCAGGCCGCGGTTGAGGACGAAGGCGACATCCACCACGCGGTGGCGCAGCACGGCGTACAGGAAGCCGCTCAATGAGAGCACCAGCGCGGAGTTCGTCACAACGGAAGAAACCTGGGATCCCAGTACGGCCGTATTGTTCAAAAATATGTTGACCACAAATATCACGCCGCTCCACAGCGCCCAGCGCAGACGCAGCCGCCTTGTGCCATCCGCGTAGCCATAGCTCATGATCAGCAGGGCCAGCGGGACGAGGTAACTCGCACTGAAGACCATGCCATATTGAGGCCGCAACAGTTCCGCCCAGCCGGTGGCGACGAAGAGGCCGGGTCCGCCTAGGCGCGTGACCGCCCCCGCAGCGAGCAGCAGCAGAAAGCCGCCGCGCCACAGCCAGTGTGCCCGCGGTGTGAGCGCCGGACCCAACATGGATTCGATCATGATGTAAAAACCGCAACGCGCGATTAAATAAAGGACATTGGCCCCCAGCCAAGCGCTGAGTCCCAACAGTCCACTCAGTTGGGCATGCTGCAACGCAAGACCGACCAAGAAAGCGATGGCCCACAGAGCCATGCCCGCGGCGGCCCGGTCGCGGCCGCGCCACAATACGAGCAGGGCGATCACGCCGAGCAACAAGGAAAAACTGAGTGTTGTCCACTCAAACCACCACGCGTTGTTGATTGTGCCGAGATCCACCGTGGTGACGGATACCGTGACGGGGACAGCTTGCCTATGGATCACAAATTCATAGGACTGTCCCAAGGGGAAGCTGTAATTGCTGAGGTGCATGATGCTGACCGCGATGCGCGCCGAGCGCGATAACGCTGCCAGATCAAGCCGGTCACCGGCCCGCAGCGCCGGCGGCAGCGGAATGTTCGCAACCGGTTCGACCACGGCGGTATGCGCATTCTCGATGCTGACATCAAACGGCAAACCCGCAGGCCTGAATGCCATGAAACTGGTATATGCACCGGCGAGAATGATGGCGACCGTGAGCAGACTCAAAAGCCCGTAGCGACGATGCATGGCCAGCCCCTGTCAGCGCGATATCGAAGCACACGCAAAATACACCCAAGCCGGGTCATGACGCCGCCCCGGCGCCGAGATCCTTCGCTGCGCTCGGGATGATGGAAGTGGAAAACTCCGCGCAGCGTCATGCCCGCGCCTGCGGGCATCCAGCGCCGCGCAGGGCAACGCCACTGGATCCCCGGCTCGCGCTGCGCGCGCCCGGGGATGACGAGGGATACGTGACGCGCGCTGCGGATGACGCGGGATACGTGACGCGCACTGGGGATGACGAGGAATTCCTGAGTTACGCGCGGGGATGACCAGGACGGCGTGACGCGCATGCGGAAAAGTCGGGGACGGCACGGCGTGCGCAACGCCTTGTCCCGAGTCTCGGCTTTGTTCAAACCTCCAGCGAGGCGAGGTCGCCCTTGCGCTCCAGCCAGGTCTTGCGCTCGCCGGAGCGCTTCTTGGCCAGCAGCAGGTCCATCAGGCTGGCGGTGGCGGCGGCGTCCTCGACGGTAAGCTGCACCAGACGGCGCGTGTCGGGGTGGATGGTGGACTCGCGCAACTGCCCGGGATTCATCTCGCCCAAACCCTTGAAGCGCGTCACGCTGACCGCGCCGCGCATTTTCTCGCGCTCGATGCGCTCCAGCAGCGCGCGCTTTTCGTCCTCGTCCAGGCAATAGAACATCTGCTTGCCGACATCGACGCGGAACAGCGGCGGCATGGCCACGAACACGTGGCCGCCCTGCACCAGCATCGGGAAATGCCGCACGAACAGCGCGCTCAGCAGCGTGGCGATGTGCAGGCCGTCGGAGTCGGCGTCGGCGAGCACGATGATCTTGCCGTAGCGCAGGCTTTCGATCGAATCCACGCCGGGATCGCAGCCGATGGCCACGGCCAGATCGTGCACTTCCTGACTGGCCAGCACCGCGCCGGATTCGACTTCCCAGGTGTTGAGGATCTTGCCGCGCAGCGGCAGGATCGCCTGAAACTCGCGGTCGCGCGCCTGCTTGGCCGAACCGCCGGCGGAATCGCCCTCGACCAGGAACAGCTCGGTGCGCGCCAGGTCCTGGCTCTGGCAATCGGCCAGCTTGCCGGGCAGTGCCGGGCCTTGCGTGATGCGTTTGCGCAGCACCTGCTTGCTGGCCTTCAGGCGCGCGTTGGCGCGTTCGATGGCGAGCTGCGCGATGGCCTCGCCGAGCTCGACGTGCTGGTTCAGCCACAGGCTGAAGGCATCGTGCAGCGCGCCTTCCACCAGCCCCGCGGCATCGCGCGAGGACAGGCGCTCCTTGGTCTGGCCGGCGAACTGCGGATCTTTCATGCGCAGCGACAGCACGTAGGTCACGCGCTCCCAGATGTCCTCGGGCGCCAGTTTCAAACCGCGCGGCAGCAGGTTGCGCAGCTCGCAGAATTCGCGCAGCGCGCTGGTCAGGCCACTGCGCAGGCCGTTGACGTGGGTGCCGCCCTGCGTGGTCGGGATCAGGTTGACGTAGCTCTCCTGCACTAGCTCGCCCTCGGGCAGCCAGGCCAGGGCCACATCGAGCTGGCTGTCGCTGCGCTTGATCTGCTGCTGGAACAGTTCCGGCGGCAGATGCTCGAGCCCGGCCAGCGCGCCGCGCAGGTAGTCGTTGAGTCCATCCGCGTAGCGCCACTGCTCGCGCTCGCCGCTGGCGGCATCGAGCAGGCTCACGCTCAATCCGGCGCACAGCACCGCCTTGGCGCGCAGCAGATGGCGCAGCTTGGGCAGGGCGAATTTGGGCGTATCGAAATACTTGGATTCGGGCCAGAAGCGCAGCGTGGTGCCGCTGCGCTTTTTCGGCGCGGGGCCGACGATTTCCAGCTTGCCCAGCGGCGCGCCATGCGCAAAACACATGCGGTATTCGCTGCCGTCGCGGCGGATGTTGACTTCGACGCGGCTGGACAACGCATTGACCACCGACACGCCCACGCCGTGCAGGCCGCCGGCAAAAGCGTAGTTGCGATCGGAGAATTTTCCGCCGGCGTGCAGGCGCGTCATGATCAGCTCGACGCCGGAGATGCCTTCCTCGGGGTGGATGTCCACCGGCATGCCGCGGCCATCGTCGCTGACCTCGACCGAGCCGTCGTCGTGCACGATCACATCCACCTGGCTGGCGTGGCCGGCAAGGGCTTCATCCACCGCGTTGTCGATGACTTCTTGCGCCAGGTGATTGGGACGCGTGGTGTCGGTATACATGCCCGGGCGGCGCTGCACCGGCTCCAGGCCGGTGAGCACTTCGATATCGGCGGCGTTGTAGCGGCTGCTCATGGGGTCTCGTTGCACAAGGGACGCGGCAGGGTGGAGAGATCGCGCGCCGTGGTCAAGCGGCCAACGGCGCGCAGCGGGCTTCGAGCCAGTCGCGATCGGCGCCGGACAGGCGCGGCGCGAGCCGCGTCCAAACCTGCGCATGGTAGGCATCCAGCCACTCGCGCGCGGCGGCATCGAGCAGTGCGGGTTCGAGCGGGCGCGTGTCGAAGGGGCACAGCGTCAGCGTCTCGAATTCGAGAAACGTGCCGAACTCGGATTGCGCGGCCTCGCGTGTAGCCGCGAGATTTTCGTGGCGCACGCCGTGGCGCCCCGGGCGATACAGGCCGGGCTCGATCGAGGTGACCATGCCCGGCTCCAGCGCCACCAGCGCGCCGCCAGGTACGGGTGGGCGGATGCCCTGCGGGCCTTCGTGCACGTTGAGGAAGTAGCCCACGCCGTGGCCGGTGCCGTGGCCATAATCGGCGGCGGCGGCCCACAGCGGCGCGCGCGCCAGCGCATCGAGCTGCGGCCCGCTGGCGCCGGCCGGAAAACGCGCGCGGCTGAGCGCGATCATGCCGGCCAGCACGTGGGTGAAATCCGCGCGTTCCTCGGCCGTGGTCTCGCCCAGCGCCCACACGCGGGTGATGTCGGTAGTGCCGCCAAGATACTGCCCGCCGGAATCCACCAGCAGCAGGCCGCGTGCCTGGAGCCGGGCATGGTGCGCAGGCGTGGCGCGGTAGTGCGGCAGCGCGCCGTTCGCGGCGTAACCGGCGATGGTGGCGAAGCTGGGCGCGATGAAATCCGTTTCGCGCGCGCGCTCGGCGCAGACGATCGCGTCCACGTCCAGCTCGCTCAGCGTTTCGCCGGCGCGCACGCGCGTGTCGATCTGGCGGAACGCGCGCACCAGCGCGGCGCCGTCGCGCGCCATCACTTCGCGCCAGTGCACCAGCTCGCCGGTGCTCTTGCGTGCCTTGGCCGCGGTGCTGGGGTTGCCGGCCTCGATGCAGCGCACACCCGTGGGCAGCGTCGCCAGGGTGGCCACGGCGACGCGTGCGGGATCGAGCAGCAGTGTCGCATCTTGCGGCAACGCGGCCAGCGCGGCGCCGATGCCGGCGTAATCGGCCAGCGCGATGCCGTCGGCCTGCAAGGCGGCCGCCAGTGCCGCGTCGATCTTGCCCGGCGGCACGAACAGCGTGGCGCGCTCGGTGTCGAGCAGCAGGTGCGCGAGGAATACCGGGTTGTATTCGACATCGCTGCCGCGCAGCAGGGTGAGCCAGGCGATGTCATCGAGGCTGCTGAGCAGGTGCTGCGTGGCGCCGGCCTGCTGCATCTGCGCGCGCGTGCTGGCCAGACGCGCGGCGCGCGTGGCGCAGGCAAAGGCGGGATCGTGCGCGCGGACTGGTGCCGTTGGCAGCGCCGGGCGCGTGCTCCAGATCGCGCCCGGCAAATCCTCCAGCAGCAGCTCGATACCGGCGGGATCGAGGGTCGCGCGCAACTGGCGCGCGCCGGCGAGGCTGAGCATGTCCGGCGCGATCGCTACCCTGGCGCCCGCGTTCAGGCGCGCGGCCAGCCACGCCAGATGCTCGGGTGCGTAAGCCACGCGCTGCTTCATCAAGACGATGCCGCTGCTGGCCAGCTCGCGTTCGGCCTGCTCGAAATAGCGGCTGTCGGTCCACAGTCCGGCGTGGTCGCTGGTGACGATCAGGGTGCCAGCCGAGCCAGTGAAGCCGGAGAGCCACGCGCGCGATTGCCAGCGCGCCGGCAGGTATTCGGACATGTGCGGATCGGCCGTGGGCACGATGCAGGCGGCGACGCCGCGCGCCTTCATGTGGCTGCGCAGGGGGCACAGACCGGAGTGATGGGTCATGACGATCTCCGCTCGCGGGAAAGGAGGCGAGCCGGTAAAGTATGGCTTTCCCGGCGCAGTCGCATCCATGACTCCTCTGATTTTCGTCACCGGCGGCGTGGTTTCCTCGCTTGGCAAGGGCATCGCCGCGGCGTCCTTGGCGGCCATCCTCGAGGCGCGCGGGCTCAGCGTCACGCTGATGAAACTCGACCCCTACATCAACGTCGATCCGGGCACGATGAGCCCGTTCCAGCATGGCGAGGTGTATGTCACCGATGATGGCGCGGAGACCGATCTGGACCTCGGCCACTATGAGCGTTTCGTGCGCACACGCCTCGGCGGCAAGAACTCGGTGACCACCGGCAAGATCTACGAAGCCGTCATCCGCAAGGAGCGCCGCGGCGATTATCTCGGTGCCACGGTGCAGGTGATCCCGCACATCACCGACGAGATCAAGCGCGTGATCGACGAGGCCACGCGCGGCTTCGACGTGGCGCTGGTGGAGATCGGCGGCACCGTGGGCGATATCGAGTCGCTGCCGTTTCTCGAGGCCATCCGCCAGTTGCGCGTCGAGCGCGGCCCGACGCACTGTCTGTTCATGCACCTGACCCTGGTGCCTTACATCAAGGCCGCCGGCGAGATCAAGACCAAGCCCACCCAGCACTCGGTGAAGGAACTGCGCTCGATCGGCATCCAGGCCGACGTGTTGCTGTGCCGCTCGGAGCAGCCGTTGCCCGAGGGCGAGCGGCGCAAGATCGCGCTGTTCACCAACGTGCCCGAGCGCGCGGTGATCAGCGCGGTGGATGTGGAAGTGATCTACGAGCTGCCACTGTGGCTGCAGCAGCAGGGCCTCGACGAGATCGTCGTCGAGCAACTGCACCTGCAGGCGCGTCCGGCCAATCTGGCGGAATGGGAAGCCACCGTGGCCGCGGTGCGCCACCCGCGCGACAGCGTCGATGTCGCCATCGTCGGCAAGTACGTCGAGCACAAGGACGCCTACAAGTCGCTGGGCGAGGCCTTGCGCCACGGCGGCATCCGCCAGGCCACGCGCGTCAACCTGCACTGGATCGATTCCGAGCGCGTCGAGGCCGAGGGCGCCGCGGCGCTGCTGGGCAACGTTGATGCGATCCTGGTGCCAGGCGGTTTCGGCAAGCGTGGTTTCGAGGGCAAGGTGCTGGCGGCGCGCTATGCGCGCGAGCATGGTGTTCCGTATTTCGGCATCTGTTATGGCATGCACGCGGCGGTGGTCGAGTTCGCGCGTAACGTGGCCGGTCTCGCAGGCGCCGACTCCAGCGAGAACGACACGCGCACGCCACACCCGGTGATCGCGCTGATCACCGAGTGGACCACGGCCAGCGGCAGCGTCGAGCGCCGCAGCGAGGACTCGAACCTCGGTGGCACCATGCGCCTGGGCGCGCAGGAATGCCGACTGGCACCGGGCACGCTGGTGCGCGAGATGTATGCGCAGGACGTGATCCGCGAGCGTCACCGGCACCGCTACGAGTTCAACAACACCTACCAGCAGCAGTTCGCCGATCTCGGTCTGGTGATGGCCGGCAAGAGCATGGACGGGCTGCTGGTCGAGATCATCGAGCTGCCGCCACAGCAGCATCCGTGGTTTCTCGGTTGCCAGTTCCACCCAGAGTTCACCTCCACGCCGCGCGACGGGCATCCGCTGTTCATCGGTTTCGTGCGCGCCGCGCGCGAGCACAAGCTGCTGCGTGAGGCGCCACGCCTGGCTGCGGAGCACGTGGCATGAAGCTGTGTGGATTCGATGCCGGGCTGGAGCACCCGCTGTTCCTGATCGCCGGGCCGTGCGTGATCGAGAGCCAGCAGCTGGCGCTGGACACGGCCGGCCAACTCAAGGAGATCACCGCGCGCCTGGGCGTGCCGTTCATTTACAAGTCCAGCTTCGACAAGGCCAACCGCACCTCGGTGAGCGGCCATCGCGGTCCGGGCCTGGAGGACGGGCTGCGCGTGCTGGCCGAGGTCAAACGCCAGATCGGCGTGCCGGTGCTGACCGACGTGCACGAATACACGCCGCTGGCCGAGGTGGCCAGCGTGGTCGATGTGCTGCAGACCCCGGCGTTCCTGTGCCGGCAGACCGATTTCATCCAGAACGTGGCGCGCGCCGGCAGGCCGGTGAACGTCAAGAAAGGCCAGTTCCTCGCGCCCTGGGACATGCAGCACGTGGTCGACAAGGCCCGCGCCACCGGCAACGCGCAGATCATGGTGTGCGAGCGCGGCGCCAGCTTCGGCTACAACAATCTGGTGTCGGACATGCGTGGCTTGAGCGTGATGCGCGCCACCGGTTGCCCCGTGGTGTTCGACGCCACGCACTCGGTACAGCTGCCGGGCGGACAGGGCGCGCAGTCCGGCGGGCAGCGCGAGTTCGTGCCGGTGCTGGCGCGCGCGGCCGTGGCGGCTGGCGTCGCCGGGCTGTTCGCCGAGACGCATCCCGATCCGGCGCATGCGCTCAGCGACGGTCCCAACGCCTGGCCACTGCACAAGATGGCCGCGCTGCTCGAGGTGCTGGTCGAACTCGATCGCACGGTCAAGCGTGCCGGCTTCATCGAGCACACGCTGTAACGACTCCATTCCATCGCAGAGACCGCCATGACCCGCATCCGCAGCATCCAGGCACGCGAAATTCTCGATTCACGCGGCAACCCGACGCTCGAGGCCGAAATCACGCTCGAGAGCGGCCAGGTGGGGCGTGCGGCGGTGCCCAGCGGCGCCTCCACCGGCTCGCGCGAGGCGGTGGAGTTGCGCGATGGCGACACGTCGCGCTTCGGCGGCAAGGGCGTGTTGCAGGCGGTGGGTCACGTCAATGGCGAGATCGCGCAGGCGCTGAAGGGTTTCGACGTGGCTGACCAGAGCGGCCTCGACCGCCGTTTGTGCGAGCTGGACGGCACGCCCAACAAAGGTCGCCTCGGCGCCAATGCCATCCTTGGCGTGTCGCTGGCGGCGGCGCGCGCCGCGGCGGCGGCGCGAGGCGTCGCGCTGTGGCAATACCTGGCGCAGGGTCGCGACGTGCATTTGCCGGTGCCGCAGATGAACGTGATCAACGGTGGCGTGCACGCCAGCAACAACCTCGACATGCAGGAGTTCATGATCGTGCCGGCAGGCCTGCCCAGTTTCAGCGAGGCCTTGCGCGCGGCATCGGAAACCTTCCACGCATTGAAGGCCGTGCTCAAGCAGCGCGGATTGTCCACGGCGGTGGGTGATGAGGGCGGTTTCGCCCCTGATCTGGGTTCGCACGAGGAGGCCATCGAAACCATCCTCGAGGCCATCACCGTGGCGGGTTATCGGCCCGGCAAGGATATTTTTCTCGCGCTCGACCCGGCTTCGTCCGAGTTTTTCGAGGACGGCATGTACAACCTGGCCGGCGAGGGCCGCCGGCTCAAGCCCGAGCACCTGATCGAGCTGTACGAGCTGTGGGTGGATCGCTATCCGATCATCTCGATCGAGGATCCGATGGCCGAAGGCGACGACGCCGGCTGGAAGCTGATCACCCAGCGGCTGGGCCGACGCCTGCAGATCGTCGGCGACGACAATTTCGTCACCAATCCGGCGATCTTCAGGGCCGGCATCGCCAACGGCATCGCCAACGCCATCCTGATCAAGCTCAACCAGATCGGCACGCTCAGCGAAACGCTGGAAACCATGCGCATCGCCGAGCAGGCCGGCTACGCGCAGGTCATCTCGCACCGTTCCGGCGAGACCGAGGACACCTTCATCGCCGATCTGGCGGTGTCAGGAACCGCCACCCAGATCAAGACCGGCTCGTTGTGCCGCAGTGATCGCGTCGCCAAATACAACCAGTTGCTGCGCATCGAGCAGGCGCTGGATGGCGCCGCGCGCTTCCGCGGTCTGGCTGCGTTTCCGCGTCTGCGCGTCTGATCGATCCCCATGTGGCGCTGGCTCTCGCTGATTCTGCTGGTGCTGCTGATCTTTCTGCAGTCACGGCTGTGGTGGGGGCCAGGCAGCATGCAGGAAGTGCGCGCGCTGCGCGCGCAAGTGCAGGCACAGGCCGCCGACAACGAACGTTTGCAGAAACGCAACGCGCTACTCGAGGCCGAGGTAGCCGACCTCAAGAACGGCACCCATGCCATCGAAGCGCACGCGCGTTCCGAACTGGGCCTGATCAAGCCGGGCGAGGTGTTCTACCAGGTCGTGCCGCAGAGTAACCCCGCCGGTGCCAGCAGTGCCGGACAGTGACCTCGCGCGCTGCTGGTGCGTGATCCCCGCTGCCGGGCGCGGCACGCGCATGGGCGCGGCGCTGCCGAAACAGTACCTCGATTTGGCGGGGCAGCCACTGTTGCTGCACACGCTGCAGCGCCTGGCCCGGCATCCGCGCATCGCCGGTCTATTGGTGGTGCTGGCAGCGGATGACGCGCGCTGGCCCGGCATCACGCAGCTCGCGGACAAGCCGGTGTTGACCGCGACCGGTGGCGCCGAACGCGCCGATTCGGTGCTGGCCGGATTGCGCGCCTTGCCGGATACGGTGGTTGCGCAAGAGTGCGTGCTGGTGCATGACGCCGCGCGTCCGCTGCTGCGCGCCGATGACCTCGAATGCTTGATACGGGCCGGCTGGACGCACCCTGACGGCGCGATTCTCGCCGCGCCGGTGCGCGACACGCTCAAGCGTGCCGATGCCGCCGGTTGCATCGCGGCCACGGAGCCGCGCGCTGGCCTGTGGCGCGCGTTGACGCCGCAGATGGCGCGGCGCGGCGATTTGCAGCGTGCGCTGGCCGATGCCTTGCAAGCCGGTGTCGCGGCCACCGACGAGGCCATGGCATTGGAGCGCATCGGCCTGCATCCGCGCCTGGTCGAAGGCAGCGCGGACAACCTCAAGATCACCACACCCGCCGACCTGACCTACGCCGAGTTCTGGCTGGCGCACAACGACTGAGTCCGAGCGTCGCGGATACTCCGCGCGCTCGTTCGACAATGGTTGCGCTGGCACTAAGCTATATCCCCCGGCGCGCCCTTGGCCGGGCTCTGTTCTGCGACAAGGAACCAGCGCATGGCGGGTATCCGCATTGGTCAGGGTCTGGATGTGCATGCCTTTGGCGTGGGCGATCACGTGATGTTGGGCGGCGTACGCATCGCGCATACCCGGGGTGTGATCGCGCATTCGGATGGCGACGTGGTGATCCATGCGCTGTGCGATGCGCTGCTGGGCGCGCTGGCACTGGGCGATATCGGCAAGCACTTTCCGCCGTCGGAGGCGCGTTGGCGCGATGCCGACAGCCGCGAGTTTCTGCGTGCCGTGGCCGCGATGATGCGCAAAGCCGGCTGCGCGCTGGGCAATGCCGACGTGACCGTGGTGTGCGAGCAGCCCCGGGTGGCGCCGCATGCCGCGGCCATGCGCGTGCTGTTGGCCGCCGACCTCGGCTGCGAGATGGAGCGGATCAGCATCAAGGCCACCACCAGCGAGCGCCTGGGGTTCACCGGGCGCGGCGAAGGCATCGCCGCGCAGGCCGTGGTGCTGCTGGTGACGGCATGATGTTCCGGCGCCGGCACGACGCCTGGGTGCCGGAATTGAGTTGCAGCCTGCCGATCTGTGCCTGCGCCGCAGCGCAGACTGCGGTTGGCGAAGACAGGACCTTCAGCGCACCGCCAACAGCACGAGCGTGGCGCCGCTGCCACCCTGGTTGGCGCGCGCCGAGGCAAAGGCGATCACGTCCGCGCGCCGGCGCAACAGGTGCGCCGTGAGCGCCTTCAGCACCGGACCACGCTGCCCCGAGCGCAAGCCTTTGCCGTGGATGATCTTGATGCAGCGGTAGCCGGCGCGCTGGCTGTCGGCCAGGAACGCGGCCAGCAGTTCGGTGGCTGCGACAGCGCGCAGATGATGCAGGTCGATCTCGTCCTGCACGCTGTACTCGCCGCGACGCAGGCGCTTGAGCAGGCGCGGCGAATGGCCGTCCCTGAGATACAGCAGTTCATCGCCGAGCTCGATCGCGGTGGCATCGAAGTGGCCGTGCAGCAGTTCATCCAGCACCGCGGCATCGTCGGCGGCGGGCATGTGCGCGCGCGGCGCCGGCGGCGCGCGGCGCGGCGGCGGTTCCTGCGCCGGCAGGCGGCGCAGCGGCCCGACCGCGGCGCGGAACAACTGCGCGGCATCTTCTGGCTCGGTATCGACGTGACTGCGCTTGCTCATGTCGAGTAAAAAGAGACTTCCCGCTTCCAACGGCCTCGAGGGCCATGATGGTTTTTACAACCGTCAGCAGAAGGGGAAGTCTCGATGAGCACTATAACCATGGGCGTGGATTTGGCGAAGAACCTGTTTTCCGTATGTGCGGTGGATGGCGCCGGACACGTGCAGCGGCGGCAGGATCTCGGGCGTGAAGCGTTTGCGCTGTGGCTGGCGCAGGTGCCGGCCGGCACCGTGGTGGCGATGGAGGCATGCAGTGGCGCGCACCATTGGGCGCGGCGCTGTTTGGAGGTCGGTCTGCAGCCGCGCTTGATGGCGGCGCAGTTCGTGACGCCGTTCCGCAAGAGCCGCACACTGAAGAACGACCGCAACGACGCCGAGGCGATTGCCACGGCGGCACGCCAGGGCAACATGCGCTTTGTGCCGGTCAAGTCGGTCGAGCAGCAGGCGCGGCTGGCATGGCATCGCGTGCGCGAGGGCTACAAGACCGAAGGGCTGGAGATCAGCAACCGCCTGCGCGGTCTGCTGGCCGAGTTTGGCATCGTGATGGCGCAGGGTGACCGGGCGTTGCGCATCGCCTTGGCGGATCTCGACGCAGCGGCATCGTTGCCTGCGGAGCTGAAGGAACTGCTGCGCGATCTCAGCGCGCACTGGGCGCAGGTGCGCGACCGCATCGCCGCGTGCGATGCGCGCATCGAAGCGCACGCCAAGGCGGATGAGCGCTGCGTGCGGCTGCGCGCGCTGATCGGCATTGGCCCGCTCACCGCCGATGCGATGGTGGCGAGCGTCGGCTCGGCCAAGGAGTTCAAGAACGGCCGGCAACTGGCCGCATGGCTCGGCCTGGTGCCGACCCAGCACTCCAGCGGCGGGCACACCCGCCTGGGCACGATCAGTTGCCGCGGCGATGCCTACCTGCGCACGCTGCTGATCCAGGGCGCGCGCAGCAGCCTGCAGCGCGCCAAGGTGACTGCACAGGATCGGGCCACGCCCGAGCAGATCTGGATCCGCCAACTGGCGTGTCGGATGCCGTTCGGCAAGCTGCTGGTGGCGATTGCGAACAAACACGCGCGGCAACTGTGGGCGATGCTGGCGCGCGAGGAAGCCTACGACGCCGAGGCGTGGCTGAAGCACCCGATGGTGCAGCGCCCGGCCGGCAAGCGCGCGGTGAGGATCGCCGGCATGGCATGACACGAACGCACATCCTTTCACGTCAGCGCGAAGTGGTCGACAACGGTCAGACCGACCCGGAGAGAACCTGACTAACCTGCCGGACGTCACCCCGTGTTTCGGCTGATCCCCGAACACCGACGATACCGAAAGACGAACGAGGTCTCCGGGTGCGGTTTATACCCTGGTCCGCGCCAGCATCAGCGGCGCAACAAGACCGTTTATGGAAATGCAGTCTGACATTCGTTGCATCACCACGCAGCACTGACACGCACGACGCAGCAAAGAGGACAACACGATGACCAGCCATGGCCCGAAAGCTCAAGGCAAGAACCTCAAGCGCGCGGCGTTGACGGGAAGTCTCTTATGGGCAGGTTAGCAGCGCCGCCGTGCAGGTCTCGTGGCGACACCCGCGGCTGATAGAATCGCGCGCTGCAACCGCCGCGTGTCGCGTGCGGTGATTCGGGATTCTCATGCACGTGCTGATCAGCAACGACGATGGCGTGGATGCTCCTGGCATTCATGTGCTGGCCAAGCATCTGGCCGCGCTGGGGCGCGTCAGTGTGGTCGCGCCGGATCGCGATCGCTCGGGCGCCAGCAATTCGCTGACGCTGGATCAGCCGATTCGCGCGCTGCGCATGGAGGACGGCCGCTTCCGCGTCGCCGGCACGCCCACCGATTGCGTGCATCTGGCGCTGTCCGGACTGCTCGATGACGATCCCGACATCGTCGTGTCCGGCATCAACAACGCCGGTAATCTGGGCGACGACGTGATTTATTCCGGCACGGTGTCGGCGGCGATGGAAGGACGCTTTCTGGGCTTGCCGGCGATCGCCGTATCGCTGGTCAGCGTCGATCATGTCGGCGAGCATTACGCCACCGCGGCGGAGGCGGTGCTGCGTCTGGTGC
The DNA here is from genome assembly GCF_002077135.1 of Metallibacterium scheffleri. NCBI lineage: Bacteria > Pseudomonadati > Pseudomonadota > Gammaproteobacteria > Lysobacterales > Rhodanobacteraceae > Metallibacterium > Metallibacterium scheffleri. The sequence continues at coordinate 1,249,783 of NZ_LDOS01000002.1, read as the reverse complement.
GGCGCCTGGTGGCGCAGCCGCTGCCGGCCGATACCATCCTGAATGTCAACGTGCCTGATCGACCATGGCGCGAGCTGGCTGGTTTCGAGGTGACGCGCCTCGGCCGCCGCCATCGCGCCGCGCCGTGCCTGCGCAGCGAGGATCCGCGCGGCAAGCCAGTATGGTGGATCGGCCCGGTCGGCGCCGCCGAGGATGATGGTCCTGGCACCGATTTCGATGCGGTGCGCCGCGGTTGCGTGTCGGTGACGCCGATCCAGGTCGACCTGACGCGCTTCCAGGCGCTGGAAACCGTGGCGGCGTGGATCGATGGTCTGGATGCCGAGCTGCCGCATGCGGGATCGTTGTGAGTCACTATCACGCGCCGGTGCTCGATCAGGGCGGGCAGGGCATGACCTCGCAGCGTGCGCGCGATCGCCTGGTGGCGCTGTTGCGCGAGGAAGGCATCCGTGACGCACGCGTGCTCGAGGTCATGCGCACCCTGCCGCGGCATGTGTTCATCGACGAGGCGCTGGCGCCGCGTGCCTACGAGAACACCGCGCTGCCGATCGGCTTCGGCCAGACCATCTCGCAGCCTTGGGTGGTGGCGCGCATGACCGAGGCGCTGCTCGAATTCGGTACACCGGCCAAGGTGCTCGAGATCGGCACCGGTTCGGGCTATCAGGCGGCGGTGCTGGCACGGCTGCTGCCCAATGTCTACTCCGTCGAACGCATCGACGAACTGCTGCGCCAGGCGCGGCGCCGGTTTCGCGCGCTGAAGTTCGAGAACATCCGCACGCGCCACGACGACGGCATGCTGGGCTGGCCGGCCGAGGCGCCGTTCGACGCGATCATCCTCACTGCCGCCGGCGAAGTGGTTCCGCCGGAACTGCTGGCGCAGCTGGCGCCTGGCGGCATGGTGCTGGGTCCGTTCGGACCGGCTGATCAGCAGCACCTGTTGCGTTTCCGTCGCGATGCGGCCGGCACGCTGCAGCAGGAGAACCTCGGCGCGGTCAGCTTTGTGCCATTGCTGGCGGGAACGCGCTGATGCGCCTGTTCGGCGCGATGTACCAGCGCGTGCTGGGCTGGTCGCGGCATCCGCATGCCGAGCGCTATCTTGGCGGCCTGAGTCTGGTCGAGGCGTTCGCGTTTCCGGTGGCGCCCGAGTTGCTGCTGGCGCCGATGTGTCTGGCGCAGCCGCGGCGTGCCTATCGCTATGCCGGCATCAGTCTGGCATTTTCCCTGATCGGTGCGCTGGTCGGTTATGCGTTGGGCCATTACGCTTTCGACGCCTTGCAGCCTTGGCTGCTGCAACTGGGCTGGATGGCCCCGATCGAACGTCTGGTCGCGGAGTTGCGCGTGGATGTGGCCGAGCATCCGTGGGCCGCGTTCTGGCTGCTGGTGCTGGCCGGTTTCACGCCGGTGCCGCTGAAGCTGTTCACCTGGGCAGCCGGCATCGTCGGCGTGCCATTGCTGGCTTTTCTAGCCAGCATGGCTGTCGGGCGCGGCAAGCGCGTGTATCTTCTGGCCTTCATGTTGCGCTGGTTGGGACCACGCGCCGAACTGTTTCTGGCGCGCTGGGTCGAATGGCTGGGCTGGGGTGCGATGGGTTCCCTGGTTCTGTTGGGTTTGTGGTGGTTCGGATTCAACTGAGGTTCGCATGCGCCCGTGCCCGCGCTTTCGCCTGTTGCTGATCGTCGCGCTCGTGGCGCTGCTGCTGGCGGCCTGTTCCACCCAGCCGCGCGTGGTGGCGGTGCGCCGTGCCGCCCCCTATGGCGCGCCCGCATCGCGCGTGGCCGAGCGCCCTGGCTACTACCGCGTTGTCGCTGGCGACACGCTGTACAGCATCGCTTTCCGTCACCAGATGGATTACCGCGAGTTGGCGCGCATCAACAGTATCGGGCCGCCGTACACGATTTACCCCGGGCAGGAGTTGCGTTTGCACCGTGCGCCGGGCATGGCGGGCATCGCACCGCCGCCAGTCGCAGCGGCGCCAGTGGTTGTCACGACGCCCACCGCGGTTGCCACCGTGGCGGCCACCGCGAGCAGCAGCCCGACGTCAATGAACGGCGCGGCCGCGATGAGCCCGGCGCCAGCGAGCGCGAACACCGCCGTGATCAGCGGCGGGCCGACACGCAGCGTCGATGGCATCGTCTGGCGCTGGCCGGTGGATGGTCCGGTGCTGGCTGGTTTCGAGGCCGACGAGCCGGGCCGCCAGGGTCTGGATATCGGTGGGCACATGGGTCAGCCAGTGTATGCGGCGGCCTCCGGCGTGGTGGTTTACAGCGGCAGTGGCCTGGTTGGCTACGGCGAGCTGATCATCATCAAGCACAGCGACAGCTATCTGTCGGCTTATGGCCACAACAGCGTGCGCCTGGTCAAGGAAGGCCAGAATGTCGTGGCCGGGCAGGAGATCGCGGAAATGGGCAATAGCGGTGCGCCGCGCGTCGAGTTGCATTTCGAGATCCGCAAGGACGGCAAGCCGCTCAATCCGCAGGATTTTCTGCCCAGGCGCTGAGTGTCGTGGTGCCCCGGTGTGCGCTCAGCCGGGCAGGATGAAAGCGGCGACCACGCGGCGGCCCTCGTCGGACAATACCGTGTAGGTGCGCGCGCAGGCGGCGTTGTGCATCACCTCGCAGCCGATGCCCCGTTGCAGCAGCGTGGCCAGTGTGGTCGGTTGCGGAAACCGCTGCTGCGCGCCCGTGCCCAGCAGCACGACCTCGGGTTGCAAGGCGAGTACCGCGTCCCAGTGTTCGGGCAGCAACGCGGCGACGTCGCGCACCGGCCAGTTTTCCACGGCCTGGTCGCGACACAGCAAAAAGCTCTGCCGCAGCTCGCGATCGACCACGGTGATGCTGTCAGCGCCGACATGACGCACATACAGCCAGTTGCCGGGACGTTGCAGCGACAGTTCCATCAGCGCGGCAGAGCGAGCTTTGGTTCTTCCGCGTTACGCCGGAACAAGCTGGCGATATGGCCGATGCGTTGCACCAGATCCGCGCCACTGCCGGCGAGCAGGGCATCGAGCAGTTCGGCGCGCGCGGCGCGATCGGCGCCGGTCAGGCGCACCTTGACCAGCTCGTGGCGATCCAGCGCCGCATCCAGCTCGCGCAGCAACGCGGGCGTGACGCCACGGCCGCCGAGTTGCAGTACCGGCTTGAGCGGATGCGCCATGCCGCGCAGGTAGCGAACTTGGGAAGACGTCAGGGCCATGCAGTTGATCTGCTGTGGTCGGATGGCCGCGGAAGGTATCATGTCCAGCCGCGTCGATGGTTCGGGTTTGCGTGAATCGCAGCAAAAGCAGTACGCGCTGGTTGCGCGAACACTTTGAGGATCCCTACGTCAAAAAAGCGCAGGCCGCAGGTCTGCGCTCGCGCTCTGCGTACAAACTGACCGAGCTGATCGAGCGCGATCGCCTGTTGCGGCCGCACATGAACATTGTGGATCTTGGCGCGGCGCCGGGTGGCTGGACGCAGGTGTTGCGCGAGCACCAGGCAGGACAGCGCGGTGCAGGCGGACGCCTGATCGCGGTCGACATACTGCCGATGCAGGGCATCGCCGGCGTGGATTTTCTGCAGGGGGATTTCCGCGCGCCGGATGTTCAGGCCCGCCTGGAAACACTGCTGCGGGGCGAAAAGCTCGATCTTGTGCTTTCCGACATGGCCCCCAACATGAGCGGTGTGGTCCTGTCCGATCAGGCGCGCGCCATGCAGCTGGCTGAACTGGCCAGTCAGTTTGCGCGGCAATGGCTGAAACCCGAAGGCGCGTTTCTGGTGAAATTGTTCCAAGGCGTCGGATTTGATGATTTCGTTCGCGACTTGCGTGCCGGCTTTCAGCGCGTGAGTATGCGGAAACCCAAGGCTTCGCGCGCTCGTTCGCGCGAGGTGTATGCGCTGGCGACGGGTGTGAAGCCTTGAGCGGCGGACGGAGCGGATGATGAACGATATGGCAAAAAATCTGGTGATTTGGCTGGTGATCGCGGTGGTATTGCTGGCCGTGTTCCAGAGCTTCTCGCCTTCCGGCCGCAGTACCGATGCGATGAGTTACACCAGCTTCGTGCAGCAGGTCGACAGCAACAACGTCGGTTCGGTCACGATCAGCGCCGGCATGCCGCCCACCATCACCGGCAAACTGCGCGATGGCAGCGCGTTGCGCACGGTGGCTCCGGCCTACGATTCGGATCTGGTCACACGCCTGCTCAAGCATGGTGTGCAGGTGACGCAGGTGCCCGCCGATGGCGGCAACATCCTGGTCAAGATCCTGATCGACTGGGTGCCGATCCTGCTCATTTTCGGTGTGTTGTTCTGGTTCATGCGCCAGATGCAGTCCGGTGGCGGTGGCCGCGGCGCGATGTCGTTCGGCCGTTCGCGCGCCAAGTTGCAGGGCGAGGATCAGGTCAAGGTGACCTTCGCCGACGTCGCCGGTTGCGAGGAAGCCAAGGACGAGGTGCGCGAGCTGGTCGATTTCCTCAAGGACCCGGCCAAATTCCAGAAGCTGGGCGGGCGCATCCCGCGTGGCGTGCTGCTGGCCGGCTCGCCGGGTACCGGCAAGACGCTGTTGGCCAAGGCCATTGCCGGCGAGGCCAAGGTGCCGTTCTTTTCGATCTCGGGCTCGGATTTTGTCGAGATGTTCGTCGGCGTTGGCGCCGCGCGCGTGCGCGACATGTTCGAGCAGGCCAAGAAACACGCGCCGTGCATCATTTTTATCGACGAAATCGACGCGGTCGGTCGTCATCGCGGTGCTGGCCTGGGCGGCGGTCACGACGAACGCGAACAGACGCTCAATCAGTTGCTGGTCGAGATGGACGGCTTCGAGGGCAGCGAGGGCGTGATCGTCATCGCCGCTACCAATCGCCCTGACGTGCTTGATCCGGCGCTGTTGCGCCCGGGCCGCTTCGATCGCCAGGTGTTCGTGTCCCTGCCCGACCTGCGCGGTCGCGAGCAGATCCTCAAGGTGCACATGCGCAAGGTGCCGATCGGCAGCGACGTGGATGCCATGATCATCGCGCGCAGCACGCCCGGTTTCACCGGCGCCGATCTGGCCAACCTGGTCAACGAGGCGGCGCTGTTCGCCGCGCGCGAAAACTCGCGCGAAGTGCGCATGGATCATTTCGAGCGCGCCAAGGACAAGATCCTGATGGGTGCCGAACGCCGCTCGATGATCATGACCGAGGACGAGAAGCGCCTCACCGCCTACCACGAATCCGGGCATGCCATCGTCGGCTTGAACGTGCCCGATCACGACCCGGTGCACAAGGTCACCATCATCCCGCGCGGGCGTGCGCTGGGCGTGACCATGTTCCTGCCCGAGGCCGATCGCTACAGCCACAGCCGCACGCATCTGCAGAGCCGGCTGGCCAGTCTGTTCGGCGGGCGCGTCGCCGAGGAATTGATCTTCGGTGCCGACAAGGTCACCACCGGCGCCAGCAACGACATCCAGCGCGCCACGCAACTGGCGCGCGACATGGCCACCAAGTATGGCCTCAGCGAGGAACTGGGTCCGATGACTTATGGCGAGGATGAGGACGAGGTGTTTCTCGGGCGCTCGGTCACCCAGCACAAGACCGTGTCCGAGGCCACCGCGCGGCGCATCGACGAAGTGGTGCGCACCACCATCGACACTGCATACAGCCGTGCGCGCCAGATCCTCACCGACAACATCGGCATCCTGCACGCCATGGCGGCGGCGCTGATTCAGTACGAAACCATCGACCGTGAGCAGATCGCGGCGATCATGGCCGGGCGCGAGCCGGGTCCGCCCAGCGACTGGCGCGCGCATGATGACGTTGCCGGCAGCAGCGGCACCAGCGCGGGTGACAGCACGGTCGGCGGCGGCGCCAAACCCAGCGACGGCGTCGGTCGCCCCGCGCCGCAAGCCTGAGACCCCTTGTCGCGGCAGCACGAAAAGGCCTGAGTCCGCGCTGGCCTTTTCCTTGCGTGAGTCAACCTTTTCCAGCGGAGCACTGCATGGCCAGCCTGTTTGACACCACGCCGCAACTGGATTGCGCCGGACGCCCGCTGCGCCTGGATCGTGTGCGCATCGCCGGCATCATCAATGTCACCCCGGATTCGTTTTCCGATGCGGGTCAGCATGCCGATACCGAGAGCGCCATAGCCTACGGTCTGGGTCTGGTCGAGGATGGCGCGGATCTGCTGGATATCGGTGGCGAATCCACGCGCCCCGGTGCCGAATCGGTGTCGATCGATGAGGAACTGCGGCGCGTCCTGCCGGTGATCGCGGGCCTGGCCGCGCGTTGCGGTGTGCCGCTGATGGTCGACACGCGCAAGCCCGAGGTGATGCGCGCGGCGGTGGCGGCCGGCGCCGGCTTGATCAATGACGTGTGCGCGCTGCGCGAACCCGGTGCACTGGACGCCTGTGCTGACCTGGGTGTGCCGGTGTGCCTGATGCACATGCAGGGCGAGCCGCGCAGCATGCAGCAGGCGCCGCACTACGCGGATGTGATCGACGACGTGCATCGCTTTCTCACCGAACGCGTTCTGTCATGCGAGCTGGCTGGCATTCCGCGTGGCCGCGTGCTGGTCGATCCCGGCTTCGGTTTTGGCAAGACGCTGCAACACAACCTGGCTTTATTGCAGGCCTTGCAGCGCTTCAGTGGCCTGGGCGCCGGCCTGCTGGTCGGGCTGTCGCGCAAGTCGATGATCGGTAGCGTGACCGGGCAGCGCGAGCCCGCGCAGCGCGTCATTGGCTCGGTCGCCGCGGCGCTGCTGGCGGCGCAGCGTGGCGCGCGCATCGTGCGTGTGCACGATGTCGCGGCCACGCACGAGGCGCTGGCTGTGTGGCAGGCGGTGGAGGATGCAGCGACGCCGGCGGCATCGGCGTCACATGGCGCCCGTCCACACCGGGACGATGAGGACTGAGCCCGCGCGGTGCCGATGCGCGGCGCTATGCTTGCGCGCATGTCCGCCGCAAACCCAGCCACAACAGCTTCCGCCGTGAGCGTGGCCGCGCGCCAGCATTTTGGTACCGATGGCATCCGCGGTCGCGTCGGCACATGGCCGATCAGCGCCGATTTCATGCTGCGTCTGGGTCACGCTGCGGGCGGCGTGCTGGGTCACGGCGCGCGCGGTACGGTGCTGATCGGCAAGGACACGCGCGTATCCGGCTACATGTTCGAGGCCGCGCTCGAAGCCGGCCTGGTGGCCGCCGGTTGCGACGTGCGCCTGCTCGGGCCGTTGCCGACGCCCGCGGTGGCATGGCTCACGCAATCACTCGGCGCCAGCGCCGGCATCGTGATCAGTGCCTCGCACAATCCTTTCGACGACAACGGCGTGAAGTTTTTCGGGCCGGATGGCGAGAAACTCGACGATGCCATGGAACTGGCCATCGAGGCCGCGGTGGCGCAGCCTTTCACCACCGTCGATTCCCACGCGCTGGGCAAGGCGCAGCGCGTGGCCGATGCAGCGCAACGCTACGAGGCATTTTGTCGCGGGACCGTGGCTGCAGACTTCAGCCTGCAGGGTTCACGCATCGTGATCGACTGCGCGCATGGCGCGACCTACCAGGTCGCCCCGCGCGTGTTTCAGGCCCTGGATGCGGCGCTCACGGTGATCGGTGCCACGCCCGACGGGTTCAACATCAACGCCGGCTTCGGCTCCACCCAGCCGCAGGCGCTGCAGCGAGCGGTGCTGGATGCAGGGGCTGACCTCGGCATTGCTTTCGATGGCGACGGCGATCGCGTGCAGATGGTCGATGCGCGTGGCAAGCTGGTGGATGGCGATGATCTGCTGTTCGTCCTCGCGCGTGATCTGGCGGCACGCGGTCAGCTGCATGGCAGTGTGGTCGGCACGCTGATGAGCAACGAGGCGCTGGTGCGTGCGATCACCGCACTGGGAGTGCCATTCGTGCGCGCCAATGTCGGCGACCGCCATGTGCGCCGTGCATTGCGCGAACATGGCGGGATGCTCGGCGGTGAAGCGTCCGGCCATTTGCTGTGCCTGGATCGCGCGGGCGCCGGCGACGGCATCGTCACCGCGCTGGCGGTGCTGGAGGCGCTGGCGCGCAGCGGGCAGACCTTGCAGCAGGCCTGCGCCGATCTGGACCGGTGGCCACAGCGCACCATCAATCTGCGCGTCAGCGCGCCCGCCGACGCGCTGTTGGCGACGCCTGCGGTGCGTGCCGCGCTGGTTGCCACCGAACACGCGCTGGCCGGGCAGGGACGCGTGGTTCTGCGCGCCTCGGGCACCGAGCCGCTGGTGCGCGTGACGGTCGAGGCGCGCGATGCGCGCATGGTCGATCAGCTCGCCGCGCAACTTGCCGAAACCGTAAGATTGGCCGCGGATATCATTCCTGGCGCAGAGGCTATCCCATGAAGCAGGTTCCCACCCTCGACATGCGCCGCTACGACAGCGATCGCGCAGGTTTCGTGGCCGAGATCGGTGCCGCCTACCGCGAGTTCGGCTTCTGCTGCATCAGTGGCCACGGCATCGATGCGGCGCTGGTCGCACGCGCTTACGCGGCCTTCCGGTGTTTTTTCGCCCTGCCGGCCGAGGTCAAGATGAAATACCACGTGCGCGGCGGCGGCGGTGCGCGCGGCTATACGCCGTTCGGCGTGGAAACCGCCAAGGACAGCCAGTATCCGGACCTCAAGGAGTTCTGGCATATCGGCCGCGAGATCGCGCGCGACTCGCGCGACGCCGCGGTGATGCCGCCCAACCTGTGGCCCGCCGAGGTGCCGGGGTTGCGCATCGATGGTTACGCGTTGTATCAGGCGCTGGATGATCTGGGTGCGCGCGTGCTGCGTGCGCTGGCGCTGCACATCGGCCTGCCTGAGCGCTGGTTCGACGACAAGATCGACCATGGCAATTCGATCCTGCGTCCGATTCATTACCCGCCGATCACCAGCCCCGATGTGCCCAATGTGCGCGCCGGTGCGCACGAGGACATCAACTTCATCACCCTGCTGGTCGGCGCCAGCGCCGCCGGACTGGAGGTGCTCACGCGTGAAGGTCAGTGGCTTCCGATCACCACGCACGGCGACGCCATCGTGGTCAACATCGGCGACATGCTGCAGCGCCTGAGTAACCATGTGTATCCATCGACCACACACCGTGTGGTCAACCCCGCCGGCGCGGGCGCACGCGAGCCGCGCTACTCGGTGCCGTTCTTCCTGCACCCCAATTCCGATTTCCTGATCGAAGTGCTGCCCAATTGCATCGACGCCAGGCACCCCAGCCGCTATCCGCAGCCGATCACCGCGCATGGTTATCTGCAGGAACGCCTGCGCGAAATCCGCCTGGTGTGACGCGGGTGGCGAGCGTGCAGCGCCGCCCAATACATTGCAGTGTTGCGCCATTCAGCCGCGGCTGTATGGCCGCGCGGCGATGCCGACCAGGATGCCGGCGCGCGCTCGTCTGCCGTTGCATGTCTGCGCGCCGGACCGGCGCAAAAATGCCACTTGCGTGCGCTCAATGTTCGCGCGGTGAGTGTTGATCCGCGGAGGCATCTGCGCCGACGCGGAACCGGTGCGCGCGGCGCGCGATCAGCGCCAGTGCGAAGCGGTCGGGCAGCAGCTTGAACAATGTCTTGATGCCGCGGTTGATGCGCCCGGGCACATACACCAGATCGCCACGCTCGGCTGCGGCGAGGCCCTCGCGCACAACGTGTGCGGCATCCATCCACATCCAGCGCGGCATGCGCGCGACCTGCGCGCGTGCACCGCTGACATCGTGAAACTCGGACCAGGTGAAGCCCGGGCAGAGTGCGCACACGTGCACGCCGCGGGCGCCGTTTTCCTGTCCCAGTGATTGCGAAAAGTGGATCAGGTAAGCCTTGCTGGCGCCATACAGCGTGTGCGCGGCGGTACCAGGCACGAGGCCGGCCAGGGAGGCCACATTGACGATGCGGCCCCAGCCGCGTGCACGCATGCCAGGCAGCAGGCGGTGCGCCAGTTCGGTGGGCGCGGTCATCATCACTTGGATGAAATCGGCGTGCCGTGGCCACGGGCTGGCATCGAACGTTCCGGGAACGCCATACCCGGCGTTGTTGATCAGCAGGTCGATGCCGATGCCGTGCGCGTCCAGTTGCGCGCACAAGTTCGCAGGCGCAGTGGGATCGGCCAGATCGGCAGGCAGGATTTCGCAGCGCGTGCCGTACGCTTGCCGGAGTTCCGCCGCGAGGGATTGCAGGCGCTCGCTGCGGCGCGCAGTGAGCACCAGCGCACAGCCTTGCGCCGCAAGGTCGCGCGCGAAAGCGGCACCGATGCCCGCTGAGGCGCCGGTGACCAAGGCCCAGCGCGGAGAATCGGTCATGGATTACCTCGACACGGTGCGATGACAGGCGCGTAGTGTGCGCGTTGCGCGCGCCCTTGCGCGCTGGCTATTCTGCCTGCGGGGAAACACGGATCGGGGAAGGCCATGCGCCGCAAGCTTGTTGCTGCAAACTGGAAGATGCACGGATCGAGCGCGTTGACCGCGACCCTGCTTGGCGCATTGGTGGCTGAGCCACCGCCGTGCGAGGTGGTGGTGTTTCCGCCGTTTCCGTATCTGCCGCAGGCAGTGCAATTGGCGTTTGGTGCAGTTGGCGTAGGCGCGCAGGACCTCAGCGCGCATGTGCAGGGTGCCTATACCGGCGAGGTATCCGCTGCCATGTTGCACGATGTGGGCGCGCGCTGGGTGCTGGTTGGACATTCGGAGCGTCGCCAGTACCACCACGAGAGCGAGGTGCTGATCGCGGCCAAGTTGCAACGCGCGCTGGAAAACGCTTTGACCCCGGTATTGTGCGTGGGAGAGACGCTCGACGAGCACGAGCGCGGCAACACCGAACGCGTGATCGCCAGTCAATTGCAGACACCGCTGCAGGTGCTCGGCAGTCGTTTGGCCGGCGTCGTGATCGCTTACGAACCGATCTGGGCGATCGGCACCGGGCGCACCGCCAGCGCGGCCCAGGTGCAGGCCGTGCATGCCTTCATGCGTAGCCAACTCGCCGCGCACGATGCTAAACTCTCGCGGCTGATCCGGTTGCTTTACGGCGGTAGCGTCAAGGCTGCCAACGCGCCGGAACTGTTTGCCCAACCCGATGTCGATGGTGGGTTGGTGGGTGGCGCCTCGCTGCTGGCCGAGGAATTCCTCGCGATCTGCGTGGCGGCACGCTGATCTGCTCCGGTTCAAGACATACGCATGTTCACCATTTTCTCCATTCTTTACGTGCTGATCGCCGCGAGCATGATCGTGCTCATCCTGTTGCAGCGTGGCGATGGCGCCAACGCCGGTGCCGGCTTTGGCGGTGGTGCTTCCGGCACCGTGTTCGGTGCGCGTGGCTCGTCCAGCTTCCTGTCGCGCGCCACGGCCGTGCTCGCGACACTGTTTTTCGTGGTCAGTCTCGGCATGGCGATTTATCTGAGTCGTGCCGGTACGCCCCAAGCCACTGCGCAGCAAGGTCTGGGCGTGATGGCGGGCGCCGCGCCATCCGCGGCCGCCAAGGCGCAGACGCGGCCAGCGCAGATTGCGTCACCAGTCGTGCCGACGACGAAAGCCCCCGTCGCTGCCCCTGCCGCACCTGCGCCGAAGCCAGAGGCCGCGGGCGGCAAGTGACCGCAGAGTTCGATCCACAATCACGAGCCCAGGTGGCGGAATTGGTAGACGCACTACCTTGAGGTGGTAGCGACGCGAGTCGTAGGGGTTCGAGTCCCCTCTTGGGCACCACATTGTCACTCACTGCGCTGCAGTCCCACAGGCCTGCACAGCGCCCGACGCGGAGGACGTTCGAGCCGTGCTACTTGATCAATATTGGCCGATTCTGTTGTTCATGGTCGTTGCTGCGGGACTGGGCCTGGCCTTGCTGACCATTGGCCTTCTGGTGGCGCCGAAGCGTCCCGAAGCCGAGAAATTATCGCCCTACGAGTGCGGCTTCGAGGCATTCGAGGATGCGCGCATGAAGTTCGATGTGCGCTACTACCTGCTCGCTATCCTGTTCATCATCTTCGATCTGGAAATCGCCTTCCTGTTTCCGTGGGCGGTGGTGTTCGATCGCATCGGCCTGATCGCGCTGATCGAAATGGCCTTGTTCATTGGCTTGCTGGTGGTCGGCTTTGTCTACATCTGGAAGAAAGGAGCGCTGGAATGGGAATGATCCAGAGCTTCGATCGGGTGATGCACAACCCGCAGCCACTGAACCTGGTCGATGACATTCTGCGACCGACACCGGACAACCCGGTGATGCAGCGCGGCTTCGCCACCACCAGCATCGACGCGCTGATGAACTGGGCGCGCACCGGTTCGATGTGGCCGATGACCTTCGGCCTGGCCTGCTGCGCGGTGGAGATGATGCATGCGGGTGCGGCGCGTCTGGATCTGGATCGCTACGGCGTGGTGTTCCGCCCCAGCCCGCGCCAGTCCGATGTGATGATCGTGGCCGGCACACTGGTCAACAAGATGGCGCCGGCACTGCGCAAGGTCTATGACCAGATGCCCGATCCAAAGTGGGTGATCTCGATGGGTTCCTGCGCCAACGGCGGCGGCTACTACCACTATTCCTATTCGGTGGTGCGTGGCTGCGATCGCATCGTGCCGGTGGATATCTACGTGCCGGGCTGCCCGCCAACTGCCGAAGCATTGATCCACGGCATCCTGCAGTTGCAGCAGAAGATCCGCCGCACCAGCACCATCGCGCGTTGAGGCGCACGGCATGAACGCAACCATTTCCCTTGCCCGGCGCCTGCAGGAGCGCTTCGGCGCACAGATCCAGTCCTGTGTCGAGCGTCTTGGCGAGACCACGATCGAGGTCTCGCCGGGCGATCTGTTGTTGCTGGCGCGTGCGCTACGCGACGACGCAGAATTCGGCTTCGAGGAATTGATCGATGTCTGCGGCGTGGATTACCTCGGTCATGGTCACTCGGAGTGGGAAAACTCCGAGCAGGTCACTGGTACCGGCTATTCGCGCGGCGTCGAGGGAACCTCCGGCCCCGGGCGCTTCGACTGGGACGGTCGCCCGCGCGACAGCAACATGCCGCGCCGCTTTGCAGCCGTGCTGCACCTGCTCTCGCTGCGCCACAACCGCCGCGTGCGCGTGCGCGTGTTCTGCCCGGACCATGGGTTGCCGATCGTGCCCTCGGTCACCGCGATATGGCCTGCGGCCAACTGGTTCGAGCGCGAGGCCTTCGATTTGTTCGGCATCGTTTTTGAAGGCCATCCGGACCTGCGCCGCATCCTCACCGATTACGGTTTCGTCGGTCATGCCTTCCGCAAGGATTTTCCGCTGATCGGCAATGTCGAAGTGCGCTACGACCCCGAGCAGCGCCGCGTGATCTATCAGCCGGTGAGCATCGAGCCGCGGGTGTTGGTGCCGCGCGTGGTGCGCGAAGACTCGCGTTATGCGCAAGGCGCCGCCGAAACCGCCGATCATTGGCGCCAGAACTGAGCAGCCCATGGACGAGATCCGCAATTACACGATGAATTTCGGGCCGCAGCATCCCGCCGCGCACGGCGTGCTGCGCCTGATCCTGGAGATGGATGGCGAAGTGGTGATGCGCGCCGATCCGCATATCGGCCTGCTGCACCGGGGCACCGAAAAACTGGCCGAGTCCAAGCCGTTCAACCAGTCGATCGGTTACATGGATCGCCTGGATTACGTGTCCATGATGTGCAACGAGCATGCCTATGTGCGTGCCATCGAGCGTCTTGTCGGCATCGAGGCGCCGCAGCGCGCGCAGTACATCCGCACGCTGTTCGATGAAATCACGCGCATCCTCAACCACTTGATGTGGATCGGCTCGAACGCCCTTGATCTCGGTGCCATGGCGGTGTTCTTGTACGCCTTTCGCGAGCGCGAAGAGTTGATGGATTGCTACGAGGGCGTCAGCGGCGCGCGCATGCACGCGACGTACTATCGCCCCGGCGGCGTCTATCGCGATCTGCCCGAGCGCATGCCGAACTATCATGAATCACCGTGGCACAAGGGCGCTGATCTCAAGCGCCTGAACCAGTGGCGACAGGGCTCGATGCTGGATTTCCTCGACGCCTTCAGCGAGGACTTCCCGCACAAGGTCGACGAGTACGAAGAACTGCTCACCAATAACCGCATCTGGAAGCAGCGCACGGTTGGCATCGGCGTGGTCAGCCCGGAGCAGGCGCGCGCCTGGGGCATGAGCGGGCCGATGCTGCGCGGCTCGGGCATCGCCTGGGACTTGCGCAAGAAGCAGCCCTACGCGGCCTATGCCGATGTCGATTTCGACATTCCCGTGGGTGTCAACGGCGATTGCTACGATCGTTACCTGGTGCGTGTCGCCGAGATGCGCCAATCCAACCGCATCATCCGGCAGTGCATCGAGTGGCTGCGCCGCAACCCCGGTCCGGTGCTGCTGGAAAGCCACAAGATCATCCCGCCGCATCGCGCCGACATGAAAGAAGACATGGAAGCGCTGATCCACCACTTCAAGCTGTTCACCGAAGGCTACAGCGTGCCCGCGGGCGAGGTGTACAGCGCGGTGGAAGCGCCCAAGGGCGAGTTCGGCGTGTACATGATCTCGGACGGCGCCAACAAGCCGTTTCGCGTCAAGCTGCGCGCTCCTGGCTTTGTGCATTTGTCCTCGATCGACGAAATCGTGCGTGGACACATGCTGGCCGACGTGGTGGCGATGATCGGCACCTACGACGTGGTCTTCGGCGAAATCGACCGCTGATCTGGAATCCAACGATGCGCGCAACCGGCAATTTCGAGCAGGTCAAGGATGTCGATCCCGAGGTCGTGCTCAGCGCGGACACGCGCCAGCACATCGAGCACTGGTTGGCCAAGTTTCCGCCGGACCGGCGCCGCTCGGCCACGCTGCAGGGACTGATGGCGGCGCAGGAACAGAATGGCGGTCACCTCACCGACGTGCTGATCGCGGCCGTGGCCAGATACCTGGGCATCCCGCCGGTATGGGCCTACGAAGTCGCCAGCTTCTATTCGATGTTCGCGCTGGAGCCGGTAGGCCGCAACAACGTGGCCATCTGCACCAATATTTCCTGCTGGCTCAATGGCGCCGAGGATCTGCTGCGCCATTGCGAGCAGAAGCTGGGCATCAAGGTCGGCGAGAGCACCGCGGACGGCCGCATTTTCCTCAAGCGTGAAGAGGAGTGTCTGGCTGCCTGCGCGGGCGCACCGATGATGGTGGTCAACGGTCATTACCACGAGCGCCTGGACATCATCGCGATGGACCAGATCCTCGATGCATTGAAATGAGGTAGCACATGGCAGTCGGTCCCGCCCCGCAGGAACACCAGGTCGTGCTCACGACCCTGCATTTCGATAGGCCGTGGTCGCTGGAGAGCTACCGGAAAATCGGTGGCTACGAGGCCTGGAATAAAATCCTGGCCGAGAAAACCGAGCCCGCGGCGATCATCGACGAAGTCAAGAAATCCGGGCTGCGCGGGCGTGGCGGTGCGGGCTTTCCCACCGGCCTGAAGTGGTCGTTCATGCCCAAGGGTGCGATGCAGAAGTACATCCTGTGCAATTCGGACGAGTCCGAGCCGGGCACCTGCAAGGACCGCGACATCCTGCGCTACAACCCGCATGCGGTGATCGAGGGCATGGCCATCGCCTGCTACGCCACCGGTTCGACGGTGGGCTACAACTATTTGCGCGGCGAGTTTCACCACGAGCCGTTCGAGCATTTCGAGCAGGCGCTGCGCGATGCCTACGCCGCGGGCCTGCTCGGCAAGAACATCCTTGGCTCGGGCGTCGACGTGGATATCCACGCCGCGCTGGGCGCCGGTGCGTACATCTGTGGCGAGGAAACCGCGCTGATGGAATCACTGGAAGGCAAGAAGGGCCAGCCGCGTTTCAAGCCGCCATTCCCGGCCAACTTCGGCCTGTATGGCAAGCCGACCACGATCAACAACACCGAAACCTATGCCTCGGTGCCGGCGATCCTGCGCAAGGGCGGCGAGTGGTTTCTCGGCCTCGGCAAGCCCAACAACGGCGGGCCGAAGATCTTCTCGGTTTCCGGCCATGTCAACAATCCTGGCAATTTCGAAGTCCGCCTCGGCACCTCGTTCAAGGACCTGCTGGCCTTGGCCGGCGGCGTGCGCGGTGGACGCAAACTCAAGGCGGTGATTCCGGGCGGATCGTCGATGCCGGTACTGCCCGGCGAGACCATGCTCGAGCTGACCATGGATTACGACGCCATCCAGAAAGCCGGCTCGGGCCTCGGCTCGGGCGCGGTGATCGTGATGGATGAAACCACCTGCATGGTGCGCGCCTGTCAGCGCATCAGCCGTTTTTACTACGCCGAGTCCTGCGGCCAGTGCACGCCGTGTCGCGAAGGCACCGGCTGGATGTATCGCGTGCTTACGCGCATCGTCGAGGGCAAGGGCACGGTCGATGACCTGCATCGTTTGAAAGCCATCGCCGGGCAGATCGAGGGTCACACCATCTGCGCGTTCGGCGAGGCCGCTGCCTGGCCGGTACAGGGTTTCCTGCGTCACTACTGGCACGAGTTCGAGTACTACGTCGAGCATGGTCATTCCATGGTCGAACGCGATCTGGGGGTGGCGGCATGAGCGCCCAGCCCATTGCCGGCACCGCGCCCGATCACGTCAACATCGAGATCGACGGCCGGGCGCTGCAGGTACCCAAGGGCAGCATGATCATCCAGGCTGCGGACAAGGTCGGCATTTCCATTCCGCGCTTCTGCTATCACCACAAGCTCCCGATCGCGGCCAACTGTCGCCAGTGCCTGGTCGAGGTGGAAATGGGCGGCAAGCCCATTCCGAAGCCGCAACCCGCCTGCGCCACGCCGGTGGCCGAAGGCATGAAGGTGCACACGCGTTCCGAGAAAGCCCTGCACTGGCAACGTGACGTGATGGAGTTCCTGCTGATCAATCATCCGCTCGACTGCCCGATCTGCGACCAGGGTGGCGAGTGCGAGTTGCAGGACGTGTCGCTCGGCTATGGCCGTTCGATCTCGCGCTACAGCGAACGCAAACGCGTGGTCGCCGACGAGGATCTCGGCCCGCTGGTGGCCACCGAAATGACGCGCTGCATCCAGTGCACGCGCTGCGTGCGCTTCATGAGCGAGATCGCTGGCACCTATGAACTGGGCGGCATGGCGCGCGGCGAGCATCTGGAGATCGGCACTTATATCGGCAAGACCATCGACAGCGAGCTGTCCGGCAACATCATCGACGTGTGTCCGGTCGGCGCGCTGACCAACAAGGTGTATCGCTTCCAGGCGCGCGCGTGGGAGCTGATCGCGCGCGCCTCCATCGGCTATCACGACGCGCTGGGCTCCAATCTGTGGCTGCACACGCGCCGCGGCGAGGTGCTGCGCACGGTGCCGCGCGACAACGAAGCCATCAACGAGTGCTGGTTGTCCGACCGTGACCGTTACAGTCATCAGGGCCTGTACGCGGCGGATCGGGCGCAGCGGCCGCTGCTCAAGCGCGATGGCGCATGGATCGAAACCGACTGGGATGACGCGCTGGGCGTGGCAGTGGAGCGTTTGCGCGGCGTCAGGGGCAGCGATATCGGAGTACTGGTGCAGCCGGCGACCTCGTGCGAGGAAGGCGCGCTGCTGGCGCGTCTGGCACAAGGCCTGGGCTGCGCCAACATCGACCACCGTTTGCGGACGCTGGATTTCGCCGATGCACCCGTGGCACAGCCATGGGCATGCGGCGTGCAGGCACTGCAAACCGTCGATGCGGCGCTGCTGGTCGACTGCGACCTGCGCAGCGAGCTGCCCTTGGTCAACCATCGCTTGCGCGAGGCCGCCAAGCGCGGCGCCAAGGTTTTTGCTGTCGCCGCACAGCGCCACGACACCCATTTCGCGCTGAGCGAGCAGTTCATCGCTGCGCCGCAGGCGCTGCCCGGGCTGCTGGCGCAGCTCGCGCGTGCGGTTTCCGAATTGGACGGCGCACCTGCCGTACCCGAGGCGCTGCGCGCGCTGTTGGTCGCGGCAAGCGTGGGCGAGCCGATGCGCGCAGCCGCGCACGTGCTGCGCAATGCCGGTAAGGGCAGCGTGCTGTTCGGCCTGCAGGCGCAGCGGCATGCGCAGGCATCCTGGTTGCGTGCGCTGGCGCAGTACATCGCCGCAGCCACCGGCGCGGCGTTCAATGCCGTGCCCGATGGTGCCAATGCGCTGGGCCTGGCGCGCATGGGCGCGCTGCCGCAACAAGCCGGGCTGGCGCTGGATGCGCAGTTGGCGCAACCACGCAAACTGTATGTTGTTTATGGCGCCGAGGTGCCGGAAGACTTTGCCGATGGTGGCAAGGCGCTGGCCGCGTTGCGCGCTGCCGATTGCGTGATCGCGTTTTCGGCTTTTGCCAGCGAGCGCTTGCGCGAACTGGCCGATGTGATCCTGCCGATCGGGCTCACCCCGGAGATCGACGCCACACTGATCAATCTCGATGGCACGCTGCAGGAGAGTGCCGCCGGCGCCAGGTTGCCGGGCGAAGCGCGTGCCGGTTGGAAGGTATTGCGCGCACTCGGCGGCTTGCTCGATTGCAGCGGATTCGAGTTTACCGAGCTGGCCGAACTGCGCGCTGCACTGGCGCCGCAGTTGGCGCAGCAGCCGGTGTCGGGTGCGGGTTTGTCGCCGCCGTGCGCCGTGCCGGCAGACGGATTGCAGCGCATTGCCAACGTGCCGATCTACCGCGGTGACGCTGTGTTGCGCCGTGCCGCCGCGTTGCAGGAGCACGCCTTGACGCAGCCTGTACAGGCGCTGCTGCACCCGCAAGACGCGCTGGCGCTAGGTGTGCATGCCGGCGCGCGGGTCAATGTCGAGGGCATCAGCTTGCCGGTGGTCATTGATGCCGCCATCGCGCGCGGTGTGGTACGCATCGACACGACCTATCCAGAAACCGCAGCGTTGCCGCCGCATGGCAGCACGCTGAATTTGACGAAGGCTTGAGCATGGCTGCCGATCTGCTGCTGGTGCTGTGGACGCTGATCAAGATCCTGGCCATTGTGATCCCGCTGGTCATCGCCGTGGCGATGTTCGTGTACTGGGAGCGCAAGGTACTGGGCTGGATGCACGTGCGCATGGGCCCCAACCAGGTTGGCCCGTTGGGCTTGCTGCAGGCTTTTGCCGATGTGGTCAAGTTGTTGCTCAAGGAAATCGTCGTCCCGACCAACGCCAGTCGCTTCCTGTTTTTTCTGGCGCCGATGCTGGCGCTGGTGCCGGCGCTGGCGGCCTGGGCAGTCATTCCGTTCGGCGAGGGCCTGGTGCTGTCAAACGCCAATGCCGGCATACTGTATTTGCTGGCGATGACCTCCATGGGCGTGTACGGGATCATCATCGCCGGCTGGGCATCCAACTCGCGCTACGCGATGCTGGGCGCGATGCGCTCGGCCGCACAGGTCGTGTCCTACGAACTGGCCATGGGCCTGGCGCTGGTCTGCGTGCTGGTGCTGGCCGGCAGCCTGAATCTGAGCGACATCGTGCGCGCCCAGCAGGGTGGACTGCTGCACTGGTTCTGGCTGCCGCTGCTGCCGATGGTGGTGGTGTATTTCGTGTCCGGCGTGGCCGAAACCAATCGCGCGCCGTTCGACGTGGCCGAGGGCGAGAGCGAGATCGTCGCGGGCTTCCATGTGGAATACTCCGGTGCGACGTTCGCGCTGTTTTTCCTGGCCGAATACGCCAACATGATCCTGGTGTCGTTCCTCACGCCGATTTTTTTCTTCGGCGGCTGGATGAGCCCGTTCCCCGTCAGCTGGGGCGCGATCGGCGACGGCAGTTTCTTCTGGCTGCTGGCCAAGGCGTTCCTGGTCAGCTTCCTGTTTCTGTGGTTCCGCGCCAGCTTCCCGCGCTATCGCTACGACCAGATCATGCGCCTGGGCTGGAAGGTGTTCATTCCGATCGGTCTGGTGTGGGTGCTGGTCGCCGGCCTGCTGAAGTATCTCCACATCGTCACGCCCGGGACCTGAGCCATGAGCCACGTTACGCGCTACCTGAAAAGCCTGCTGCTGTTGGAGTTGTTCCAGGGGCTGGGGCTGACCATGGGCTACTTGTTCAAGCCCAAGTACACCATGCGTTACCCCATGGAGCACATCCCCAAGTCGAACCGCTTCCGCGGGCTGCACGCGTTGCGCCGTTATCCCAACGGCGAGGAGCGCTGCATCGCCTGCAAGCTGTGCGAGGCGGTGTGTCCGGCACTGGCCATCACCATCGACTCGGCGCCGCGGGTCAGCGACGGCCAGCGCCGCACCACGCGTTACGACATCGACCTGTTCAAGTGCATCTACTGCGGCTTTTGCGAAGAGAGCTGCCCGGTGGACTCGATTGTCGAGACGCATATCCACGAATACCACTTCGAGCATCGCGGCGAGAACATCGTCAACAAGACGCAGTTGCTGGCCATTGGCGACCGCTTCGAGAACGATATCGCCGCGGCGCGCGCGCAAGACGCCGCATTCCGCTGAGCGCCGAGGACCTACCCATGAACATCCAGCTCCTGGCGTTTTATTTCTTCGCTTTTTTCGCCGTGCTCGGCGCGTTACTGGTGATCAGCTTGCGCAATCCGGTGCATGCGGTACTCAGTCTGGTGATGACATTTTTCAGCGTCGCCTGCATCTGGATGCTGCTCGACGCCGAGTTCCTGGCGCTGGCCCTGATCGTGGTGTATGTCGGTGCGGTGATGGTGCTGTTCCTGTTCGTGGTGATGATGCTGGACATCAAGGTCGCCGCGGCGCGCGATGGTTTCATCCGCTACCTGCCGGTGGGCATTGGCGTGGCGCTGATCATGCTGGCCGAGATGATCGCGCTGATCGGTGTGCGCGCCATGCAGGTCGCACCGCCACCGAATCCTGCGACCATGCACGGCGAATCCAACGTCGCCTGGATCGGGCAGGCGCTGTACACGCACTATCTGCTGCCGTTCGAGGTGGCCGCGGTGATCCTCACCGTGGGCATCGTCGCGGCCGTGGCACTGACCTTGCGCCAGCGCACGGGCGTGCGTCATCAGAGCGCGGCGCAACAGGTCGCCGTGGTGGCGCGCGATCGCGTGCGCCTGGTCAGCATGCCGGCGGAACGCAGCGATGACGGAGCGAAATCATGATCACCTTGGCGCACTACATCGTGCTTGGCGCGGTGCTGTTCTGCATCGCCGTGGCCGGCATTTTCATCAATCGCAAGAACGTGATCGTGCTGCTCATGGCGATCGAGCTGATGCTGCTGGCGGTCAATATCAACTTCATCGCCTTCTCGCGGTTTTTGGGCGATGTCTCGGGGCAGGTGTTCGTGTTTTTCATTCTCACGGTGGCGGCGGCCGAAGCGGCGATTGGTCTGGCCATCCTGACCCTGCTATTCCGCAACCGGCGCACGATCAATGTGGCCGAATTCGATGATTTGCGCGGCTGAGGACGCTTCATGATTGTTACTTCAACATTGCTCGCCATCGTCCTCGCGCCGTTGATCGGTGCACTGCTGGCGGGCTTGCTGCGCAAGCAGATCGGGCGCGTTGGCGCGCACAGCGTCACCATTCTCGGCGTGGGCATCGCTTGCGGCCTGTCGCTATGGGTGTTCTGGCAGTTGGTGTGGGGTGGGGCGGCGGTCTACAACCACAACATCTACACATGGTTCCAAGTCGGCAACATCGGTGCGTACGTCGGATTCCAGATCGACCGTCTCAGTGCGCTGATGATGGTGGTGGTCAGTTTCGTGTCGCTGATGGTGCACATCTACACCGTCGGCTACATGGCTGAGGATGACGGGTATCAGCGCTTCTTCAGCTACATCGCGCTGTTTACCTTTTTCATGCTGATGCTGGTGATGAGTAACAACTTCCTGCAGCTGTTCTTCGGCTGGGAAGGCGTGGGACTGGTCTCCTACTTGCTGATCGGGTTCTGGTACAAGAAACCCACCGCCTCGCGCGCCGGCATGAAGGCTTTTATCGTCAATCGCGTCGGTGATCTCGGTTTCGTGCTGGGCATTGCTGCGGTGCTTTATTTCCTGGGCTCGCTGAGCTACAGCCAGGTATTCGCGCACGCACCAAGCTTGGTCGGGCGCGGCATCGAGATCATCCCCGGCCACTCGTGGTCGGCGGCGACGCTGATCTGCATCCTGTTGTTCATCGGTGCCATGGGCAAGTCGGCGCAGGTTCCGCTGCACGTGTGGCTGCCGGATTCGATGGAAGGCCCGACACCGATCTCGGCGCTGATTCACGCCGCCACCATGGTGACCGCGGGTGTGTTCATGGTGGCGCGCATGTCGCCGCTGTTCGAGCTTTCGACCACGGCGCTGAGCATGGTGCTGGTCATCGGCGCCACCGGTGCGTTCTTCCTTGGATTGATCGGCATCACGCAATGGGACATCAAACGCGTGATCGCCTATTCGACGCTGTCGCAACTGGGTTACATGATGGCCGCGCTGGGCGCATCGGCCTACGCGGCGGGCATTTTCCACCTGATGACGCATGCGTTCTTCAAGGCGCTGCTGTTCCTCGGTGCCGGCTCGGTGATCATGGCCATGCACCACGAGCAGGACATGCGGTACATGGGCGGCCTGCGCCGCTACATGCCGATCACTTATTTCACCATGTGGGTCGGCGCGCTGGCGCTGTGCGGCATCCCGCCGTTTTCCGGATTTTATTCGAAGGATGCGATCATCGATGCGGTCGGCATGTCGCATATCTGGGGGTCGGGCTACGCCTACTGGTGCGTGCTGCTGGGCGTGTTCGTCACCGCGACCTACACCTTCCGCATGATGTACCTGACCTTCCATGGCCAGGAGCGTTTCCGCGTCGATCAGCATGCCGGGCATGGTCACGATGATGATGCGCACCATGAGCGCGGCGTGCTGGCGCATCCCCCGCACGAATCGCCCTGGGTGGTGACCGTGCCACTGGTTTTGTTGGCGATTCCCTCGCTGCTGGTGGGCATGTTCGCGGTGCAACCGCTGCTGTACGCCGATTTCTTCGGCAGCGCGATTTTCGTCCTGCCGGCGCACAATGTGCTGGGCGAGATGGCCACGCATTTCCATGGCGTGCTGCCACTGACGCTGCATGCGGTGTTCACCGCGCCGTTCTGGATCGCGATCGCCGGTATCGCGGTGACCAGCTACATCTATCTGTTCAACCCGGGCCTGGCAGATGTCGTCAAGCGCGCGCTGGGCCCTGTCTACCGGATCATCGACAACAAGTTCTACTTCGACGAGTTCTACGATGCGGTATTCACGCGCGGCAGTGTCGCGCTGGGCCGCACCTTGTGGAAGCGCGCCGATGATGGCGCCATCGACGGTGTCATCGTCAATGGCTCCGCTGCGCTGGTCAATCGCGTCGCGACGCGCGCACGCGCGTTGCAATCCGGTCTCCTCTACCACTATGCGTTCGCCATGATTCTCGGACTGATCCTGTTGCTGGCGGGATTCGTGTTCGTGGGTCGCGCCTGAGCGCCGCTGCCGGGAATGTCTTGCTCATGACCCATTGGCCTTTCCTCAGCCTGCTGATCTGGGTGTCGATCCTCGGCGCCGTGCCCGTGTTGCTGGCCGGCGACCGGCGGCCGCGCCTGGCGCGCTGGCTGGCACTACTGGTCGCGCTGCTGACCCTGGCGATCAACCTGGCCATGCTGCCTGGTTTCAACGATGCCACGGCGGCGATGCAATTCACCGAGTCGCACCTGTGGATCCGCGCCCTCAACGTGCACTATGCGCTGGGCGTGGATGGCATCGCCATGGCATTGATATTGCTGACCACGATTACGACGGTGCTGGTCATCATCGGCGCGTGGGAAGTGATCAAGACGCGCGTGCATCAGTACATGGCGGCCATGCTGGTCCTGCAGGGCTTCATGATCGGCGTGTTCGCAGCGACGGATGCGCTGCTGTTCTACGTGTTTTTCGAGGCGCAGCTGATCCCGATGTTCATCCTCATCGGTGTATGGGGCGGGCCGCGCCGCGTGTATGCATCGATCAAATTCTTTCTGTACACGTTCCTCGGTTCGATCTTCATGCTGGTCGGACTGATCTATCTGTATTCCAGGGCGGGCACCTTCGATATCGCCGCGCTGCAGGCCCTGCCGCTGGGCATGGATGCGCAGACGTGGCTGTTCTTCGCCTTCCTGCTGGCTTTCGCGGTGAAGATTCCGATGGTGCCGGTGCACACATGGCTGCCCGATGCGCACGTCGAGGCGCCGACCGGCGGCTCGGTGGTGCTGGCGGCGGTGATGCTCAAGATCGGCGCCTACGGGTTGATCCGCTTTGCCCTGCCGGTGGCGCCGGACGCCGCCCAGCACTACGCCTGGCTGGTGGTTGGCTTGAGTTTGATCGCGGTGATCTACATCGGCTTCGTGGCGCTGGTGCAGGAAGACATGAAAAAACTGGTGGCGTATTCGTCCATCGCGCACATGGGCTTCGTCACCCTCGGCCTGTTCATCGTGTTCATGCTGATTCGCAGCCAGCAGGGCGATGCCGCGGAGCTGGGTATGCAGGGCGCCATGGTGCAGATGATTTCGCACGGATTCGTCTCGGGCGCCTTGTTCAGTTGCATTGGCGTCATGTACGACCGCATGCACACGCGTCAGATCAAGGACTACGGTGGTCTGGCCAAGGTGATGCCGTGGTTCGCCGCGTTCATGGTGTTCTTCGCCATGGCCAACGTCGGCTTGCCGGGCACGTCGGGCTTCGTCGGTGAATTCATGGTGATACTGGCCAGCTTCGCGGCTAATCCGTGGTTGGCGCTGCTCGCGGCGTTCACCCTGGTGATCGGCGCCGGTTACACGCTATGGCTGGTCAAACGCGTGGTATGGGGCGAGCCACCCAATGCCCATGTTGCCGCGATGCCGGACATCAATGCGCGTGAAGCACTGGTGATGGCGGTGTTCGCCATATTCGTTCTGGCGATCGGTATCTGGCCCGAGCCCCTGGTGCGCATGCTGGATGCGCCCGTCGGTCAGCTCGTGCAGACGCTGGGTCACAGCAAGCTTTGAGGATGCCGTGCAATGAGCTGGAATGATGTCGTAACCCTGCTGCCGGAGTTGTACCTGACCGGCGCGATCTGCGTCCTGCTGCTGCTGGATGCCTTCTCCGGCGCGCGTCATCGCGGCGCGGTGCACTGGCTGTCGATGCTCGTGCTGGTCGTCACCGCACTGCTGGTCGTGGCGGGGCATCACACCAACCCGGTCACGGCTTTCAACGGCATGTACATCAGCGATACGCTGGCCGAGATCCTCAAGCTGTTCGCGCTGCTGTCCGTGGCACTGGTGTTCGTGTACGGCGAGTCCTACCTGTGCGCGCGCAAGGTGGCCATCGGCGAGTTCCACACGCTGATGCTTTTCGGCCTGCTCGGCATCATGCTGCTGGTGTCGGCCGGCAATCTGGTGATGGTCTACCTGGGCGTGGAACTGGTCACGCTGTCTTCCTACGCGCTGGTCGCGCTGGATCGTGATTCCCCCCGATCGACCGAAGCAGCGATGAAGTATTTCGTGCTGGGTGCGCTGGCGTCCGGCCTGTTGCTGTACGGAATGTCGATGTTGTACGGCGCCACCGGCACGCTCGATCTGACCGGTATTGCCAGCACCTTGCCGTTCACACCGCATCACACCCTGGCGGTATTCGGCCTGGTGTTCCTGATCACCGGGATCGCCTTCAAGTTTGGCGCCGCGCCGTTCCACATGTGGCTGCCCGATGTTTACGAAGGCTCACCCACGCCGGTCACCGCGTTTGTCGCCTCGGCCCCCAAGCTGGCCGCAGTCGGCATGGCGCTGCGTCTGCTTGACCTGGGCTTGATGCCGCTGGCGCCTTACTGGCGCGAGATGCTCGCGGTGCTGGCCGTGGCCTCGCTGGCGATCGGCAGCCTGGTTGCCATCGTGCAGACCAACCTCAAGCGCATGCTGGCTTACTCGACCATCGGTCACATGGGTTTTCTGTTTCTCGGTCTGTCCGCGGGCACGGCCTTCGGCAATGCCGCCGCCGTGTTTTACGCGATCGTCTACACGCTGATGTCCACAGCGGCCTTCGGCGTGATTCTGGCGTTGTCCCGCGCCGGCTTCGAGGCGGACAAGATCGACGATCTGCGTGGTCTCAACCAGCGCTCCCCCTGGTTTGCCGGGATGATGGCGCTGGTCATGTTTTCGTTCGGTGGCGTGCCGCCGCTGCTCGGATTCTTCGCCAAACTGCTGGTACTGCAGGCAGCGATCGAAGCGCACATGCTGTGGCTGGCGATCGTCGGCGCGTTGGCCGCGATCATCAGCCTGTTCTACTACCTGCGCGTGGTCAAGGTGATGTACTTCGACAAACCCGCTGACGACAGCACCTTGTCGATCAGCGGCGATGCGTCGCTGCGCTGGGTGCTTTCATTGAACGCGCTGTCCTTGCTGGTGCTGGGTGTGTTCTGGGGGCCGCTGCTGGATTGGTGCACGCGCGCCTTTGTCGGGTGATGATGGACGTACACGGAGATTGAATGCCCATGTTGCCGCCCTTGGGCATGGCGACGGGCAAGGCGCTCGCTCCGTGGCGCCTTCTTTCGTCAGCGATGTTTTCCCTGGCAACAACGCGCCGATGCTCACACTGTCTTGCCATCGCGCCACAGTCCTAGCGGCGTGTGCGCGTCATGGCTTGCAGGCGGCACGGCAGTCGTCGGGCACTTGAACCGTGCGCGTATCGTCGGCTCCGGCCGAGAGAAGGAAGCCGAACCGGGTGTCCGCGCGCACCGTGGCACCTGGGGCCAAACGGCGGGCATCAGAAGGTTTCATTGAGTGATCGCTGGCCTCGGAAATTCAGGCCAGAAATCATGCGGCTGGCGCATGAGAAGGCATCGCCGAATGGTTCAAGTCAAGGGAAGCGGATGAACCCCCGCGCACGTCACGCGGCGCTATCTCGGGCGATACAAGCGCTCACTGATGCTGATGCCGGCGCCATGCATTTTGTCATTGAATGCCGGAATGGTGGTGGTTTCCAGGGTGGTGAACCGGGATTTGACTTGCGCGAGTTGGCTCTGCAGATTGGCGATGAGCTGCAGTTGCGCGGCGGTGGGCGCGTAGTCCGAGCCGCCACCTGCCATCTCCACGCCCTGACCGACTTGGCCAGACAGCCACAGCAGGTTCATGTACACCTTGAACGGCGCGCCGAACTGCTTAGCTTCGCTGAGGCGCATCTCCGGGCTGATCAGTTCGTTCTCGACCCCCGTGATGCGCGCGTCGAGTTGCTCGAGTGCTGCGCTGGCTGATGCCGAGCGTGGCTGCGCGAGTTGATCCTGGATCTGCTTGCGCCATCGCTCCATGGCATTGACCAGATGCGAGGTCTCGCTGATCGCATCCGCGATTTGTACTTGCGCGGCGGTCGATGCCTGCAGGTCCGCGTCGCTGGATGCGATCTGCGGATTCTTCACGAGCTGGAACGCCTGGGTGTAGCGGGTGCCATCCACGCTCAGGCGTATCTGGTATTTGCCCGGCGCCGCGATTGGCGTGCCGGTATGTGAATTGATGCCCCAGTGCAGGGCCGGCCGCTCGGTCTTGCCCTGGAAGCGCGCTTCTTGCCAAATGTAGGGATCGGCCGCAGGGGTGGTCAGCAGCCGCAAGTGCGTGGGTGTGTTGTACATGAGGTTCCAGTCATAGCCGTTCAGCCCCTGGTGCGCGGTTAGCTTCTGGCTGCGGATGATCTGACCCTGCGCATCGAGTATCTCGATTTGCACCGCGTGTCGCGGTTTGCTGGCAAGGTAAAACTGGAACTGGGGACGCGCCGGCTGCATCGGCGATGGATAGCCGCCATCGGTCATCCGGAATACCCGACCGGGCTTGAAGAGCCGCGTAGGCCCGCTGCTTGGCGCGCGCGGCGAGCCTGTCTGTTCGAAGGTGGTGATGTCCGGCATGATGAAAACGCCGCGCCCGTAGGTGGAAACATCAATGTCATGCATGTGCGGCTGGATGTTGATCCAGTCCACTGGTGCCGGTGGCAGCCCCTTCTTGAACTGGGTCCAGTGCGTGCCGTTGTCGAGCGTGTAATAGAAAGCGCGGGCCGTGCCCGCGAACAACATGCCCTCACGATCAGGGTCTGCGGCCACCGAAAGCACGTAATCCAGAGGATTTCCGGACGGAATGTCGCCGTCGATGTTGCGCCAGTGCTTGCCGAAGTCCGTCGTCATGAGGAGGTACGGCGCATCGTTGTTGTGGCCGGCAAGCCTGAAATCCACGGCGATGTACACGGTGCCTGCGTGAAAGTACGAAGGCGCGATCTGGTTGATCTCGCCGCGGGGCGGCAAATGCAGATTTCGCGTGACATCAATCCACTCGGGCTCGGTCGCGGATTCGGCGCCTGTCGTGTACCAAAGCTGGCCGTCGTTGGTGCCAGCCCACAACAGGCCTTTCTGGATGGGCGAAAAAGCCAGCGACCAGATTGCCTCGCCGACCGACTGGCCGAGATTGTCCGGTGGCACCCCGATGCCGCCGACGAGATACTTTGAGTTATTCGTGGACAGGTCCGGACTGAATCGAGTCCAGGTATGGCCCGCATCACTGGTTCGCAGCACCATCTGGCAGCCGTAGTAGACGTCGTTGTGGTTGAACGGGTCGATCGCCAGCGGCGTCGTCCAGTGGCAGCGGTATCGGGTCTGGCTTGGCGGCGAATCGATGGCAATTTCCGATGGCGATACTTCGTGCACATCGTTGGAGGCCAGGTTGAAGCGCATCAACTGGTTGCCCCAGCATGAGGACCACACGATGTCTGGATTGACGGGGTCAGCTTCGGTGAAGCCCGACTCGCAGCCATTTGGAAAGTCATGGTAGGTGGGCAGCGGTGGGCTGGGTGTCTCGTAGCCGACGTGGCCCGGCGCGTTGGTGGGTTCGCCGTTGGGGCCCAGTGCCCACCCCTTGGGGATCGCGGCCTGTTTCGGGTACAGGGCCAGCAGCCGCTGGTTGACCTTGGCCTTGCCTTTGCCACCAAGCCCGAAGCGCGGTCCGCGCTCGGGCATGAACTCGCTTTTTCGCAGCAGGCCGTTGCCGCTCGGCTGCGAAATGTCACTCGACATCCACCAGGTGCCATCGTCCTGACGATTGCCGTAGATGCGGTACGGGACCCGGTCGTCGCTGGTGACGTGGTAGATCTGGCCGATGGGCAATGCCACGGCGAGTGCTGTACCGGCGCCAGTGGAAATCTCCGCGCCGCCGTCGTCGGTGAGGATGTAATGTTGCGGATTGGTCGGATCGATCCAGCCGTCGTGACAGTCGCCGCAGGATGCGGGTCCGAAGGGCTTCACGTCCTTGCCGCCCATACCCGAGAAAGTGTGGCCACCGTTGGACGAGTACTGAGCAATCGAGTTGAGGATCAATACCCCGTTGGCGTCCTTGGGATTCACCAGGACGCGATCGTAATAGCCCGCACGCGATGTGAGGTTGCGGTTCCAGCTCGCGACTTTCCAGCGTTGACCGCCGTCGTCGCTGCGCCACAGCGAACCTTGATCGAGCGTTGGTATCACGGCGTACATGCGCCGCGGGTTGGACGGCGCGATGGCGACGCTGATCTTGCCGAGTGGAGGTTTGGGCAGGCCGTTCGCGGTGGTGAGGTGCTGCCACGTGCGGCCGTTGTCATGCGAGATATAGACGCCGCTGCCGCGGCCGCCTTCCACTTCCTCCCAGGTGCGCTGCTTCACCTGCCAAGTGCCAGCGAGCAGGATGTTAGGGTTGGCGGGGTCCATGCTGAGGCCGCTGCAGCCCGTGTGCACGTTGACGAACAGCGTGCGTTTCCAGGTCTTGCCGCCGTTGGTCGTGCGAAAGACGCCGCGTGACTGCTGGGGGCCGCTGTCCATGCCCTCCGCGCACACGAACACGTTGTTGGTGTTCTCGGGATTGATCACGATGCGGGAAATGCGTCCGGTCTTGACGAGGCCCATGTGTCGCCAGGTCTTGCCGGCGTTGGTCGACTTGTACACGCCGTCGCCCACAATGTCGCTCACGCGTATCAACCAGGGCTCGCCGGTGCCGACCCATACGGTATCAGGGTCGGCCGGCGCCACGGCGATGGCACCGATGGCCGGTGCATCATCGAAAATCGGCATGAATGTGTGGCCGCCGTCCGTGGATTTCCACAGGCCGCCGGAAGCCGCGCCGAGGTAAACGATCGCAGCATCGCCGGGCACGCCGGCAGCTGCAGCAATGCGGCTGCCGGCGGGCGGGCCCATGTAGTGAAACTGCAGCGCCGGTGGCTTTGTGGTCGCCTGCCTCGCCGTGCCAGCACGTTGCGCCCGACATGCCACAGGCAGACCCAGCAAAGCGATCGCGCAAGCCAAGACCAACGCGCGCCAGGCTGAGCTCTGCCTGCCTTCGACACAGTGAGGGTCAATCATCAAGGGCGGCCATCCAACGTGCGTCAGAGCCTCGCCGTCGGTGTCAGTTCGCGGGACCCTTCGCATCGTCCTTCAGGGTGTCGCTGTAAAACCTGTCCAGCACCTGGTGCATGGCCTTGAGCGCGTCGGGATTGATGTAGATCGGGTGGCCCGAGTAGAAGTAGGCGAAGTGAATGTGTTTCTGCAGCGCCGGACTCAGCGTGATGTGGCTGAGATCAAATTCGGTGGCGTGGAATGGAGTCGCCAAGTCGAAGTAGCCGTTCTCGGACAGCACCTGCAGGTAGGGATTCTTGCGCATGGCGGCGGCCAGGTCAGCGGCCACATCCGGTAACGGCTGCTTGCGGCGGCTGTCCGGCATCCGGTGATGCCAATCCCACGTCTTGTAGGCTTCGAAATTCAGTCCCACGTAGGCGCGATTTGTTTTCCATTTCAGCACATGGAAGACGTACCACAGATAGCCCTGGTTCAGTGCCGGAGAGATCTGGTTGGATGGATCGGAGTCTGGTGTGGCGCTGATGGCATTGCCGTCTACGCCCACATAGCGGCCATCGTACCGTCCCAGCTGCTCGCGCTCGGGCAGCATCAGTTCCTTGCGGAACTCGGAGCTGGTCACCCTCAGATTGGCGCGCTCGAGGTAGCCTACCGGCAAGCCAATCAACCGGTGCAACTTTTGCGCCATGGCATCGAGCTGGTCTTTCGGTAACTGGTTGCCTGGCCGCAGTGCCTGCGCGTATGGCCCGTCCGCGAATTCGCGCACCTGCTGCACGAAAGCCGGCAAGCTGGCAGGCTTGTTGGGAAGCTTGTTGTGATACCAGGCGAGCGCCGCGAAGGTCGGCAGGGTGAATATGTATTTGTTGTCCGAGCCAGGCGTCCAGTCGAAATAATTCAGGATCGACGATTGCAGGATCACGCCATTCACGGCGATCCCCTGGTTCTGGAGGTACAGGGCGAGGCCCGCGGAGCGGGTGGTGCCGTAACTCTCGCCATACAGGAACAGCGGCGAATTCCAGCGATCATTTTGCGTCAGATAGCGCTGGATGAACTGACCGAAGGAACGCACATCCTGGTCCACGCCCCAGAACATCTTGCCCGTGCCTTTGCCGACGAGATGGCTGAAGCCGGTACCCATGGCATCCACGAACACCAGGTCGGTATCGTTGAGGATGCTCTGGTGGCTGGGGACGACCGAATACGGCGCTGGCGGAGTGGCCGCGCCGTTGACCAGCCTGACGCGATACGGGCCAAGTCCGCTCATGGTCAGCCAGTTGGACGAGGCTCCTGGCCCGCCGTTATATAGAAAGGTAACGGGGCGGTCGGCGCGGTTGCGCACTCCGTCCTCGGTATAAGCGACGTAGAACATACTGCCGATCGGCTGGTTGTCTTTTCCGCGGAGCAGGATGGTGCCGGCGGTGGCCGTGTAGTGGATCGTGCGGCCGTCGATGGTCACGCTGTGCTGTGTGCTCACCGACCGTTCTTTGGGCACCGGAGCCGGGGCGCTGGTGGCGGGTTTGGGCGGTGTCGCGAATGCAGCCACGGACACCATCAGTAAACACAGAGCCGGCAGGGCGATCGCGCGCGACATGGGTCAGTCTCCTTCGATGGAACTTAGCAACGACCCCGGATTCGAGTACAAAAGCGTCGATAAGTTCAGGTCTCGTACATCAAGCTCAGGCTGCGCGGTCAAGCTCGAGTTCGCACGGCGGCTCGGGTTGCGTTTGCCAACCATCGACTTTCCGCGACGTGATCACTTGAGCTCTTCGGTCGTATTGGTCGGCGGCATCGGCCAACGCCTGATTGAACCGCCCCGGGATTTGAGGAGGCTCCAACTCTTGAGACGATGGAGCCATGAACACAACGAAGAAGTTTTCCCCTGAGGTCCGAGAGCGATCGGTACGCATGGTGTTCGAGCAGCGCGGCGAGCATGCCTCGCAGTGGGCTGCGATCGAGTCGATTGCGCCGAAGATCGGCTATACATCGCAGACGCTGTTGAACTGGGTACGGCAGCACGAGCGGGACACCGGGCAGCGCGATGGCCTGACGACCGTGGAGCATCAGCGCATCAAGGCGCTGGAACGCGAAGTGAAGGAACTGCGCCGTGCCAACGAGATCCTGAAACTGGCCAGCGCGTTTTTCGCCCAGGCGGAGCTCGACCGCCGGCTGAAGCCATGAGGGCGTTCGTCGACGAACACCGGGAGAACTTCGGGGTCGAGCCGATCTGCAAGGTGCTGCAGGTTGTTGGCGCCGACGTCGATTTGAGCCACATGCCGATCGGCGACTGAGCCATCGCAAACGAGTTGCGCACGGCGCCAGGCTTGAATTTCTGCGCGTTCCAATCGGCTCACCGCAAACCCGGCGCATGGCTCAAATCGCCGTCGGCGCACACACTCTAGTAAGACGGAGTCCTTCAGCCGCTCCCGGATCGTCCGTGCGTCGTACTTGATCAGCTCAGCAAGCTCGTCAGTTGTAAGATACGTTTGCTTCATTTCTGACCTCCATATGCATTGCGGTGCAATCGCAATGTGATCCTAATATATCACATAGTTTACTCAAAGTAAAGTATATGATTCACTCACGATCAAGTGGGAGGGCGCGTGATCCGATTCCTGTTCAACCAACTGCTTGACGAGAAGAGCTTTCGTGAGCGTAGACGGATCACGATCAGCGATGTCTGTGAGGAGACCGGCCTGTCGCGGCCAACTGTCTCGCGAATCGCCAACGTCCCCGGCTATGTGACCAGTACCGACACCATCGAGCGATTGTGCCGTTACTTTCGATGCACGCCGGGGGCTCTACTGGTCTTGGTCGACGAGGAGCCCGACGGTCAGGCGTCAAAGTGAGTTGGGCTATGGGTGGGCTAGCGTTGGGCTACAGGTGGGCCACACCCACTCCATTGACTGCAGCGCGATTGCGAAGACGTCGGTGTTCAGGGCTGGTGCAAGCCGTGGGGTCGGTCCGCAGGCACCCGATCCATCAGGATTTCCGCGAAAAGTGTTGCGTCTGCTCGCCGCCGTCCTTACAATTACTGACTCTGTTGCGGGGTGGAGCAGTCTGGCAGCTCGTCGCTCATAATCCGAACACGGTAGTCGGCCGCATAAGGTCTACGTCGGGGAAATAAGGCGCCAGTTGTTGTAGATAAAGCATCTGCTCGGCCGATACGCCTCTCGAGTCGATATCGATCACCACCCGCTACTACCGTATAACGCCGACAAATGGCGAAACGGATTTCATGCTAGATTATGACCGTAGGGCTACGGCCTCGTTCATGCGTGCGTGTCAGGCACCTGAGCTAGTCTCCTCGCCGGTAACGGTGGTACGGCATGAAGCTGGTCGTTCCGAAATTCACTCCAAAGCCGTGGCAGGCAGACCTCGGGCTTGCCGCCTGCTTGATATCGGCGCGTGGTGAACTGCCTCGCATCAGCCTCACCCAACGGCGTGCAGTGCTGGCGGTCGCCTACCAGGTCCGGATCGCCCGGTTACATGGCGTTGATCCGCGCGATGGCGCATTTCGCACCAGATGGCCAAAAGGCAGCGTCCGTTCCGAGCGGCGCAGGATTTCCATCCGCCTGAACGGCCTCGACCTATTTGCTCCCGGCGAGTCCGTGGACCTTGCGGTCCATGAGGCGTTCGATCGCTTTGCCGCGGCCGTTTCCGCGGAGCGTGTCAAAGACCTCGTCCAGTGGGCGCCTCCCGTCGTGGCACGCGACACACGCACGGGTCGTCTGCGTGTCCATGCCAACCAACTGACCACCGCACTCGCCAGGTACCGCCTCCCACACCTTGAAGTGCCTGCCGTGGTGTGCGGCAACCCTCCGAAAAGGCAGCTGACGTTCACGCAGGCGGCCGCGCTGATGCTCAACGTGTTTGGTGACTTCATCGACGGCAACCTCGATCTGATCTGTCGCCTCTGCGGCACGGCGATGGAAGGCGGGCTGCTGATCGAGAAATCAGTCAATACCGCCGCCATGATCCGGCAACGGTTTCCCGCGCTCGAACTGTGAACCTCCATCTCTCCCGCCTGCTTGATCTTGTGAACGCGCGACGAGCGCAAGAGCAGGGTGGGGCGGGGAGGTTATCGAGGCGGGACCTCATTGACGCGTTGCGCCTGATCGCGGCGCCGTACTCGCTGGAAGGGTCAGCGCTGTACTGCGGCCGGTTCGTCGGAATGCTCGACAACAAGCCGGCCATCAAGCCCGAGAAGCTGGGCGACATCAGCAAGCAGCTGGCCATTCTTCGCGAAGTGGCGGTTGCCGGCGCGGCTGAGGCGCACTTTGCGCAGTCGCACTATCCGCGTGATTCATCCACTCCGCTGCAACCCTATACGGGCGATGGCCCGTTGTGCGATGTGCTGATGCTGGAGGCGGGCCGTGGTGCTGATCAGCCTGACTTCGAGCACATCACGGAGTGGTTTGTATGGCTGTGCCTGCGCTACCACCACCAGACCCTCACGAGCGCTTCTTACTCGAATTACCTTGACGGCGAGGAATCCTCCGGTAACCGCCTCAACCGCGAAGATGCCGGTGGGCCGATCGCAGCGGCAGGGTGCCAGATCCGGAAGCTGGCCGATCCTGACCAGCAGGGCGCGCGGGGTGCGCTGCTCAGTCTGGGTCTTGAGCTGACGGACGTTCATGGCCGCCGTCTGGCGCGGCTTGCGCATCAGGTCCATCGCATCACGACGATTGGGGCAAGCGACGTCAAGGATCTTGCGTGGCGTGCCAAGTTGAGTGAGGGCGAGGCACGCGAGCAGCTGGAGTCCATGCGGTATCGCGTCCATGGTGCGATCCGCCATGTGCTGCGGCTGGCGTGGCGGTTGACCGAGGAAAGGGATGGCGTGTCGCGCGAACGCGTGCGTGATGCGCAGCGCGACTACTCGCGACCGCGTGTGCGTCGTTATGGAGAATGGCGCGAGGAGGTTCGCGTCGATGACCCGGATGATGTCAAATCGGCTGTCACCATCGATGTCTACGGGCCCGAATCGTCCCCGACGCAGAGCCCGCGCGCCCCGCGCGGCGCCTGGGTCGATGAGGGTGAAGATCCCGATGGGTCCGATGGCGATCCGCTCTACCAGATTTATATCGGTCGTACGGGCGATGATCCGGTGGCGAGTTACTACGCGGCCAAGGGGT
The DNA here is from genome assembly GCF_002077135.1 of Metallibacterium scheffleri. Lineage (NCBI taxonomy): Bacteria > Pseudomonadati > Pseudomonadota > Gammaproteobacteria > Lysobacterales > Rhodanobacteraceae > Metallibacterium > Metallibacterium scheffleri. The sequence goes on along the minus strand of NZ_LDOS01000002.1, from coordinate 1,214,481 downwards.
GGCGGTATGCAGCAGAGTATGAAAATGCGCTGCTGCCGTGGTCCAGGAACCGCCTGGGCCGGGACGCGCTGCTTGCGTTGATCCGCGCATTGCCGCTCTCCGATACCGACAAGCCAGAGGAGCGGGCGGCCAAGCTGATCGTACTGATCAGCCTGATGACCGGGCGCACCTTGGATGATGCACGCCGGGTTCGGATCCTTCGGAGCGTTGGCCGCGCACACCCGGGTGATGCCGAAATCATCGTGTCGGTCGCCGACCGCACCTTGTCCGTCCGGGCGGCGGCACCGGCGCTGAGTCGGGCGCAAAAGCGGCGCAAAAGGACCATCACGCATGCGCGGGGGGATTTTCTCACGGTCGAGCTGCCGGTCGTTGCGATCGAGCTGCTCGGCGATGCGACGTGGCTGGGGAGCAAGCAGCTCGATCTGCCGGCCTACGGAGCGACTGCCAAGGCCTGGCTTGCCAGGTTGCCAGCGCAGTTCGGGATCAAGCCCGGGTTGGTACGCGAGGCATTGGTGTTCCTGGTGCTCGAGCAGACGCGTGGCGACCTCGGCCTGGTCAAATTGATCACCGACCGGCAAGCCCTGAACTTCGCGAACATCATTCATTACGCGGCGTACCCGGTGGATCAGGCGAGTGCCGTCTGGGCAAGCGCCTTGACACAGTTGCTGGGCACCCCGGTACAGCCGGCAGGCTCGACGACTCCATGGGACACCGGGCCGCTATACGTCGGCACGCCCGATGCCATCGACAAGAATGCCTTGCGCGCGGAGCTTGGCCGGCTGCGCGAACGCCTGCGTGGTTTTCTGTTGGAGCCAGATGCGGAGGGTGGGGCGGAGCGGGCGATCCGCGCCCATAACCTGCTGACGCTATACACCCTCCTGTGGCTGAACATGGCGACCGCTGGGCGGGCTCGCGTCGCGCCGGCGCCCGTTGCCATCATCGATGGCGTGGCGGTCGTTGCCGACAAGCATCGCGATGACGGCAGCGCGGAACGACTGGTACCGCTGACGGAGGGTGTGCTGGCACAGCTGCGGGCGTACTTTGGCTATGTCTGGCACCTGGCGTTTCGCATCCCCAAGTTCCAGCCCATCGCTGACGAGTTCAGGGCTGGTGTCCTGCGGTTTCAGTTCCTGAAAGTCAGCGGGGAAGTCGCCGACTACCGGCCCAAGTGGCTGTATCAAGTGGAGCAGCTGATCCCCATGCCGGGCAACTGGGCAAGAAAGCTCGTGCGTCAGGAAATGGCCGTGATTGGCGGGCGCTACCTCGATGCGGGGATGGGGCATTGGGTTGCCGGGCGCCATCCGTATCGGGTCACCTCCAACTTCGCGTTTCGGCGGTTCCGCCAGGCCTGGTTGGCCGGCCAGGAGCAATTGCAGCGCGAGCTCGGCTTTGAGGTCATCGCCCATCCGCAGGCCATCGGTACGTGGGTTGACTGGCCGGTGGTCGCTGCGCTGAAGCCGAAAGGGCTCGCGGATTCCAGCCAGCGCGCCAAGCGCCTCCCCCCGGATGAGCCGAGCTTCGACTTTGACGCGGAGTGCCGCCTGGCGGACGAGGCACTTTATGAGGCCATCCGCGCGGCGGAGATCAAGGATCCGAAGGTAGTCACCGCCTTGGTGAGGGCGGTGGCTCAACGCTACGTCGGCGATGACGCCAAGGTGTGCGAGGTCGCGCGGGCCTGCTGTGCCGCCGCGCGCACTGCATGGAAGGTGCCGATCTTTGCCGACCGGCCGCGCATCCAGCTCCAGCGCGATTGGCTGGTGGATGAGGTGGCGCTGCACCATCTTGCGTACTTCACGAGTCGGGTCTTGCCGGCGTTGTACACGGAGCTCGAGCATCTGCCCGCGGCGGCCGACCCGGACGGTGCAGACGCGTGCGAACTTGGGCGCTTCGTGATGCTGTGCATCTGGCGGCAGGGTCTCGTGACCTGGCCGGTGCTGGATGCATTTCTGCAAAGCTACGGCAGCGTCGGCATCCTCGCGACCGGCCCGTTGCGGTACGTGCCGAGCCGGGTTCGCTGCCGGCGCAACGGCGCCCTGATGGATCGCATCCATTATCTGGAACCGTACAGCCAGATCTATTTCGTCGCCGAATTCGCCAGGCTCAAGGCTGCATTGACGCCGTTGCTTGCTCTGAATCCCCAGAAGCGGCGCGCACGCATCCAGGCGGCGCTGAGCCACTACCTGCGTGCCCTGGCGGGCGTGAATGTCGGCAACCTCTTGACGATCACGGGTGCGGCTGCGCAGCAGTACCACCTCATGCGCGGTAGCCCGGTGCTGGCCGCGTACGCATCGGCGGAGTTCGAGACGCACGACCTTGCGGATGATGAAATCCGCCACCTTGCCGGCTACGAGGCGAGAACGGCGCACCGGTCACTGCCTGAACTCGCGCTCAGCCTCGAACGGACGTCGCTTGAGCAGGTATCGCTGCCGTCTTCCGAAGTGGCAAGCAGCCAGGACCTCGTGCACCGGATCGCCTATCGACAGTCGCCGCGGGTCGAGGCGATGTGCAGGACGATCGATGACATCGAGGTGCGGTTGCCCCTGCAACAGCTGTTGAAAAAGTTCGCCGTGTGGTACCTGCAACATCAAGCCAAGATCCAGGGCGGCAAGGTCAAGCCAGCCGAGAAGCGCCGTTTTCAGCAGGTCATCGAGGTGGTGGGGTATGCGCTCGTCGGTTTTGGCGTGGCCGGGGATTCGGAGCTGACGATCGACGAGGCGTTCCTCGTCAACCTGGAGGAGCAGTTTCAGGATCTGCACCCGGGAATCGATACGTCGCTGCCGTTCGAGACGTTTCGCCGGTTTCTCCGGCAACGGGCAGCAAGATCCGTGGCGCAAAAGGCCGGCTTTACGGTCGGCGAGATCGAACCGCCAGCGCCGCGCGGTGTCCTCGCCAAGATCGTGACGACGGCGTCGATCCGTGCTGTGGCCCGATCCATCGACCGTGTGGATGAATCAGGGATTGGCAATCCGGACACCCGCGCCGTGGCGCGGCGTCATCTTGAGACCATTGCACTGTTCGGGCTGCGCCGGAGCGAGGCTGAAAAAATCCGCGAGATCGATGTGCAAGGCGATCTGATCCGGGTGCAGCCCTATGGAACGCACACGCTGAAGACGGCCTGGTCCGATCGCGTCCTGCCGAAGGCGTTGACCGATTTCGCGGACATGAAGTGGATCCAGGCCGTTCGTGCCGGATCGGAGCGCCAACTGCTGGCGCATGGCATCCCGCGTACGGTCCAAGGCGACAACTTCTTCGATGCGGTCAACAAGTTGGTGCAACGGAAAGCATCGGACCCCGCCGTCCACCTGCACACGGTGCGCCACACCGTGGCGAGCCGTCTTCTGCTGTCGGCCCTGTCGGATGCAGTCGATTACCACCGGATCGAGGTGCAGTTTCCCTGGATGGCGGATTTCCTGGTGCCGGATGCGCCAATGGACGTGCTGTTCGGCGGGGAAGGGCAGAGCGGTCACGGCCTGCAGGCGATCGCGGCGCTGCTCGGCCACTCGCATCCGCTCACGACACTGCGCCACTACATCCACACCGTCGGGATCGCCTTCTATGCGCACCTGTGCGGACAGCCGGTCCCCGATCTGATGCGCGCGTTCGAGCGGCGGCTCGGCAGCCCGCGCACCATGCAGCGGCGTAGCCAGGCGTGGCGCGAGGAGACGACGAATATGGACGCTGCGACGGCGGCGGCGTTTCTTCATCAGCACTTGCGTGCAGAAGCCGAAACGCTGTGCCCGGACGCGGTCCACGTCGAAGAGCAGATGCGCGAGGACGCGCCGGCAGGCCCGCTCGCCGGGCCACACAGTCCCGAGCCGCCTGCCTACGACCGATCAGCCATCCGCTACGAACGCTTGGCGCAGATCGAGGCCGTGCTGCGCGGCACAGCTCCCAACGAGACGGGTCTGGATATGCGCTCGATCGAGAATGCTTTGGCGCGGATTTACGAGATTCCGACGGGAAAACGGGGATCCAGCGCGAAGCGCCATCCGTGCGACAGGGTCGATGGCAGGCGCATCCCGCACCGCCTTGCGGCGAAGTCCCCGACCCAGTCGGCGGCCGCCCTGTGTCACTGGATCGAGCACCTGCGTACCCGCGATCCCGATTTGCTCGAATGGCTCCTGGATCGCTGGCTACACGCCAGTGAAAAGGAATTCGGGCGAATCCGCCTCGACGACCACGATCGAGCCCGCTGGCAGCAGTTGCCCGCGTCAGCGGACGTCACGCCGGTGATGGAGCAGAAGGTGTTCAAGCGCGAGCAGGGCAGCAGGCGCGCGGACAGGGTTCAGTCATGGGGGAGGATCCGCTGCGGCAATCCGACCGATGGCTTCATCCGTCGCGACGTGCTGGCCGTGCGCTGGGTGATGACGTGGACCTGCGCGCTACTGCCCTGATGGCCACCCATACTCCTCCACTTGTGGCCACCGACCCGCAGGCTGGAGTGCGCGTTGCGCGAGGCGCCGCCGCAGCGGCGTTTCGATCCGGTGTTGCTGGCGCTGCAAACCTTGCGGGGGGGTGCAGTTCACCGCCGCGCTGGCTGAACAAAGACCCCGTCCCATGACGCAGGCAGGCTTGCCGCGACAATGCGATTGCATTACCATCGGCCCGAACCCATCCTTGGAAGCCATCATGGCCGCCACCCTCCAGCTTGAATCCACTCTGACAGACCGCTACCAGACGACGGTGCCGGATGCCGTGCGTCGTGCCTTGAAGCTCGGCAAGCGCGACAAAATCCGGTATCTGCTGCAGCCCGATGGCGCCGTCGTGATCGCGCGCGCCAGCGATGACTCGGACGACCCGGCATTGGGTGCCTTTCTGGGGTTTCTCGCCAGTGATCTCGCCACCCATCCGCAGCGGGTCACGGCACTGGATGCGGGTCTGCGCAAGCGCCTTCAGTCCTTGGTTGGCAAGATCAAGGTGGACCTCGACGCTGCACTGCCCGACGAGACATGAAGCCGACGAAAGCGCCGGCGCCGCTGACGATCAACGGCTGGACGCTGTTTGCGCACCCGCTGTTTCTCGATCAGCTGGAAACGTTGATCGCGCAGGTCGAGAAACTGTGGGCCAAGGATCCCAAGGGCTACATCCAGAAGAACGCCAGCAAGCGGCTGGCGGCCATCGCCAAGCTGGCGTTCGAAGTGATTCCACAGGATCCAACCCGCTCGGATTACCGCCAGGGCAGCACCCTCGGCGACGAACATCGGCATTGGTTCCGTGCCAAGTTCTTTCAGCAATACCGACTGTTTTTCCGTTACCACCAGCCAAGCAAAATCATCGTCTACGCCTGGGTCAACGACGAGGACACCAAGCGCGCGTACGACCGCGGTGATGATGCCTACCGCGTATTCCGGCGCATGCTGGAAACCGGGCATCCACCCAGCGACTGGGCGGCACTGCTGACTGAAGCGAAGCAAGAGAACACGCGGCTGCAGAAAAGCGTGCGGCGCGTCGCGCGGGACTGAAGGAACCGGTTCGCAAGCGGCCTGAGCAGGCTGACGCAGCCCTCGGCATTGCTGCCAATCACTCAGACTACGACTGCCGGATGCAATCGTGCTTCAGTGCTGCCTCGCGCGCGTCGCGCAAGCCTTTGCAAGGACCATGTTGTTGGTGCGCGCTACCGGCAACGTCGCCTTACGCTCCGTCGTCGCTACTCGCCAGCTGTGCGGCAGATGCGCGTGAGAGAATGGTCGAGCCGTAGCTCCAATGCCTCACGCTGTCCGATTGCGTAATGCGACTGCCTCGGCGGTATCACCGCAAGTGATGCCCAGTGTTGGCGCCGACGTCGATTTGAGCCACATGCCGATCGGCGACTGAGCCATCGCAAACGAGTTGCGCACGGCGCCAGGCTTGAATTTCTGCGCGTTCCAACCGGCTCACCGCAAACCCGGCGCATGGCTCAAATCGGCGTCGGCGCACACAGCCCAGTATCTGTCGTCCGAGACCGCACGCCTGCTGGATCACCGGTATGGGCACCGACTGTATGGCGCGTACCTGGCGCTGCGGCATCTGGCGGTGGATGAGCCGGAGGCGCGGGAGCGGCTGGCCCTGCTGGTCGAGGTCCTGGGCGAGCCCGGCGAGGTACAGAGCCGGGAGCTGACGGTGCTGGTTCGGCTGGCCCGCCTGGCCGGCGGCGGAGCTGGTGAAGGGTTCCTGCGCCACCATGCCATTGAGAAGATGGGCATGTCCGCCGAGGCATTGAAGGAAGGCATCGCGCAGGTCAAGCGTACGGTTCCGCGTGATTTCGCCCGGCTGTTGATCGCGATCTGGGGTGCCGTGCTCGACCGTGAAGCAGGACTTCGCGTGACCTCGGGCCGAGGCGCCGGGATCCGGTCGATCAGCCGGCCGCAGATTCGTCGTGGTCAGCGCTTGACCGAGGTGCTGCTGGCCGCCGACGAAGGCGAAGTCCACTCGGGGACGGTTGTTGAATTCTTTCCGGTCGAAGAACGGCCGGCGGAGCGGCCGCGCACGGTCGACCCGGACGAAGACGATCCGGAGGAGCCGCGCGAGCAGCCGGGCCTTTCGCTGTTCCTGGCGGACGACGCGGACCTGCTCAAGGGCTACTACGCGGCCAAGGGCATCCAGAACGCGATCGAATACGACAACGCGCAGTTGCACTGGAACAAGTGGACGCTGTCGGGTTCGGCCGTGCGCGCCGTCGTCGAGCTGGTCACCGGGTCCGGTGATGCGGCAGGCGAGCCCCTGGCGCGCGAGGCGCGCCTGGCCATTGGCCTGAGCCTGCTGACGGGCCGGGCGCTGGAGGAGGTCGCGCGGCCGCCGATCGAGGACGGGGTGCCGGAGCTGGCGCGCGACGTGGCGGTGGCCATCAGCCGCAGGCAGCACCGCGTGCACGTGCGTGCCGGCCAGCCCGAGTTGCGCCGACCACCGGCGGCGCCGCCGCCGTTTTGTCGTCCACGGTCGACCACGCTGTCGTTGCCGCTGCCGCAGGCATGGCGCCCCCTGCTGGATTCCATCCAGGATCCCCGGCCGCGTTCCCCGAAAGCCGTCGTGGCGCAGGCGCACCGGTTGCTGCGAGACCTTGCCCCGGAACTGCGCGTCACCGCCAAGGGCGTGCGCAGCGCCTTGCTGCGGACGCTCAACGTGCAGACCCGGGGCGATCTGGGCGCGCTGGGTGTGGTGACGGCCGGGGCGGAAGCCAATGCGCGCAACATCATCCACTACGCCGCCTACCCGCATGCGCAGATCGAGGGCTGGTGGCGTGATGCGGCCGCGTCCCTCGTCGGCGCGCTGCCCGAGGCGTCCGCGCCGGCGGTGCCGGATGCGTGGATCGGCGCGCAACACGCGTTCGATGAGGCGGCGCTGGCTGCGTACTTCGCTGAGGTCAAGTCGCGAATGCGCGCCGCCGAGGCGCGTCGAGACTGGCCGCGCGCGTTCAACCTGATGACGCTGTACCTGTCCTACTGGCTGGGCCTGGGCCTGGCCCACCGGCGCAGCCTGGCGCCGGTCCCGCGGATCATCCTGGCCGGCGACTGGGCCCTGGTGGCCGACAAGCACCGTGCGGACCGTTCCACGGACCGGCTCGTTCCGCTGACGCGCGGCTTGCGGGGCCAGATCGAGGCGTACGTGGCGCTGGCCAGCGAGCTGGCCATCGCGGTGCCGGCGCTGGATCCGCTGGTGGTTTCGGAGCAGGGCACGGAGGTGCGCCTGCAATACATCTTTCCGAAGACCTCGGGCCGCCGACGGGATGTCGTTCCCTACCAGCCGAAGTACCAGGAGAAGGATGAGCAGCTGACGCCGCTGCCGGCCAACTGGGGCCGCAAGGTCGTGCGCTCGTGGTCGGGTCACCTGCCGGGTCGGTTCCGGGATGCCGAGCTCGGCCACTGGGTGCGGGGCCGGCACGCCTGGGATGCGACCAGCACGTTCGATTCCGGGCGCTTCCAGGCGGCCTGGCTCGAGCTGCAGGAAGCGCTCGAGCAACGTCTGGGCTTCGTGCCGATGACCCTGGCGGAGCGGGCGCGCGCGCCGCGTCCGAGGACGCTGATCCCGGCGCCGACGGCCGGTCGTGCCGCCGCCAAAGCCCCGGCGCCCGCGAAAGAGACGACGCCCGGGCTGGACGCCCGGGCGTTCCTGAGCAGCGCCGACAGCCATCGCCTCGAGGCGATGGAGCAAGACACCGCCACGGCCACGGATCGCGCACCGGCCGCCCTGGCCCTGGCGCGCGAGGTCGTCCGCGCGCAGCAATGCGAACCGGTGGAGCGGCAGCGGGCGGTGGCCGAGTCCGTGTGCCAGTACCTGCGCACGAAGTGGAAGGTGCCGATCTTCGTCGCGAGGCCCAGGCCCCTGTTCGCCAACAAGGTCCTGCTCGATGGCGATGCGCTGCAGACGCTGGCGTATCTGGAGGCGCACGTGCTCCCGGCCTTCGCGCGCGATCTCGCCGGCCTGCCGCCGCGGCCGTCCGCGCCCGGCGCCGAGAGCAAGGATGACGGGAGTCCGCTGGAGCTCGGCCGGTTGCTGATGCTGGCGATCTGGCGACTGGGCCTGACCCGGTGGGGCCTGATCGATGCCTGGCTGCGCGAGCTCAAGGCCGGCGCGCCCATCCTGGCGCACGGGCCCAACCGCGCCCTGGTGTTTCGCGTCAAGCGGGAAGGGGCGCCGGAGACCATGCAGCGCACGGTGTTCCTGGATGACTTCTCCTGCGCCTACCTGACGATCGAGCAGGAGACCATCCAGACGGTGCTGCTGCCGGCGCTGTTCAAGCGGCCGTCGGCCTCGCATCGGCGCGCCCGGGCCGAGAAATGCCTGAACGCCTATCTCGCGCGGATCGGCGCCGGGGACCACACGGTCACGCTGGCGGCGATGACCGCCGCGGCGACGCAGCACCTCATGGTGCACGGCGCGCCGATCCTTGCCGCCTATGCGCGGGGTAGTCTGGAGACCGAGGATCTCGGCGATGGCGAACTGCGCCGGCTCGCGGGCCTCGAACCCGGCCGTCGATCCGGCGCCGGTGTGGACGAAGGCCTGCCCGCCACGCGGGCGCCGGCGCTCGGCGAGGCAGACCTGCCGACGGATGTGCTGCACCGCGTGCCGGTGATGGAGGCGCTGGGCTGGCACAAGACCCCCTACCGTGGCGAGTGGCTGCGACAGGTCGGTGAATACCGGACCGGGACGCCCGCCGAGCGGCTGCTGCGCAGCTTTGCCCTGTGGCTGATCCATGCCACCACCGAACCCGCGGAGCACCGGGTCAATGCGCACCAGAAGCGCAGCGTCGTCAACCGCGTCCGCGTCATCGCCTGTGCCTTGCTGGGACTGTCCGAGCAGACGCCGGACTGGCGCGCGTTCGACCAGGACATCCTGGTCCAGTTGCAGGAGATCAGCCGCGAGCAGTTTCCGGACCGGTTGCAGCACGGCGCCTGGTTCCAGTTTCATCGATTTCTGAGCGACGAGAAGGCCGACCATGCCGGCTTCGCGATCGGCGTCCTCGGTGCCGCGCCCGAGCGCGCGGTCTCGGCCAAGATCCTCAGCGCGGAGGAGCTGCGTCACCTGCACGCGCGACTGCTGTCGGCGACCTCCGGGATCGGCAACGCCGCCCTGCGCACGAGCGCGCAACGCCATGTCGAGCTGATGGCGACCTTCGGTCTGCGCCGCGCCGAGAGTGCGCACCTGCGCGCCGTCGATGTGCAGGAGGACCTGTGCCGGGTGCAGGCGTATGGCGATCACACGCTGAAGACCGCCTGGGCGGATCGCGTGCTGCCGATCGGTTTTGCGGAGGAGGGCACCCGGGCGTGGATGCAGGTGGCCACCGAACAGCGGTATCAGAAGCTGATCGATCCGGATGCCGACACGAGCGCGGATCCCAACAATTTCTACGACGCGCTGAGCCGGCTGATCAAGGCCGTCACCCGGGACGACAGCATGGGCTCGCACCATCTGCGCCACACGCTGGTCAGCCGGCTGGTCCTGACCTTGCTGTGGCGGCCGGCGGGACTCGATGGATTGCGCGGGGCGCTGCCCTGGCTGGAGGGCCTGAAGATCGGTGAAGCGCGGATGCAGGGGCTGCTCGGACCCGAGGGTGATGCAGGGCAGGGCCTGCGTGCCGTCGCCGCGCTGGTGGGTCATTCCCATCCCAACACGACGATCCGCCATTACACCCACGTGCTGTGCGTGGCACTCCACGGGGTGCTGCACAAGCTCGATGGTCTCGACATGCGCCGCAGCTTCGAGCAGCGCCTTGGAGGCAGGGCCACGATCCATCGGTGGGTGGCAGAGATCCGGGAGGCCGATGACGCGTCGGGGGATGCGACAACTCAACGGCATCGCCTCAACCGGGCGCTCCGGGATCGGATCGAGCAGCGCCTGAACGATGCCGGCATCGACCGGGACGAGACGCCGCTGTCGCCGCTGCCGGAGATCGAGCTGCGGACCGGCGAAGGCGAGGCCCGGGACGGCATCCATTTCGAAGGCGTGGAGCTCGTGGATCGCTCCCTGCGCGACGGCCATCGCCTGGTGTCCGTCGAGGAGGAAGCCGCCTATCGTGCGGGCCTTGAACGACTCTCCTGCATCCGCTCCGGCAAGAAGGGATCGGCCATGCCGCGTCATGTGCTGGCGCTGTGTCATGGCACGAACTGGGTGCCACCGGCGCTGGCGGCCCGATCGGCGACGACCGCGGCCGTGATGCTCTGTCGATGGCTCGAGGATCTGCGGACCGGGAAGGAGGAGGACTTCCGGTGGTTGATCGGGAAGTGGATGTACACCAGTGAGCGCGAGCGCGGCCGGATGCTGCTGGTCGACGACACCGAGATCGCGCGGGCCCGTCGCCTGGGGGACTCGGCGAGCGTCCGCATCGAGGTCAGTCAAAGCACGGTGGCGCTGCGGGATCTCGGCGGTGACACGAAGCCGGTGCCGCGCATGCGCATCAAGTGCGTGGATGATCTGGGCAAGTCGATCACGCGCGACACCGTGGCGGTACGATGGGTGATGACGTATGTGGCGGCGCGGTGGGGGTTGCAGGCGGAGTGCCCGCCTTGATCGCGAAGTGCGCATGGCGATGTTCTACGAAGCGCTTGGGACAAAGAAATCCGACGGCATCCGCCTGGCAGTGATGGACATGTGGATGCAGCAAAAGGCAACCGTTGCGGCAACTTCATCGGCGCGCCGCGCCACGCGATCGGTCAGGCGGCGTGCGGCGAGTTCAAAACGGGTTTTTCAAACTGCTCTGTTGAGTGATATTTCCAATGACGAACTTCGATCGCTTTCTGGCTTCCTGGTCGGGCGTGGATGGGGGTAATCCCTTTGCGGACGTCTGGATTTGCGGCATCGAACATGGTGGATCTCTTGAGCCCGCCACTAACCTTGATCCTGAGCTAGAACCCGCGTCCTGGACGGACGACTTTAAGAAGCAGCACCCTAAGTTTCAGACATGGCAGTACAACCAGAAAGCTGCAAAGTTGCTGGTCGCTCTCAACAGTCTGCAAAGGGATCTTGGCCAACAGCCATCGCTCGAAGGCTGGAAGGCCTATATGGCCGAGAAGCTCTATGTCAGGGATGGCGAGAGCTTCAAGCTCAACCTTTTCCCGTTGGCGTCTCCGAAGGTCGATAGCGCAGAGTGGAACCTGGTGTATGCACAGCACCCAGCGTTGCGCGACAAAGGCGCGTATCGCGAACGATGCCGCCAGGTTCGTTTTCCCTTCTTCGATGACCAGCGACACCGCTACAAGCCCAAGATCATCGTCGGGACCGGCAAGACCTTTCGAGATGATTTTGCGAAGGCATTTGGCTTTCACGGCCCTGGTGAGCGTCGGCCGATTGGCGCCGGTCAGCGCCAGCGGGAATGCTTTGTCTACGAAGACCATGGAGCCACCTTGGTGGTGACTCCGTTCTTTGGGGGGCGATACGGCCTTAACGGGGATGATCACCTCATCGCACTCGCGCGCCTGATAGCAGAATACCGCCTGGCAAGCCTTTGTCGATCTACGTTTGGCCGCCCATTCCGAACCATCCCGGGAGTAGCAGCGTCTCATGCAGGATGAGCATTTCAAGAGCGCGGCCGGATGCTGCTGGTCGACGACACCGAGATCGCGCGGGCCCGTCGCCTTGGGGACTCGGCGACTGTCCGGATCGATGTCAGTCGCAGCACGGTGGCGCTGCGGGATCTCGGCGGTGACACCAAGCCGGCGCCCCGCACGCGCATCAAGTGCGTGGATGATCTGGGCAAGCCGATCACGCGCGACACCGTCTCGGTACGCTGGGTGATGACCTATGTCGTGGCGCGGTAGAGTTTGCAGGCGGAGTGCCCGTCTTGATCGCGGAGCCGCGTTGGCGCGCGTAGAAAATTAGACAACGGACAGTGAGTAATAATCGCGGCCGTAGACGACAAAGGATTCCGCGTTATGCTTCGATTTCTTCATACTGCGGACTGGCAGATTGGAAGGCAGTACAGCCAGTTTCCGGCAGACGATGCCTCGCCGCTAGCCGAAGCACGAGTTACAGCGGTCGCGAACATCGCGCGCCTGGCAACCGAGCATAAGGTCGATGCAGTGTTGGTGGCGGGCGATGTGTTCGATACGCAAACGGTGGCCGATCGGACCATCCGCAAGCTGTTCAACGCGCTTGGCGGCTATGTCGGCGCCTGGTTGATGATTCCTGGCAATCACGACGCAGCCCTTAGCGAAAGCGTCTGGACACGGGCGGATCGCCTGGGTGTCATCCCTGCCAATCTGCACTTGGCGCTTGAGTCCAAAGTATTCGACTTTGCCGCGCAGGGCTTCTCCGCGCTGATGGCGCCGCTGACCCAACGGCACACCTACAACGACTTGACGGAATGGTTCGATCACGCTGAGACCCCGTCAAAACATATGCGCATTGGTATAGCCCATGGCGCTGTGCTCGGAGTCCTCGCTGACGATATCGACTCGGCCAATCCCATCGCGTCGGATCGCGCCGTGCGCGCCAAGCTCGACTATCTGGCGCTGGGTGATTGGCACGGCTGCAAGCAGATCGATAGCCGCACCTGGTACAGCGGCACACCGGAGCCGGACCGATTCAAGGATAACGGCCCAGGCTACGTGCTACTGGTGGAAATCGATGCGCCCGGATGCGAACCGCGTGTCAAACGACTGGAGACCAGCCAGTTCAACTGGCAGAGCATGGACCAGACTGTGGCGGTGGCCAGTGATGTCGATCTTGTTATTGAACGCTTGGCTGGGGCTACCGAGCGTGAAGTGTTGAACATCCGCCTTGCTGGCCAGACCGACCTGAAAGGCCAGCAGCGCCTGCATGAGGCGCTGGGTCGTGCCGAGGCCAAGGCGCGCAGCGTACAAACCGATCTGAGTGCGTTGCGCTTGATGCCGAGTGACGGCGATCTCGCGGCTCTCCATGCCGATGGCTACCTCGGGGAGGTCATTGCCGAACTGCGTGATCGTCAATCAGCGCAAGACGGCGACACTCAAGGCGAAATCGCGGGCCATGCACTCGGCATCCTCGCCGGCATCCTCGCCGAGCACCAAGCTGTTGAGAGCGCCGCATGAGGTTGCACCGGCTCCGCGTCGAACAACTGCGGCAGTTCCGGCAACCCTACGAGATTGCCGGGTTCGAGTCGGGACTGAACCTGTTCACTGGCCCGAACGAAGCAGGTAAAACCACATTGGTCCGCGCCCTGCGCGCGGCGTTCTTCGAACGCTACCGCTCGACCAGTGTGGACGATCTCCTGCCTTGGGGCGAGCCGTCCGCAGCGCCGAGCGTCGAACTAGATTTTAGTATCGGGGATATCGACTACCGGTTGCGCAAAAGTTTCCTGCACCGCAAGCGTTGTGAACTCATGGTGGGCGCGACGGAATTCGATGGCGAAGATGCCGAACAACATCTTGCCGAGCTATTTGGATTTCGCTTTGCCGGCAAGGGTGCGAGCAAGCCCGAACACTGGGGCATTCCCGGTCTGCTGTGGATTGAGCAGGGCAGTGCGCAAGACATCGCCGAGCCGATTGGCAACGCGACTGACCTGTTGCGCCAAGCGCTTGAGCACTCCACAGGCGAAGTGGCGAGCACGCGGGGCGACGAAGTCATCAATCGCGTACGAAGCGAGCGCGAGACGTTGCTGACATCCACCGGCAAGCCGCGCGGTATCTATGCTGAGGCCATCAAAGAACAGGAGGATACGTCCCGTTGGCTTGAGGAGCTGGATAAGCGCATCGCGCAGTACCGCGAGCAGGTCGATCACCTCGGGCTGCTTCGTATCGCGCAGTCGGCGGATGACGCCGAGAAACCTTGGGAAGGGCTCCGCGCACAGGAGCGGGAAGCAGCAGACCGCCTCAAGAACATCGAGCAATTGAAAGCGCAAATTGAAGGTGATCTCACTTCCCAGAAGCAATTCCACACCAGTCTTGGTCTAGTCGAGGATCAGATTACGGGGTTTGAGAATCAGGAGCGCTCGCTGAAGCAGCGCGAGGCGGATTTAGAGGCAGCAATGCAGCAGGTCCAGATTGCCGAGTCCGCTGAGGCGCGCTGGTCGGAGACACATCGAGATGCCGA